>JBIKXP010000058.1:0-16506 GCA_044355685.1 Phycisphaerales bacterium
CGAAACCGCCGATAGAGAAGACCGTGCCGAGCCCACGTGCAATCCTCCGACTCATGCGTCCGGGCGACTGGACGAAGAACTCCTTCGTTCTGCTCGCGTTTGTCTTCTGGGCGGCCAACGCCGTCCGAACGGAGCCGGCCGCGGCGGTCCTCGATCGCGGCCTCGATGCGCTGCTTGCGTTCGCGGCGTTCTCGTTGGCGGCGAGCGGCTTCTACGCGATCAACGACGCGCTCGATGCTGAGAAGGACCGTCAGCACCCGGTGAAGTCGCGCAGGCCTGTCGCGTCGGGCGCGATTTCGCGTGGGATGGCGATCGCGATCGGCGTCGTGCTCGAGGTGGGCGCGCTCGTCTTCGCCGCAAGCCTCTCGAACGCACTCCTTGGAGCGGTGGTCCTCTACGGGGTCCTCCAGGCGCTCTACAACCTCAAGTTGAAGCGGATGCCCGTGGTCGATGTGACCACGATCGCAACGGGATTCGCGCTGCGCGCGGCCGCTGGCGCCGTCGCGATCGACGTTCGCATCAGCGTGTGGCTGGTTCTTTGCGTCTTCTTCCTCTGTCTCTACCTCGGCTTCATCAAGCGGATGTGCGATCTCGTCTCGGCCGAGCGTGCCGGAAGCGCGTGGAAGCCATCGGCCGACTACCGAGGCCGCGCGGAGCTCGAGTGGCTGCTTGGCATCTCGGCGGTGATGACGGCGCTCATGTACCTCTCGTACACGCTGAGCGATCACGCGCAGTCGCTCTTTGGCGCGAGGGCCACCGGGCTCGCGCTGCTCACGCCGCTTGTCCTGATCGCGATCCATCGCTTCTGGCGCCGTGCCCACGACGGAAGTTCGGATAGTCCGCTTGAGGCGCTTCGTTCCGACGGAATCGTGCTCAGTGCGATCCTGCTGTTCGTGGGCCTCCTTGGTGTCGTGCTATTCGTGCCGCAGGCGGCGGAAGTGCTCGACTCGGTGTTCCTCTCGAACCAGCGCGGAGCCGCGACTTCATGAGCGCGAATGGGCTGGATCGTCGCGAGATCGCGGCAGCCGCGGTGTCGGCCGGGGCGCTGCATGCACTCGTCGCCGGCGCTGCGATCGTCGCCGGCATCAAGGGGACATACGCATGGAATGATCAGGTGGACTACCACCTGCCGACGATCAATACGATGGCCGCGGAGTTCCCTGCGCCCGTCCTCAGCGACTACCAGTCGGCAACTTCTCCCGGTTACCACCTCGTCATGGCGCTTCTGGTGCGGGCCGGCGCCGGAGACCTCGCGCTCCACTTCGTGAATGCCTCGATCGGCATCGTGTTCGTGGCTCTGTTCGCCGCGCTTGTGGCTCGATTCATGGGCGGACTGGCTGGACTCCTTGCCGGCGCGACTCTCGCGCTCTCGCCCTACACCGTGAATCCCTCGGTCTTTCTGGCGACCGACAATCTCGCGAACGCACTGATCCTCGGTGCGTTTCTCTGCGCGTTGCCGATCGCCTCGGGGTGCGCGCGTCTCCCCGTGCGGAACGGCGCGGTTGCGGCGCTCTTCGCGATGCTCGCGGTCGGAGTGCGGCAGATCTCGATCTATGCGTCGGCGTTCGTCGGCGCGGCGTTTGTCGCACGAGGCTGTGCCGAGCGGCGATGGCCCCGCGTCCCGCAACTCGCCGCTGGCGCACTCGCGATCCTGCCCGCCGCGACCCTCGTGGGGGTGCTCGTCGTCACCTGGGGCGGCCTCGTGACGCCGTCCTTCCAGGGCTACCACGGCAGCGGCGGCAACCCGGCCACTCCGGTGTATGCGCTGGCACTCGTCTCGATCTGGGGCGGTGCGGCGTTTCTCGCGATACCAGGCTTCCTCCGGGAGTTGCTGTCGGCGCGCGTCGTCGCCGCGGGCGTACTCGCCGGAATCGCGTGCTGCCTGGTTCCGTCGAGCTACCTCGTCCACGTCCGCTTCGGCGGGACGCTCTGGACGATTGCCTCCAAGTTCCCGGCAATCGCGGACCGTTCGCTGCTCCTGGTGCCGATGGCGGCGATCGGGGCGGCCGCGCTCGCCGCGTACCTCCGCATTTGGGCGCGAAGCCGCGATACGGCCGCTGATGGGATCCGAGCGAGGGGCATTGGCGCGTTCGCGCTGCTTGCCTTCGTTGGCTTGGTGTTCACGCAGACCGCGAACAGCCAATGCTTCGAGCGCTACCTGCAGCCGCTGACGGTGGTGTTCATGACTGTCGCGGCTGCGGCCATGGCCGGCCGCGCCGCCAGATGGTGGCCCTTCGCGGTTGCGGCCTGCGTCTCAGCCGTCTGGACGGCTCTGAGCCTTCTCAAGGGTGGCTCGTGAAGGGTGGCTCGTGAAGGGTGGCTCGTGAAGTGTGGCTGGTACAAGACGCCACCGGCCCAAGCGCTGCGCGAGCTTCCAAGCGCTGCGCGCGCTGATGCCGAGTTCGATCGCTCGAAAGACACCCGACCGAGATCAGCCGCCGACCTTGCCGTAGGTGCGCGCGCGGGGCTGCACAAGCGGCTGATCGAATGCCTCAAACGAGATCGACGGGCGCGAACTCTCCGGATCGTACTTGGCGACCGTCGTCTTCATGAAGTTCGCGTCGTCGCGCTGCTGGTAGTCGGTGCGGAAATGGCTGCCGCGCGACTCCTTGCGCTCGAGTCCACCTTCGATCATGGCCTCGGCGAGAATCAGCATGTCGCCCGTCGCGCGCGCGAACGAGAGGTTCTGATTCGTCCAGAGCCCGGTGTCCGAGAGCGAGATTCGCTTGAAGCGCTCCCGCAGTTCTGCAAGCTTGACGCGCGCCTGCATGAGCCGCTCCGCGCTCTTGACAACGGTGCTCGCGGCGGTCATCTCGTCGCCCATCTCCTTCGCGATCGCGTAGGGATTCTCCGTTCCCTTCGAGTCGATGAGGCGCTGCTGCTTGTCCTGCTCGAGCTTCTCGCTGTTCGCAAAGACCGATGCCTCGGTCGATTCCGCTGGGTTCTTGCGGTCGCGCGCGTAGTTCGCGACGCCAGCGCCGCAGAAGAGCCCGTCGAAGATGCACGAGAGCAGGGCGTTCGCGCCGAGGCGGTTCGCGCCGTGATACTGGTAGTTCACCTCGCCAAACGCGAAGAGCCCGTCGATGCTCGTCATCATCGAGTTCGGCGCGCCGTAGATCATGCCCTTCCCATCAGGCTTCGCCGAGTAGGTGGTCCAGAGACCGCCCATCGAGTAGTGGACGCCAGGGAAGATCTTCATCGGCACTTCCGCCGGATCGTCGCCGACGAACTTCCGGTAGATCTCGATGATGCCGCCGAGCTTGCGCTCCAAGTAGTCGCGGCCAAGATGGGTGAGGTCGAGGAAGACCATGTTGCCGCCGCCGACACCAAGGCCGTCCTTCACACAGATCTCGAAGATCTCGCGGGTTGCGATGTCGCGCGGGACGATGTTGCCGTACTTCGGGTAGCGCTCTTCGAGGAAGTAATAGCGCTCCGCGTCGGGGATCTGCCGCGGGTCGCGGTTGTCGCCCTTGCGGCGCGGCACCCACACGCGCCCGCCTTCGCCGCGAGCCGACTCGCTCATGAGGCGCAGCTTGTCCGAGCCGGGGATCGAGGTCGGGTGAACCTGGATGAACTCGCCGTTGGCGTACCACGCGCCGAGCTGGTAGCAGCGGCTTGCGGCGCCGCCGGTGCACATGACAGAGTTGGTGCTCTTGCCGAAGATGAGGCCGTTGCCGCCGGTCGCCATCACCACGGCGTCGGCCGGGAACGACCGGATCGACATCGAGCGGAGATCCTGCGCGACGATTCCCTGGCAGCTTCCGCTGGCGTCAAGGATGGGACGAAGGAACTCCCAGTGCTCGTACTTCGTGACCTTGCCTTCGCTCTCGTAGCGGCGCACCTGCTCGTCGAAGGCGTAGATGAGCTGTTGCCCCGTGGTCGCGCCGGCGAAGTGGGTGCGCTTGTAGAGCGATCCGCCGAAGAGGCGGAGATCGCGCTGACCCTCGAAGGTCCGGTTGAAGGGCACTCCCATCCGGTCGAGGAGATCGATGATGCGCGGGGCCCAGTGCGCCATCTCGTAGACGGGAGGCTGGTGGGCGAGGAAGTCGCCGCCGTAGATCGACTCGTCGAAGTGCTCGTGCTCCGAGTATCCCTGCTGGCGCGCGATCTCGTTGCAGGCGTTGATGCCGCCCTGCGCGCACACCGAGTGCGAGCGCTTCACGGGAACGATCGAGAAGAGATCGACGTGGAGTCCGGCCTCGGCGATGCGCACCGCGGCCGAGAGGCCAGCGAGTCCACCACCGACAACGATCACGCGACGCTTGGAAGGGGCTGCCATGGTTGGAAATCCTGAGAGTTTCTGCCGGTCGGTCTCGAACGTCGTTCGCTCGTCACTGGGCTTTCGTCGACGTATCGGCAGGTTGTGGGGCCGAGAGCACCGCAACTTCCGTCTGCATCTTGTTCTCAACAGCTTCAGCCGCGGATGCATCGAGCGTGGTGAATCCGACGATCGCCGCGACGCCAGCTCCTGCGAGCGCAACGCCGACGCCCGCGCAGACGAAGCCCCATCGCTGCTGCGCCTGCTTGCTGACGGTCAGGCCCCACGTGATCGCGGCAGTCCAGAGCCCGTTCGCGAAGTGGAACACGAGCGCGAGTACGCACACGAGATAGAAAATCGCGTTGAAGTACGGGAAGATGCCGCCCTGAAGATGGATCGCCGTCGAGCTCGCGGCGTTGTCCGGGTCGAACGTCGGCATCAGGCCGCCGTACTCCCAGCCCCAACGGAGGCTGGAGATGTGCATGAAGAGGAAGAGCACGCCGATGTAGCCCGAGATCCGCTGGAACGCGTAGCGCCAGTTCGCCTGATAGGCGTAGCGATCGGTGTTCGTCTTGCCGCTCTGGGCGAAGTAGATGCCGAGGATCGCGTGATACGCGATCGGGAGCCACAGCACGAAGATCTCGATGAAGATCAGCGCCGGCAGGTTGTGAATGAAGTTCACCTCGTGCTGAAAGGTCGCCACGCCCGCCGAGCCGGCACCGAGGTCCGCGTACTTCTTCGCGTTGAAGACTTCGCCCCACACGATGGAGGAATTCGTCGTGAGGTGTGGAAAGAGGAAGACGCCGATGGGAACGACGCCGGTCAGGGAGTGCAGCCTCCGGAGCAGGTGATAGTGGCGCTCAAGGAAGGGCTGCTTGACAACGGGACTGGCGCTCGATTCGGACACAGTGTGGCTCCGGGCTCTTGGGAGTCGGAGAGTATAGAAGATCTCCGGGTCTGAATGCGGTTCGATGGTGCGGCCGCGTCCTCGCGCGTCGCGGGGGCGCCTGGTCGTCCGTGGGCGATGGCAGAAAATCGACGCCGCTTTCGAGTTCCCTCGAGCACCTGCGCAGATCTCGCCGCGGCTTGCCGCAGAACGTGGACACGGGCGACACCGTGGAGACGGACGTGACGCCGCGCGCCTCGCGGTCAATCCGGCATGATGAGTTTGCCCGGCCCCGACTTCGCAGGAGCGGCGCCCGCGGCGGCTGCTCCGGGGTCGAGCCCGACCTCGCCGCCGGCACCCATCTCGCGCTGCATCTGGGCGGCCACGAGCCGAGCGATCTGCACAAACCGCGCCCGCAGGCGCGCAAGGACGTCGCGAAGCTCAGCCGCCTCGTCTTCGGTCAGGTTGCCCTTCGTCTTCTCCTCAAGCACTCCGAGGAGATCGATTGCGAACTGCGCACCGACGACATCGATCACCACGCGGCCCGTCTGTGGGTCGCCGTATGCACCGAGACCCATCATGGCCTGGCTTGCAAGGCTCGCCACCAGCGTCCGGAAGTCGGCTGGCGGGAGTTCACCCTCGGCGGGCTGACCTGCTGCGGCCTGCGCCTCACGGGCGGCCTCCTTCGCGGCAAGCCGATCCTTCTCGGCTTGCGCCTGGGCCTTCCAGTCCGAGTCGATGTGGAGTCGCGGGGTTTCGTCGCTCATGGCGCGAGAATAGCGCCGGTGGATCCCGAAGGGTGGCAGGATCGGTACGATTCCGGCCATGTTCACCACGCTTCGGGTCCTCACGCCGATCGCGATCGCAGCCCTCGCGGGTTGCGCCTCCGATTCCGGGACCGCGCGCCGGGACATCTCGCTTCGCGACTTCGCGCAGCCGTCGGCCGAACTTCGGACCCAAGACCCCCGGTCGGGAGAGTCGATCGTTGATGCTTTCGCGCTCGATGCCGGCGCGAGTGGTGGTGCGAAGCCGGCGGACGCCGCATCGGCGGATGTGCTCGCGACAGGCGCGCAAACGGCACCAGGCGTCGACGTCGATCCGAAGCAGCCCGTGGCCCGACCGCTCGGGCCCGGCGAGTCATGGCCAATCGAGGGTCTTGTCGGCCAGTTGAACGGACGTCCGCTCTTCGCCGACGAATTCTTCGAGCCGATCGAGGACGAGATCATCGCGCTCGTCGCGGCGCGCGATCGCGCCGAGGCCGACCGGATCCTCCGCGAACTCGTGCGCCGTCGCTTTGCCCGCACCGTCGACAACGAACTCGTGATCGCCGAGGCTGAATCGCAGCTCTCTCCTGAGCAGCAGGAGGGGCTCTTCGCGTGGCTGCGCTCGTTCCAGGAGGAAACAATCGCAGAGCGTGGCGGCAGCCGCGCCGCCGCCGAGGCGAGCCTTGAGGGCGAAGGTGCGATGTCGCTCGAGGAGTTCATGCAGGAGCAGCGCGACGAGGTGCTCGTGCGTCAGCTCATGCGCGATCGAATCACGCCCCGCGTGATCGTGTCGTGGCGTGACGTCTTGCAGGAGTATGAACGGCGATTCGCCGAGTTCAATCCGGTGCCAACGATCCGCATCGGCCGCATTCGGCTCAGCACCAGCGTGGACGCCGAGCGCATCGAGCTCGTACGGAAGCGGATCGCGGAGGGGAAAGACTTTCCCTCGATCGCAGGTGAACTTGGCGTTGCGGACGGTGGCTTCTGGGAGCAGTTCGGCCTTCCGCCCGAAGGCGTGAAGGGCCTCCAGCTGTCCGATGCGATCAAGCAGCGGATCGACGGCCTCGCCGTCGGTGCCATGAGCGAGCCGATCGAGCAGCGCGAGTTCGTCAGCTGGCTCTCGGTGCTCTCCATCGAACAGGGCACCAAGCGCTCGCTCTACGACATGGACGTGCAACTCGGCCTCGAGAGGGAGCTCATGTCGCGACGCGAGTTCTTCGAACGCGATCGCTACCTGAACTCGCTCCGCACCCGCTGGACGAGCGACGACCTCGGCCGCATGGAAGCGAAGCTGATCGAGATCGCCGTCAGCCGGTATCTGCGCTAGGTTCTGTCTGGCGGATGCGCGTCTACCCAGCGCTCCACGGGTGGAGTCAAGGCGGTGACCTTGACGTCGGGCGTGAACCACGTCTCGTCGCGACCGAACGCTCAAGGACTCCGTCGACGTGGGTCCGCACGACTGCGTGTCGACCGTCGCCTTCGACCGCGATGAGGTCGACGCGGATCGTCCGCACGGTCCGAAGACCACATGGATAGCCGTGCGGATCGCGCACGCCGCCGGTGGCAGCTCCTTCAAGATCAAGCAGCAGCCGCCAGAGCACTTCCTTCTTGCGGCTGTCGACCCGACCAAGCGGATCCCACGGGCCGGAGGCGCGCTTCACCTCGACGATCACAAGGCTCCCGCCGTCGGGGCTCCGCGCCAGAAGGTCGGCCTCGTCGCGCCGATCGCGCGGACTGCGCCAGTTTCGCGCGACCACGCGATAGCCAAGCGCCCGCAGGAACCGTTCCGCGGCGCGTTCGCCCGGATCCCTCCGTGCACGGTCCGCGAGGACACCCACCCCACGAAGCAGAAACGCGACCGCGACAGCGACGCCATCTCTCCGCAGATGGCGGACGACGTGCGACAGCCACAACAGCGCGCGGGCCGTGACCTGCGACAGCCTCGCGGTTCCACGGGTCGCTTTCCCGCGGACGCGCTCAACACCAACCCCCATGATGCACGCTCCTCTCCCGCCAAAGTCGCCTTCCGCGTGCCGTGCGGAGGCGCGTGGCGCTCATGCCCATTCTCCCCATGAAAGTGGGCGCACCCCAAAGGATGCGCCCAAATACAGGAAGATTGCACGCGCGCCCGAGAGGGCCGATCGCGCTGCCGAGATCAGCTCGGCGCCACGATCTTGAGCTTGGCGCGGGCGACCCACTTGTCGCCGAGCTTGATTCCCACGATGGTCCGGTCGACCGGAGGCGTGAAGAGTGCCCACATGTCGTCGGCGCCAGCGCTCGAAAGGTTTGGGAAGCTGTCGAGCGCCCGGAACTCGCCGTCGCGCGAGAGGTTCACGCTCACGCGCTGGTCGCCGGCTTTCTGGACGTGGATGAAGCCGATCGGGTAGTAGCGGCGACCGAGGTCGTCGACGAGGGCGAGCTCCGCGCCTTCGCCGGCCTGATCGCGCACCTTGCTGCGGTCGTTCCACAGGTCGATCGAGTTGCGGTTGCCGCGGGTGATGTTCAGGCGCACGATGCGCGTCTTCGGCGGCGCCCAGACGCCACGCACCGACAGTGCGCCGCGCCCGACGAACCCGCCAAGCTCGAAGTCATGCGAGCCGGTGAACAGGTAGTTTTCGTCCTTCACCGACATGCTGCCGATGTTGTTCAGGTTGCCGGAGGCCGGCGTAATGGTGTCGTTCATGGCGAGGTCGCTCGCGCTGATCTCGCGGATGTTGCTAGGAATCTCCGGAGGCGCGACCTGAGCCTGCCCGCCAGTGATCATCGCCATCGCATCCTGCGCGTCTGACTCCTGCGCGATCGCCGGGAACGGCAGGCGCAGGCCCTGCACCATCAGGTGGCTCGGGGTCTGAACGAACTTGTCGGCGGGGAAGACGACCGTCACCGCAATCGAAGTCGCGCCCGGCGTTCCGGTGACGTAGTTGGTCGCGTCGTCGAAGATGTAGAAGTCGCGACCGCCGTTGGGGTTCGGCTGCGACCAGCCGAAGGGGTAGCCAACCGGCGTCCCCAGTCCGTTTGCGGCTCCGATGAGGCGGAACTGCGAGGCGGAGAGCGCGAATCCCTGCGACTCCGTGGTGGCTCCGACGTCGAGGGTCAGGTCGACCACGAACGCCCGCATGGGTTCGCCGCTCGGCTTCAGATAGTCGGACACCAGGATGGCGCGGTTGACGCGGATCGAGCCGGGCGCGGCGGTGGTGCGGGCCGGGCGGCCGTTCTTCTCGAACGTGTCGCGGTAGAGCGAGAGCGCCTGGGCATCGAGTTCCGGGCGCATCGACGCCAGCGTGGCATTCGAGAAGCTCGGCGACATGGAGCCCTCGGAGAGCCAGCCGAAGGTGCGGGCGGCGATCGTATGCGCCGGGACCCAAAGGCCAGGCGCGTCGAACTGCGGCTGACCCTTCGCGCGGTTGGTGCGGATGATGCCCTTGATTCCCATGAGTTCGAGCGAGGAATGCGTGTGGCCGATGCCGATGAGCGAGATGCCCACGGTCAGCACGCCCGCGAGCAGACCGAAGCCGCCGCCGCCCGCGACGTGGACATACTGCGGGAAGTTGAGGTTGTCCGGCGCGAGCTTGTCGGCGGCGATGCGCAGAAGAAGCAGGTAGATGCCGAAGGGCAGCAGCAGCGCAATTCCGTAGGCGTAGGGTTGCGCCCAGCTCTGCGACAAGAGCAGGCTCGCGAGCGGCTCCCACGAGGCGAATGCGAGCACGCCGGCACAGAGCACGCACACGAAGTGCAGGAATGCCGAGAAGAATCCTTGGTTGAACCACCAGTACGCGATCAGGAGGATGAATCCGATCACGAGGATGTTGAAGGCGATGTCCATGGTGTTTCCTACTGTTTCTGTCGGTCGAGCCAGGCGCATGCGCGGCGGCTCGTGGTCGGGTTTCTTGGAAACTCAGTCGGTCTCGGAACGAACGCGCGCGGTCAGGACTTCGGCACCGGCGGTGGTGGCGGAGTCGCGCCGGCCGCAGCTGCCGCCTTCGGCACGGCCGCCTGCTTCGGGGCGAAGACGCGCTGGACTTCCTCGAGGCTTGTGATTCCCTCGCGAACCTTGAGGAGCGCCGCCTCCTGGAGCTGCAGCATCCGCTGCTCGCGGATCGCGCGCGCCACGACCCCGCGGTAGTCGCCGTCCGCCAGCATCTTGCGCGCATCGGCGTCGAGCATCAGCACCTCGAAAATGCCGATCTGTCCGAGATACGCGGTTCCTTGGCAGACCGGGCAATCCTCGATGCGGTTCTTCACCTGGATCTTGCCGCTCGGGCGGAAGAGCTCGACTTCCTTGCCAGGTGGGATTCCCAGCTTCTTCGCCTGCTCGGGAGCCGGCGTGAAGGGAGACTTGCAGTTGGGGCAGAGGCAGCGGATCACTCGCTGATGCACGACGGCGGAAAGGCCCTTCGTCGCGAGCTTGGGATCGCCAACGGCCTGCATCCAGGTCGTCACAGCACCCGAGAGGCTCTCTGCGGGGATCTGGACGTAGACGAGCGGACGCTCGAGCCCGGTGAGTGTGGCGGCCTTCGCGCTACCCGGCTCCGAGATGTCCGTCGCGAGGACGACGTCCGGGTCGCGACGGATGATCTTCGTGAGTGCGGACGCGTAGTCATCGACACCGGGCTCCGGAGCAAACGCCTTGTGCTCGACGCCTTCGACGCGATAGACGAGCTCGCGCTCGAGGGTCTTGATGTTGCTTGTGTACGCGTCGTGCCGCGAGATCATCGCGAAGCCGAGCGTCGTGAGTCCGTTGCCGGGGGGCGCGCTCAGGATGACCACGCCGACGCGCTTGCCCGGCTCTTCGAGCGTGCGAAGCGCCTGGAGCTGCGGCGCGGCGAGGCCGATCGAGTCGACCGCCTTGCCGAGCTGGCTCTCGCGGTCGAAGTCGATGCGGATGGTCTGGCCGCTCGACGAGCCGAACGAGGTGACGGTGAGCTGGCTCGACGCCGAGCCGGCGACCAAGCACGAGCCGCTCTGGCGGCGGCGGCGGTCGTTGACGTCGAGACCGGACATGCGCTTCAAGAGGTCGATCGCAGCGTTGCCGACGTCGGCCGGCAGGGGGTCGCGCTTCGTCCGCACGCCGTCGACGAGCATGGAGACGGCGACTCCGCCTGGTGCACTCACGAGGTCGAGACGGGTTGCCCGCGCGAGGATCGGGCCGGCAAGCGTCTGCTCGAGTGCGATGTAGATGGAGAGCGCAGGATCCTCTTTCTGCGGGACTGGTTCCCGCACGCCGTCCTTGCGCGTGAACGAGAGCGATGCCGAGCGGTCCGCAGCGGCCTGCTTACGCTGGGCCACTGCAGCTGCGAGCTTGTCGCCGCCGAACTTGAACTTCCGGCTCGCGGGAACGCGCGTGTCGCGGAACTTCCAGTAGGCGAACATCGATCCGGAGAGCACGAGGACTCCGACCGGAAGTCCGACCCAGAAGATCGGGATCAGGATCATCGCGGCGAGCGCGAGGATGGCCGCCCCGATGTGGGCGAAGTTCCAGGCGAGCGCCGGCATGTTGTAGGTGCGGGCGTCGTTCTCGAAGCGCGCGACGTAGCGCAAATAGGCGATCATCACGATCAAGACCAGAAGCGGCTTCGCGATGCTCATCAGGAACGGAGCGTTCGCGAGGATGACTGCGGCTTCAGGGAACATCAGGTGTTGCATGCGTTGCTCCGGGCCCTATGGCCCTGCGACCTTCGGTCGCCTACTCGTGCGCCTTCCCGTCGATCCTTTCCCCGGTCGTCGTGCGAGGGCTGCGCGTGGCGCGCGTCCCTCGGCGTCCGCCGCGCCGTGCGGCGCGGGGACCGTGCCCTCGTCGGGCGATGCGTGTCAGGCGATGCCCTTCAGGCGCATCTTGAGTTCTTCCGGCTTCGGCGTCGCCTCGAGGGCGACCCGCTGGTGAATCATGTTGTCCTCGACGAGCTTCACGAGCGCGCTCGTGAAGTCGAGCATGCCTTCCTCGTGGCCCTGCTTGATGAGTTCGAGCAGTTCGCCCTCGCGCCCCTCGAGCACGTACTTCTGCACGGCTGGGGTGTTGATGAGGATCTCGAGCGCCGGAATGCGCGCGATGTGCGCGTGCAGCGTCGGGAGCAGCTTCTGGTAGATGATCGCGCGCAGGTTGTACGCAAGAAGCTTGCGGATCTGGTCGCGCTCGTTCTCCGGGAACAGGTCGTAGATGCGGCCGAACGTCTGCCACGCGGAGCTCGCGTGGATCGTTCCGAACACGAGGTGGCCGGTCTCGGCCGCGCGGATGGCGGCCTCAAAGGTCTCGTAGTCGCGCATTTCGCCGACGAGCACGACGTCCGGATTCTCGCGCACGAGCGCGCGGAGCGCGTCGTTGAAGTTGGTGGCGTCGATGCCGATCTCGCGCTGGTTGATGGTCGCCTTTGCGTCGTTGAAGATGTACTCGATCGGGTCCTCGATCGTGATGATGTGCACCTTCTTGCGCTGGTTCACGTAGTCGAGCATCGAGGCGATCGACGTCGACTTGCCGGATCCGGTGACGCCGGAGAAGAGAATCAGGCCCTGCGCGGCCATGGAGACGTCGCCGAGGATCGGCGGGAGGTAGAGCTCCTCGAACCGCTTGATCTGGCTCGTGATGAGACGCGCCGCCAGCGACGGGTTGCCGCGGGCCATGAAGAGGTTGACGCGGAAGCGGCGCGAGGTCGCGCCGTCGTCGTCGCCGGCGCGGCGGTAGTCGTAGGCGAAGTCGATCGAGCCGTGGCGCGCGAAGTAGTCGAGCTGGTTCGGATCGAGGATGTCCTTCGCGAGCTGCATCATCAGGTCCGGCGAGCACATGTCGGTGTCGAGGTCCTTGAGGACGCCGCGGTGGCGGACGCGGGGGCGGAGACCGCTCTTGACGATCAAGTCGGAGCCTTCGACGCGAATGATCGCCTCAAGCCACGAGATCCACGCCTTCTTGCCCTCTCCGGCGGTCGTGCCGCGATGCTTGATCGACAGGGGGACGAGGAGTTCGTTTCGGACTGCTGCCATGGAACCTCAGCTGCTGACGGTGACCTGACTGGACTTGCGCGCGGGGTGTCCGCGGACGACTGCTCGTCGATACGGCTTCCCTCCAACGGGAACCGCGGGGGGAGTCGTACAAGGTACAAGAAAGCGGCGTCCGCGGAAACCTCCGCCCGGTTTTCGGACGGGGTATTGACTGCCCGGGCCATCGGCCGCAATATCCCGCGATGGAAGCCAAGATCATTCTCGAAGGGATCACATTCGACGACGTCCTGTTGATTCCCGCGCACAGCGTGGTGACTCCGGACCTCGCCGACACGGCCACCCGGCTGACGCGGAACGTCTCGCTGCACATCCCGCTTGTCTCGGCCCCGATGGACACCGTGACGGAGTCGAACCTCGCCCGGGCGCTGGCGCAGGAAGGCGGGATCGGCATCATTCACAAGAACCTGCCGCCCGACGTGCAAGCGCGCGAGGTGGCGAAGGTCAAGCGGTCCGAGCACGGCGTCGTAGTCGACCCCGTGACGCTTGCTCCGACCGATACGTTGGCGCGCGCAGCGAAGCTGATGGCGGAGCAGGGCGTCTCGGGCTTCCCGGTGACGGCCGACGGATCGCGCCGTGGGAAGCTCGTCGGCATCCTCACCCGTCGCGACATGAAGTTCCTCGAGGGGAAGGATCTTGCCACCATTCCGGTGCAGGACGTGATGACGAGCGAGAAGCTCGTGACGGCGGCGCCCGACGTGTCGGCGGAGGAGGCAGAGCGTCTCATGAGCCGGGCGCGCGTCGAGAAACTGCTGCTTGTCGACGGCTCAGGGTTGCTGCGCGGGCTCATCACGATGCGCGACGTCGAGAACGTGCGGACGCATCCGCGCGCGTGTCGCGACGCCCGCGGGCGACTGCGCGTGGGCGCAGCGATCGGCGTACGCCAGTACGAGCGCGTCGAGAAACTGCTCGCCGCAGAGGTCGACGTGATCGTCATCGACACCGCGCACGGCCACAGCGAGAACGTGCTCGAAACCGTTCGCGAGGTGAAGAAGCGCTTCAATATCGAGGTGATCGCTGGCAACGTCGGCACCGAGTCCGGCGCGAAGGCCCTGATCGACGCGGGCGCCGACGCCGTCAAGGTCGGCATCGGGCCCGGCTCGATCTGCACCACGCGCGTGGTCACGGGCGTCGGAATGCCGCAGATCACGGCGATCATGGAGGCCGTACGTGCGGCCGATCGCGCCGGTGTCCCGGTGATCGCCGATGGCGGCATCCGCCAGTCGGGCGACATCGCCAAGGCCATCGCGGCGGGCGCGTCGAGCGTGATGCTCGGCTCGCTGCTCGCTGGGCTCGAGGAGAGCCCGGGCGAAGTTGTGCTTGCGCGCGGGCGGCGCTTCAAGAGCTACCGCGGCATGGGCAGCGAGGGCGCGATGAGCGCCGGCTCCGGCGACCGCTACGGCCAGGGCAACATCAAGGACACGCGCAAGTTCGTGCCGGAAGGCGTCGAGGGCATGGTGCCGTACCGTGGCGTGCTCGCCGACTTCGTGTATCAGATGGTCGGAGGCCTGCGCTCGGCGATGGGATACTGCGGATGCTCGACGATCGACGAGTTCCGCCAGAAGAGCCGCTTTGTGAAGGTGTCCGGCGCAACGGTCATCGAGAACCATCCGCATGACATCCTGATCACGAAGGAAGCGCCGAACTACAGCGCGGCCGTGCGGAGCGAGTGAGTCGCGCGCCTGAATGAACGACGGCCGCACTGCCTTTGTCTGCAGCGCGGCCGTTTCGTCTCTCAGTGCCGGTGACAGGAATCGAACCTGCAAGCCTTTAGGGGGCGGCGGATTTTGAATCCGCTGCGTCTGCCAGTTCCGCCACACCGGCGTCGGGGGGAGCAGTCTAGCGGAGGAGACGTCGGCCTGATTCCGCAGCACATTTGGATATCCGTTCGCAACCGCGCCTTTGGTGGAATGGGCTGTATTTCGGGTCTTCAGGCTTTCGTGTGGGTTACGGCACCGTCGGCCCCCGCTGGGCGGCGTGCGGCTGACGGTCTTGAGGTTTCTCACCGAGGCGCAGCGGCACGGAGGTGCAGAGACGCAGCGGCCGTGGAGAACGAACTGGGCGAGGAACCGATGGGATCGGAACTGCCTGTGGCCGTTTCGGGCCTTGGTATTCGTCAGGCCTGGGCATCCGTCGGGCCTGGGCATCCGTCGGGCCTGAACATCCCTCAGATCTGAAAACCATGAGCCGCGCTAGCCCCGGGCAATCGGATGCTCTCGCAGAGACGCAGAGGCGGCTTCAGCGAAGAGGAGAGATGACTTCTCGCGTCTTGTCGCGTCTTGTCGCGTCCTCGCATCGCTCGCAGTCTTCGTGTTCTCGTCCTTCCTCCGTGCCGCCGTGCCGCCGTGATAAATCCGGACCCCGATCGGCGCCTCCATCGCAGTTCACCCACACGATTTCCTGAAGCACGAGTTTTTTGGCGTTTTTCGGTCGCACTCCCTTGGCAACGGACTTGAGCCGTTTATACTAACAAAACCCGAACAGCATCGGGCGACATTCTGGTCGCGAATGGACCGAGCGGTGAAAGCCCCAGCGAGCGCGCGTACATGCGGTGGCTTCGTTCGTGGCTCGAGCTTCTCTCACGAAGTGCCATGCGTTGCTGATTGAGTCCTAACTACAGAACTTGCGCGCTCAAACTGCGGGCTCGAACTGCGGGCTTGAACTGCGGGCTATGCCCCATGATTGGAACGGCGCTGGGTGTCCTCTCGACTGTGCGATTGCCAGTTCAGTCGGACACCCAAGAGAGGCGAGGTCGAGTGTCGAGCCTTTAGCTTTTGCCTCGAGTGTCGAGCCTTTAGCCTCGAGTGTCGAGCCGCATGCGAAGCATGTTGCCGAATGCGTCGCGGCTTATGCATGCCGTCCATCGTGGACAACGGAACCCAGCGGACCTGGGAGAGGGGGTGAGACGCATGTTCATACGTGACGCAACTGCTCACGGACAGACTCGCGGAAAGACTCACGGACAGACTCGCGGGGGCTGTGTGAATTCGTGTGCATGTTCGCGAGGCTTCTTGCCCGCGCGTGGATGGTTGCGCGTGCCTGTTCGCATGTGATGGTTCCAGCCTGCGGCTGCGCCCGCATGGCGCAGGCAGAAGAAGGATGCATGTTGGCCGAAGTGGAACGCAACCGCGATGAGCCTGAGAAGGAACGGGGAAGCAGCGGGCGAAGGGTCATGAGAAAGGCATGAGAAAGGCATGAGAAAGGCATGAGAAAGGCATGGGAAAGACATGAGAAAAGCCCGAGAAGAGGCGAGGGCACGATGAAGCCAAGAACAGAGCAAAGCCACGAACAGAGCGAAGCCAAGAACAGAGCGAAGCCACGAACACGAGTTTCCCATGACAATCAGGCAAAAACATCTTGAGTTCAGCGACGCGATCGGTGGGCCAGGCGACAACTGCAATGACTGGCCTTCGGAGATCCACCGGGCGGAGTCTGACTGCGATGCCGAGGTGCAGGACTGCGATGCCGAGGTGCAGGACTGCGTTGTCGAGGTGCAGGACTGCGTTGTCGAGGTGCAGGACTGCGTTGCCGAGGTGCAGGACTGCGTTGCCGATGTGCAGGACTGCGTTGCCGATGTGCAGGACTGCGTTGCCGATGTGCAGGACTGCGTT
>JBIKXP010000226.1:0-5075 GCA_044355685.1 Phycisphaerales bacterium
TTCATTCTGAAGCGCCGCGCGCTTGGACGAAGCATCGAGGCCGACCGGAGCCGGGCGTCCGCGAGCCACAAGTTGCAGCAGATCGCGTTTCGCGGCGGCGTGCCCGTCGCATCGCTGATGACGCTCCGAAGCGGCGGCACGCTGCTCCAGCTGATCGGGCGCCTGTACGAGCTCTACGCGTGGGTGCCGGGCGAACGGTACAACCACCATCAGGAGCAGGCGCGCGCCGCCGGCATCGCGCTCGCGCGCATGCATGGCGCGTTCGCGAACGTCGAGCTCATCGAGGAGCTTCCGCTCGGCGGATTCAGCGAGTCGGATTCCGTGCGGGCGATCCTCGACCGGGCGCAGGTGCGCGCGCTCGAGCGCGCGTCGGCGGAATCGCATGAGGGAATCTCCACGCACGTCCGTTCGCTCACCGAGCATCTCGAGCGGATCGACGCGAAGCTGACGCTGAAGGGACTGCCGCTCCAGCGAAACTCGATCTGCCACGGCGACTTTCACCCGGGGAACACGCTGTGGTACGGCGAATCGCTCGGCGCCGTCATCGATTTCGACAGCACGCGCCGCGAGGCCGTCGCCGCCGAGATCGCCAACGCCGCGCTGCACTTCTCGGTGCGGCAGCGCGTGGGCGTCGATCCGCTGCTCTGGCCGATCGGGCTCGATCCCGAGAACCTGCGCGCATTCATCGCCGGCTATGCCGCAGCGTCGTCGGTCGATCTGCGCACGGTGGCGTCGCTCATACCGTGGCTGATGATGTCCTCCATCATCGCCGAGGCCGCGACGCCCATCGCGCGCGATGGGGATTTCGCCGGGATTCCCGCGCAGCCCTTCCTGGAGGCGACCGAGAGACTCGTCGATTGGATCGCGCAGCGGACCCGCGCGATCACGGCGGTCATCGAGCAGGAGACCCCGTAGGGGACGCCGGACAGCGTCCACCGAGCACTCCCCGAGGCCCGTTGTTGGCGCGTCCTGTGATTCTGGGGCGGGAAATGTGCCCGAACCGAGCGCTTCGGGAGGCCCGGCGTCGATCCCGTGATACTCTTCAGACATGTCGTTGGCGAGCGCCGCCGTCGCACTCCTTCTTGCGCAGAACATCGGGGAAGCGCCCGTCGTGCCGCCAGCACCAACCGCGCCAAGGCGCGTCGCTCCTGGCAACGACCGTGGCGTCCTCGCGCAGCAGCAGATGCAGCTTCCCGGGTTCGACGCAGAGCCGCTTCCGACCGACGCGGAGATCGCGCGCGTGTCGATTCCCTCCGATCTCCTCGAGATCGTGCGCGCGTTCGACTCAGACTCGTATGCGGAACGCGCCGCGGCGCGCGAGCGGCTTGCCGCGCGCAAGCCCACCGCGAACGAACTGATGGCGGTGCTCGTGCGACGCGACCTGACCGTCGACGCGCGTCATGCGTTCGTCTCGCAGCTCGCATCCACGATCATGAATGCGCCGAGAGGCGCCCTCGGCATCCGCATGGATGGTCCGCTGATGCGCGAGACCGGTGTGCGCGTGACGGGCCTCGTGCCCGGGATGCCAGCGGAGCGCGTGCTCGAGGTGGGCGATCTTCTCCGCGAGCTCGACGGCAAGCCGCTCGTCGATCGCAGCGAGCTCATCCGGACGGTGCAGTCGCTCGCGCCGGGAGTCGAGATCCAGCTGCTGGTGCGACGGATCCGCCGCGATGCCGAAGGTCGCGTGCTGGTCGGCCTTGATGGCGTGGAACTCACGGACGAACTGCGCGTGAAGATGCGCCTTGGATCGACCGAGGAGCTTGAGGGCAACGGCGACCCCGCGGGCGTCGCCAATCCGATGGCCGCTGCGCGCGCCGCGCAGATCGCCGAGGCCGAGCGCCGGTTCCTGCCGGCGCCGACGGTGGTCGCGTTTCCCGATCGCGAGAAGCCGGCGCCGGCGAAGGCCGCGACGCTCGACGGCCTCCGCAAGCAGGTCGCGCTGCTCCAGCTTTCCGGCGCCGATCCCGAGGTCATGAAGTCGATCCGGGCGCGCCTCGAGGACCTCGCCCTGATGCTGAAGCAGGCTTCCGACCCGGCCACCCGCGAGAAGCTGCAGGGCTACCTCGACGCGCTCGCGGTCGAGATCCGCGGGATGCAGTAGACCTGCCGGGTGCCAGGCAGATCGTGCACGCAGCGCGTTGTCCCCGCCGTCCGGTCAGAACAGGCTTTGAAGGGAAAGTTGAGTTTCGGCGCCCGAGGCGAGCTGGATGACTCCTCATGGCGCGCCAAGAGTGGGGTTCCGGATCGCAGCATCGAAGTGGACGCTCGTCGATCGGTTGCGGCCTACGCTGAGCGCCATGTGCCTGCGAATCTTCATTCTGAGCGACAAGCCGCTGCCTGAGAGCGTCCGAATGCGGGGATGCAGCGTGGACCCGGTCCGGCCCGCTCCCACATGGAGGGCGTTCTCGTCGACCTCAACCCATGCAGCCGAGTTCACCATCGGCGGCTGTGGCTGTGCGCTCATCCCGAGCGTTGCGCATCGGCGCCCCGCTGGCCGCGGGACCGAATCGTCGCCGTGTCGACTCTTGGGCGAGGTGCTCGGTCGGGCACTGGCGGATGGTCGCCGCCTTCAGCTCTTGGTTGCGTGGGCGGAGCGTGAGTCGGACGCACCGACTGCGCTCGGCGACATCACAGTCGATGCGGTCGCAGAGGGTCGGCTTCCGTTGTCCGACTGCGTGTCGGGCCCGCCGCTGACCGTTCGCATCGTGGGCGCTGCCGGAACCGCCAGGGAGCCTGTGGCGGGTCGCTGAGCGCGAGACTTGCCGCGAGTCATCGAGAGCGAGGACAAACGATGGGTGCATGGGGTGTCGCAATCTTCTCAGACGATCTTGCCGCCGACATCCGCATCGAGTTTCGCGAGCTGATCGGCGATGGGCTGACGGCGTCCGAGGCGACCGCCCGTCTTCAGGCCGAGTACGCATCGTCGCTCGATGATCCCGACGAAATGCCTGTCTTCTGGCTGGCCTTGGCGTTGACCCAATGGAAACTCGGCCGGCTGGAGGAGCGCGTGCGGCGGCAGGCGGTGCGGATCATCGACGATGGGACCGATCTCGCACGATGGGGCGATGCAAAGTCCCGAGCAAGGCGCGCGGCGGTTCTCGCGAAGGCGCGTGCGGAGCTGATGTCCGCCCCTCCACCGGCCAAGCGGGTTCCTCGAACCGTCCGTGAGGCGAATGCATGGCACGTCGGCGAGACGATCGGATTTCAGCTGCTGTCGGGCCGCTGGACGCTGCTGCGGGTGATCGGCCACCACACCGATCGAGGCGGTCGCTTTGCGATCTGCGAACTGCTCGACTGGGTTGGAGCGGAACTGCCAACTGGCGAACGCACGCTCCACGATCGGATCGCGAAGCTTCGGACCGTACGCTCGAAGTCGGGTGGAGCCGTCTCGCAGTTCCTCTTCCAAGAGCCCAGGGTGGCGAAGGAAAGGGCTCGGATCGTTCGTCTCGGTGCCTCGACGCCGCCGCAGCAGGAACCGGCGGGGTTCACCGTGCTGGCATGGTCGATCGTTGATCGGTCTTTCGAAGAGATCTTCGGCCTGCGTTGATCAGGCGCTCGGGCGCCTAAGTCGGAGTCTCTCGGGCGTCAGGGGTGCCACTCGGGCTCCGGCCGCTGTTGGAAGTAGCGCGAGCGAGTTGCGAAGCGTCCCATCGAGTCGATCACGCAGCGCGTGAAGCTTGCCAGAGCGAGCGAGTTGCGAAGCGTCCCATTGAGTCGATCACGCAGCGCGTGCACTTCGCCAGAGCGAGCGAGTTGCGAAGCGTCCCATTGAGTCGATCACGCAGCGCGTGCACTTCGCCAGAGCGAGCGAGTTGCGAAGCAGGTCGCTCGCGCTCATTCACGAAAGCGGATTCCTGAAGTGCTCGTTCTGGATCGGAACGATCACCTCGAGCACGTGCTGCAGCACTTCCGCCGGCGAACCCATTGCGTTCACCTCGTGGACGATCTGGTTCGGATAGCACGCAAGCACGGGCCGTGTCTCGCGCTCGTAGACCTCGAAGCGCTTGCGGATCACCTTCTCGTCGGCGTCGTCGATTCGGTTCTCCTTCAGCGCACGGCGTCGCATGCGCGTCACCATCGCCTCGATGTCGGGGCAGACGAGGTGCAGCACCGCGAGCACCTCGAGGTACTTGTCGAGTTCCTTCGCCTGCGTCACGTTGCGGGGAATGCCGTCGAGCACGAGCAGGTCGACGTTCGGCTTGTAGATCGACAGCACCGTCTGGGCCTGCATGTTCTGGCGCCACATCTCGATCGTCAGCTCGTCGGGCACCAGCTCGCCGCGCGACGAGTAGGCCATGAACTTCTGGCCGAGTTCCGACGACATGTCGAGCGAGCGGAACACGTCGCCGCACGCGAGGTGGAAGAAGCCCGGAACCTTGCCGAGGATCTTGCCCTGCGTGCCCTTGCCGGCGCCGGGAGCGCCGAAGAGGAGGACGGTCTTGAATCGCCGTGTCTGAGGTGCCGTGTCTGACATTGGACTCTCCCGAAGCCGCCACTGCCGGTGACGGGAGCGGAGCGTAGATTGGGCATCGGCAGTCGGGGGCAGCGGCGACAGTGAAATGGCCAAAAACCCGCCGTGGATCGCGCTTGCGCCCCGCCTTCGGCGCGATTGCGTCCGGCCAAAGAGTCCGGGATGGAGACGGAACGAACGTCCGAGGCAGGTTCTGCGCGGTGGGTACACTCGGCGCATGGAGTTTCCTGCAAAGCGGTGGATTCGCCCCGCGCCTCGGGCCGGCGGGGAAGGTCTTCTCGACCGGCTCTTCGAGGGCCGCGGACTCAGGTCCCTCGACGAGCGCGAGGCGTTCTGCCGACCGAATCTGAAGCAGCTGCAGGACCCCGATGCCATGCACGACATGGGAGAGGCGGCCGAGGCCATCTGCGACGCGCTGCGGGCAGGCAAGCGCATCGCGATCTACGGCGACTACGACGTCGACGGCATCATGGCGACGGCGATCCTCTGGCACATGCTGCGGGCGATCGCGCCGAACGCGGCGGTGCGCACCTATGTGCCGCACCGGATCGCAGAGGGCTACGGATTGAACCGCGAGGCGCTCGACGCGCTGCGCGGCGAGGGG
>JBIKXP010000227.1:0-5062 GCA_044355685.1 Phycisphaerales bacterium
GACATGGCGAGCCTGAAGGGTTGACGAGGCCGGCGGAGCGACGGACGCTCGGCGCCAACGACAGCAGCCCCGCACGGGCGGGGCTGCAGGGTCGACATCGAGATGACGCGCGGGCGTGGTTTGATCATGCATTGATCATGCATTGATCATGCATTGATCATGCGTTGATCATGGTTTGGTGATGGCTCGGTCATCGCTCGGCCAGAGGTCTTTGCCGCGCGCAACCTGCATGACTTCCATGATGAGGCGCACCGTCTGGGCGCGCTCGCCGCGGCGGTGCGCGTCGAGAATCTCGTTGAGCTTTCCGACGCGCGCCGCATCAGCCGACTGCGCGCCGCCCGCGTCCTCGCCAATGAACCGCACGGCACGCGCGATGAGATCCTCCGCCACCGCGTGACCCCGCTCGAGCGACGCAAGCAGCACGAAGAACGCGATCCGCAACGTCATCGGCTGCGAAGGGTCGAACTTCGCAAGCTGGAGTTCCGCGACGATGATTGCCGTGCTGACATGCAGCTCGAACCGGGCTTCCGGGGGCTGTTGGAAGAGCGCACGACGGACCGGCGCGGACTGCTGGGGCGTGGACTGATTGGGCGTGGACGGCGACGGCCCGCGTCGCAGACTCATCGCAGGGCGCATGTACGAACCGAACGCAGTCCCGTCATCGTCATCGTCGTCGTCACCATCGTCGACGCCGTCGGTCGGCTGCACGATCACCACCGGCTCGCCATCGACCTGGCTCTGCTCGTCGACAGCCACGAAACTCGTGAGCCGCGTCTGGATCTGGTGGAGTACGCCGAGCTCCGCAATCTCGGCGTCGATGATTCCCTGCTGATCCGGATTGGCGGCAAGCTGGTCCTCGAGCATGGTCACGCGCTCGCGCGCCCACAGCGCGCCCAGCGCGATCGGCGCACGCGCGACCATAGCGCGGCCGCTGAAGCGCTGGTCGACGCTGACGATGTCGACGACATCGGGCGCGCCCTCGATGAAGAACGTGGTCGAGCGCCCCGCGAAGAGGTCGCGCCCCGAATGTCGACGCGCGCCGGCGATGCCGAGGCCCGACGCGATCGGCCCGACGAACGTGGACTCGAAGCGGCGGATCTCGCCTTCGATGTTCTGCGAGTCGGCGACGAAGAGCGCCGTGCCCCCGCCGAGTCGCGCCAGCCGCGACAACAGCGCCATGGACGGCGCCTCGCCGATGCCGACGCTGAAGAGCCGCATCGCTGGGTCGAAACGCCGGGAAAGCGCGAGAATTTCCGCGTCGTTCGCGACATCGCCATCGGTGAGGAAGAGGACCGTGCGCACGCGGCCGGCCGCGACGCGCCCGAGACACGCGTGCTCGAGTGCGGCGACCGCATCGGTTCCTCCGTCCGCCTTGACCGACTCAAGCCAACGCAGCGCGCGCTCGATGTTCGGCTTCGTCGCGCGGACAGGCTCTTGGTCGAACCGCTCGACCTCGAGGTTGAAGGCGACGATCTCAAAGGTGTCACCTTCGGAGAGGCCTTCGAGCGCGGTTGCCAGCGCGCGGCGCGCGGCACGCAGCCGCTTTCCCTGCATCGAGCCCGAGCGATCGAGCACGAACACCGCCTCGCGCGGACGCTCGAGTTCCGGCCTGCGATGCGCCGGCGGATCGACGACGACGAGCGTGCGCTCGCCGTCGGTGTAGGCGCGCACCACGGGCTCGGCCGTGCGCGACCACGCGCGCAGCACGATGTCGCGCCGGCATGTCGAAGCCTTGTCGGGCCGCAGCACGATCGTGCCGTCGGGCCCCTGCGAGCGCCCAAGCCGCACCGACGACGAGATGTCGGTCGCACCCGCTGCGACCTGGATCTCGAGGTCCAGCAGCGTTCCGCCGCCGAGCTTGACCGGCGGCGTGAGGCGCGACGCGTCGGGCGCGCGAAGCGTGTCGGGCGCTGTGCCGCTGCCCTTGTGAGACACGGCGTCGCCGGGTGCGAACTTCGGCGAAATGACCGTGGGAAACCGGTATTCGAAGCGACCGTCGTCGACGCGCAGCCGCTCGACGATGCGCATTCGCACGATGACATCCGCCTTCGCGGGCACGTTCGCCAGCGAGATGGTGTGGACGTCGTCGCGCTCGGACTCGATGATCGCCGCCGTCTTCCCCCGCTTCCGCGCGCTCTCGAAATCGCTGCGCGCCTCGTCCTTCTGCTTGCACCGACCCTTGGAGACGCGGCCGCCCGAGACGATTTCAAACGCCGTCACCGCGCCGTCCGCCGGCAGCGGAATGGTGTGGGTGACATCCATCGCGCAAGCCGACGCGTTCGCGTAGTGCTCCTCGAGCTCGGTCACCGCGCAGTCTGCGACGATCGACGCGCGAATCACCACCTTCGTCAGCGGAAACGCATGCGTCTTCGCCTCGTGGTTGTCGTGCGGAATGCCGAGGAGTTCGCCGAGGCGGCGGCCGGACTTGATGGCGGCCGCCGCGCGGCGGTTGCTGGGAATGGTTGCGGGAATGAAGTCACGTGGTGAAGTCAATGCTTTCCTCCATGGTTCCTGTGATCTTTCCTTCTGTCCTTCTTTCTGTCTTCCCGGGGGGCGCGCGCGTCGTCGTGCCGATCGACGACCGCCTTCAGGACGGGTGACGCCGCAGCCGCCGCTTCTTTTCCTCCACGGGGCTTCCTCGTGTGGACGTCGGCTGCGATGGTCACTCGGGCGAACAGGCGTGCAAGTTGGTTCGGATTTTGGATGACGGTTGGATCGATGAGGACCGTGACTCCTTCTGTGATGCGGAATGAGACGAGTTGCGTGGGCGACGAGGCCTGCGGAGCGATACGGGTGCTTGCCTGTTGCGCGCGCGTGTTCATGGCTGCACCGATCGCAGCGACATGGCTGGCGGCGACATCACTCGCACCGATCTCACTCGCACCGATCTCACTCGCACCGATCTCACTCGCACCGATCTCGAGCAACGCCGCGACAAGTTCGTCGGTCGCGCGGGCAGGCAGCGCCGCTTGAATCTGCGCAAGCGAGTGCCCCTCGGACTGAAGCAGTTTCGCAGCGACGACGCGCACGAGATGCTCGCGGCCGTAGAGCGCCTTGCGTCCCTCGTACGCCGGCTTCGGCACGATGCCAAGCGTCTGGTAGAAGCGAATCGTGCGCGGATCGACGCCCTCGGACGCGCGGCCGTCGCGCACCACCACGTGACGCGAATCGAGCACGTCGTTGGCGCGCTCGGCGATCTCGTCGAGGCCAACGCCGTCGTGCGGGATCGCGTCGAGGATGTCGGGCAGCTTCGAGGTCATGGGCTTATCTTACAGTAACAGTAGTTGATGTCAAGTACGGGCGTCAAATGGGCCTGCGATCTCTTGAATTGGCTTGTTATGCGACGAAACCACCTCCGGAATCGTGACAGCAATCACGCCGGTGGCCGTTCGGCACTCGCCGGCAGTCGTTCGGCACCCGCCGGCGGCTGCGAGCGGTCGCTCCGCGCCCCGCACTGGAAACGAGCGTCGAGTTCTGAAAATCCTCCCCCGCCGAGTTTCGGTTTGCCAAAGCCACGCCATGCTATGAGAACATCGGCGCACGGCGGCCCGCGCGGCCGTCGCACCAGACGCGTCTTGCAGATCCCACCTTCTCAGGAGTGCACGCTTGAAGACCTCGCTCACGATCGGTTCGCTCGCCCTCTGCTCCAGCGCGATCATGCTGGGCCAACTCACTGCGCACGCCGTCGACAAGGGCGGCAAGGGCGATGGCGGCGTCGCCGGCGGTTCGACCGATTGCGCGTCGGCTCCTGCGCTCCTTCTCGGCGACAACGCCTTCGACACCACCGCGTCTTCGGCGAGCCTCGCGCTCTCGGGCGCCCCATGCGGCGGGCACACGATGTACAAGGTGAACTACTTCACCTTCACGCCGACCGAGACCGGCGACCACACCTTCTCAACCTGCGGCCTTGCAGGTTGGGACACGCGCCTCGCGGTGCTGACTTCGTGTGCGGCAACGCCGACGGTTCTCGCCTGCGATGACGATACCTGTGGCCTGCAGACCAGCGTGACGACGTCGCTTGTCGCAGGCACCACGTATCGCGTGGTCGTCGGTGGCTTCGGCTCGTCCAACGGTGGCCCGGGCACGCTGAACGCATCCTTCGGGACCGGTGGCGGCGGCGGTGGTGGCGGCGGTGGCGGCGGCGGCGTCATCGGACCTGACGTGATCGTGGGCGCGATTCCAGACATCGCCAAGTACGGATCGGTCGGCACCGGCGATGCGGCCATCATGGCCTATGCGATCGGCACCACCAGCTGCAACATCGGCGACGAACTGCTTGATTGGTTCGCGCAGCCCGACAACCGCCACCCGTTCATCACGCAGAACATCTACCGCATCAAGGGCGGTCGCATCCAGCAGATCGGCCTCGGCTGGGGCAAGCACGGCTTCGTCGCGCTGCAGGGCACGCTCTGCGGAGCCTGCACGCCATCGTCGAGCGGCAATTGGCTTGGAATCGGCTGCTCCGACCCGTACAGCGCGGGCCTCAACGGCAGCCAGTCGGGCCTCGGAACCCGCAGCGAGGTCAACGCTGCGACCGGAATCTTCCCCGGCACCTACAACGCGGGCATGCCGGCGGCGGCCGCGACGATCGGGCGCCGCATCCAGGTGAAGGCGGCCGATCTCAATCCTGCGCTCAACGCGGGTGCGACCTATCTCGTCGAAGGCCAGTACATCCACCCAGGCGACGCCGCGCGCGGCAACGACAACAACAACGCGTCGTGGCGCGCCGTGACGGTCGGATCGCTGAGTTCGGGCGCCTACACGCTGACGCCCACCGGGTCGACCATCCAGCAGCAGCCTGCGATCAACGCCTGGCGCGCGTCCGACAGCGCCGTGACGCTTGTGAACGCCGACGTCGCGAGCGACGGCCGCTTCATCCTTGGCTACAAGGTTTCGCAGAACACCAACGGCACCTGGCGCTACGAGTACGCGGTACAGAACCTGACCTCCGACCGTTCGGGCAACTCGTTCGCGGTGCCGCTGCCGAGCACCGCGACGGTCACGAACATCGGCTTCTCCGACGTCTTCTACCACTCGGGCGATCCGTACGCCGGCACCGACT
>JBIKXP010000228.1:0-5012 GCA_044355685.1 Phycisphaerales bacterium
GCAGCCGCGACCGCTCAAACAACGCGCCCCCCAGGCCGAGGCGGATTCACTCCGCCCGGCCTGACCAAAGCGAGCAAAGGCCTGCGGCCGCGGCGAAGCCGCCCCGCAGGCCAGTTGCGAGCGCTCATACACGAGCGCTCAAGTCCTGAGTCCGCCGATGCGGCCCGCTGCGATCGGCAGCAGCAGCGCAACCGGCAGGAACACGCCAACGGCCGAGGGAATCGGCGGGACATCGACCGTCATCAGGAAGAAGCTTCCGAGGAGCCCGGGCACCGCGATCGCGGCGCACAGCACGCTCGGCCGCAGCATCTTCTGCGGCTCGCGCACCAGGAAAAACGGCAGCGTGATAAGCAGCATAAGCAGGTTCACGCAGGCGCCTGCAAAGCGTTGGCCGACAAGCCGCATGGCATCGCTCTGCGCGATGCCGCCCTCTGCGGCGAGTTCACTGATCTTCTGCGCGGAGAGCAGCTGCGCGAAGCCGCGGAAATAGCGCGCGCGGATCGCGTCTGGCGAGATGTCGGTCGCAACGAAGTCGATCGGCTCCGAGCGATCGATGCGCGCCTCGTTTCCGCCACCTGAACCCGGTGCGCTGCGGCCGGTCGCGAGGCCGCCTTCAAGCATCCAGCCGGTGCGAGACTCGTCCCAGCGCGCGCGCTGCGCCTCGATGCGGCGCACCGCGGCTCCCTGCTCGTTGCGCTCGATCACAAGCAGGCCATCAAGCGCGTCCGCCGCGGGATCAAACCGCTGCGCAAGCAGAAGCTTCCCCGAACCGTCCTGCATGAGACGGACCGCGAACTCGTTCGCCGCCGGACGCAGGATCGCCGACTCGTCGCGCGCGAGTCGCTGTGCAAGCCTCGGCAGCACGACTTCACCGTTCACCAACTGCAGCAGGTTCAGAAACACCGCAACCATGCCGATCGAAAGCGCCACGCGCCAGAGGCTCACGCCCGCCGCAAGGAGCGCCACGAGCTCGCGCGAGCGCACCATCTGGACAAGCGTGAATCCCGCCGCGGCAACGCAGCCGAGGCCAACGAGGTAGGCGTAGAACTGGAACACGCGCGGCGCGTTGAAGTCGATGAACGCGACCGGCAATGCCGTCCAGACGCTGGCAAAGCGGCCCTCCGCGACCGCGGCGCGCGCAGCCTCCGTGTAGCTGTCGAGATTCAGGATGGTCTGGATCGCGACGCCAAAGAGGAACATCACGGCGAAGATCAGCGCGAAGTTCGCGAGGAATCGGGCGGCGATGTGGCGGTCGATGATGCCCACGGGCGTGCCTTAGTTTCGCATGATCTGTCGATAGGCCACGGCGATCATCGCCAGAAGCCCGATGTTTCCGAGCGACGCCACCAGGATTCCGGTCGCGGTGGTCGCCTCCTTCAGCATCTGCTCGCCGCCCGAGATCAGGAGGATGTCGATGATCGCGGGAATGAACGAAAGCAGGTAGATCTGCAACGGATTCGTGCCGCGGAGCCGCACCGCGAGGATGGCGCCGAGGACGATCATGAGCGGCGCCGCGAGCGCCTGGTTGATGCGCTGGACGATGCGCGCGACGATCTCGGCGCGCACGAGCCGCGCCTCCTCGACGAGCGACTGCGCGGCCGATTGCGCCGCTGCGGCCGCCTCGGCTGCGGGCGCGATCAGCCCGGCCTTTGGGACATCCGCCACGGCAGCGAGCAGCGCCTCGACGGATACATCGGCGCGGTTGGTCGCCGGCGCGCCAACTGGCTCGAGCCCGACGATGCGTGGCGGCCAGCGGCCTCCACCGCCAAAGCCGCGGAGGTCGGCGACCGTGTCCGTCCGCGCCTGGAGTTCGAATCGCACCGGGGCATCGCGCACCCGGTCGTCGGCGAGAAGCGATGCCTCGGAGACCGAGGCACGACGCGTCGCCACGCCGCGCTCGAGTTCGACCAGGTCCAGCGTGTCGCCAGACTTCGGCTTCAGGAGGCTTCCGTCAAGCCGCGCGTTTCGGATCTCGTAGGTACGGCGTCCCCCGGTATCGGACAGACGCAGCGCGCCCGTCGCCTCGAGCGTCGCCCCAACGTACGCCCAGCGATCGCGGAGCGCCAGAGCGCGCTCAGTGCGGTCGCGGGCACCGGCAACGGCGTGGTAGCCCTCGACATCGTTCCAGAGCGCGAGGAGGCCGCTGAAATCGAGGTGCTTCGGGCGCAACCGAATGCCCCGGCCGAGGTCGATCGCCTCGGGCTCGGCCTGCGGCACGACCACGAGCGCGTCCTCGCCGTCGCGGAACGCGGTGGCGTTGCGGAAGAGAAGCTTGATGTACGCGCTGTCGTTCTCGCGGTAGACGTCGACCGTGGCGAACTCCGCGGTGAACTCGGTGAGAGGACGCCCGTCGGGGCCAAGTTCGATTGCGGCGACACCTGCAAGACCAAGGCGCGTGACCGGCTGCGAGGGACCTTCCGGCACCTCGAGCACCTTGGCCTCGTCGGCGTAGAGCTGCGTCGCGGTGCCCGGAACCGAAAGCGCCTCCCCGCGCTCGACCGCCGACAGGAAGAGGCGCGTCGGATCCTTGGTCTTGAAGCGGTCCATCGCGGTCCACAGTCTTGGGACGCCGAGATCGACGAGGAGCACCATGAGGACAAAGAGTGCGGCGCCGAGCGCGGCCGCCGGGAGGAGCACCTTCCCGTAGGACATTCCGGCCGCCGACATGGCGAGGACCTCGTTCTCGGCCGAGAGGCGTGCGTAGACGATCGTCCCCGCGAACGCGCCCGCGAAGGGCAACGCGAACTGGAGCATCGGCACCGCCGCGAGAAGCACGAACTGGGCCAGGTCCTCCGGTCCGAAGAGGTTCTGCATGATCGGCCGGATGGCCGCTCCGAACGCGATCACCGTCACAAGCACGCTCGCGGTGAGCAGCATGATGCGGATGAGGTCCGCGGTGATGTGTCGGAACAGGATGCGCGACATCGGGCTGGGCATGGTCGCGGTTCTCGGCCATTCCCGCAAGACGCGACTTCCCCGCAGATCCGGCGCGATCCGCACGACTCCGTCAGGCCGCACAGGCGTCGCAAACTCCTTCAGCATGCCCCTCCGCCGTCGCGTTTCAGCTCGGCGGACGGCCGGACCGCCGTCGCTGACCGACACGCCGAGGGGAAAACATTCGACACCCATTTGTGTCAGTTCCCATTTGAGCCGAAAACAATTCTGCGGAGCGACGCCATCGGCGCCGCTCCGGGCCCCGGCAGAGTTGCCGACGGCGTCGTGCATGGAACGAGCGGGACCCGACACGTGGGAATGATGGAGGGGGAAACGAATGGCGCATCGACGCGGCATCCATCCGACACGGGCGAGGCGGGGCTTGACCTTCCTCGAGGTGGTCATCGCTGCATCGATCCTCGCGATCTCGGCAGCGGCCCTCCTCGAGCTGCTCGCGTCGACCGACGCGGTCGGACTCGGTGCAAGGCGTCAGGCGCTCGCTGCGGTCGAGGTCGAGCGCGCGCTCGAGCGCGCCGCCGATGCGCTCAAGTCGGACCGTCCGATGCCGACGCGGGCGGAGCTCCAGTCGGGAATGGAAGGCGAGGCACTCGAGGGGTGCACCCTCACAATCACGGCGATCGACCGTCGGGAGGACTTTGTGATTCCCGCCCCGGTCGCGGCCAACGTCACGCGGACGGTCCAGCTCAATATCCGCCTGCTCGTTGCACGAGTGGAGACGCCAGACGGAGAGATCATCATCGAGGCCGAGCGGGCTGTCCCGCTCGACCGCTTCTGACGTGAAGCGCAGTGGGTTCAAGTGAGTCGAGTCCAGGTGGTCTGGGTCAGGTCCAGTGGCACGGCGCAGCGGGCGCGATGTCGAGACGAAGCGCATGAAGCACGTTCGCAGGCAATCCCGAGGGTTCACGCTGATCGAAGTGATGTTCGCATCGCTCCTGATGGGCATTGTCGGCGTTGCGATCGTCAGCTTTCTCGGGGCCTTCGCCAGTGGCGGCGCCGCCCGGCGCAATGCCTCCGACGCCGCACTCGAGGCGGCGCTGGCCACGCAGCGCTTCGACTCATTCGTTCCCCGCTTCCGATCGGTGCTCGAGATCGCAGACGATTCGGCGCTCATCTGGCGCTCGGATCGAGTTCCCAGCCGAACCGTGCACGCGAGCGAAGTCGGACTGGTCTGGTTCGACGCCGATCAGGGCGAACTGGTGCTTGAGATCATCAACACCAACGCCCTTGCTGCGAACCGCACGCTCGAGCGCGAGTACGAGTCGACGCAGTACGACGACCTCGCCGAGGATCTTGCCGAACTGCGCGCGGAAGGCCTGCTGGTGCGCAGCATCTTGGCTGAAGGCATCGAGGCCATCGAATTCACGCCCGATCCCATGCAGGCCGGAGCGGTCCGCCTGCAGTTCTCCGTCGGCGGCACCGACGCATCGGCCACCTTCGCGCCAGCCACGCTCGAGGAGCCATTCGAATGAGCCGGGTGCACCGGGTCTCCCGTTCCTCGACCGGCCGCGCGCGGCACGCCCGGGGCTTCACCCTCGTCGAGCTCTTGATCGTTGCCGTCGTGCTCGCCGTCCTCGCCGCGATCGTGGTGCCAACGCTCGGCAACGCGATAGCCCCGCTTCCCCGGCCGCTCGCAGACCTGATCGAGCACGATCTCCGGCGCGCCCGCATCGAGTCGATCGGCCAGGTGCGCGAGATGCTGGTCGTTGTCGGACGAGAACGGGACCGCTGGTGGATCCAGCCGGCCGATGCGCCCGGCGCGCGAGGGGCGCTTCCGAACTCCGTGCGGATCCTCGGTCGAGGAACGCTCGCGCCGTTCGATGGCCTCGCGCTTCAACTGCGAATCGACGGAGCGACCCCCCCCGCCGGGGATGCAGTGGTCGCCATCTACACGGCGCAGGGCGTGCGGAACAACAGCTCCATTGAGCTGACGCTGTTCAACCAGCTGGAGGAAGCGCCGCTCGCTCGCTGGCGGGTCGAGCCGCAGCGGTCGCGCCTCCAAGACATCGTGCTTCCGACAGGATCTTCGTCAGGGGGAAGTGGATCGACGGGCTGAGGCT
>JBIKXP010000059.1:0-16232 GCA_044355685.1 Phycisphaerales bacterium
CGCACCGTCACATCCTGCGCTTCGTGCACAAGCGCGATCGCGCCCGGTGGCGGCGCAGGAATTCCCGCCGCGGCGACAAGGCCGGCGTCCACGCCGCGAAGCACGCCAGGCCGGATCCGATACGGGTTGTGCCGCACGATGGCGCGCGTGAGTGCGCCTCGGTGGCGCGCATAGAGCGCGTAGCGCTCGACGACGAAGTGCTCGAGCGTGCCGGGCGCCGCCTCGCGGAACGGCTCGCGCGCCGCGAACTCGGCCTCGACCAGCGACCGCGCGGGCGCTGGCTGCGGCCAGAGCCGCATGCTCTCGGCCACGCGCCGCTCGACGCCGCCGGCGCAAACCTCGCGCTCGTATCGCATGCGCGCCTTGAAGTAGGGGAGTCCGTACATCGCGCGCGCCACCTTTACGGCGAGCGTCGTCTCTGCCTCGAGGCTGAAGAACCACACGGCCGGGATCGGCTCGACGGCCGCGCCGCGCCTGCGCACGTAGGTGCGCACGTTCGTCTCGAGCGTCTTCGCGGTGCCCGGAATGGGCGGCAACCACACCGAGCGGATCCCCGTCATGCGGAACGGAACCAGAGCCACGTACGCCTTGCCTTCGAAGAGGTCGGGCTCCAGTTGCGGCGGCAGCAGGCGTTCGATCGCGGCCGGCTCCACTTCCCAGTGCACGAACACGAGGTCGCGCCAGGTCTGCCAGAAGATCTGCCGGAATGGTTCCTCGGTCGACATGGGTTGGCTCCTGCGCGCTGCATCGGTGCACAGCGAAGAGTAGTTATAGGGCGCAATCAAGCCCGGGTGAAGCGAAACCGCATGGAAAGCGGCTACACTCACTCCCCCTCGCCGCGTCTCGGGACGGTTTCCGTGGACGGAGGCGACGGAGCAACCTCGGAAAGTACACCACGATGAGCGGACTCGACACGGTGATCGGCGGCAAGGCGGGCAACCCTGAGCAGGTGAAGAAGCACCTCGCGGAGGCTGCGCGTCTTCAGCAGGACGGCAAGCGTGCCGAGGCCGTGCGCGAGCTCCGCGCCGCGCGCGAGATCAGCGACGATCCGAACGTCACCTTCAAGCTTGCGTACCTCCTCGACCTTCTCGGCGAGGAGAACGAGGCGGTGGCCCTCTACACCGAGCTCACGAGCTGCCGCAAGCCGCACCTCAACGCGCTGGTGAACCTCGCCGTCATCTGCGAGGACCGCGGTGAACTCGGCCGCGCCGAGCGCCTGCTGGTGCAGGTCGTGGAGACCGATCCGAACCACATCCGCGCACGGCTCTTCTTGAAGGACGTGCTCGCGAGCAAGGACATGCAGGTCGAGACAGAGATGAGCCTCGTCGGCCCGACGAACGCCGTCCTCGACACGCCGGTCACCGACTTCGAGCTTTCCGTGCGCGCGCGCAACTGCCTCAAGAAGATGCAGATCCGCACGCTCGGCGACCTCCTCAAGATCACCGAGGCAGAGCTCCTCAGCTACAAGAACTTCGGCGAGCAGTCGCTCGTCGAGATCAAGGCCATGCTCTCGCAGAAGGGTCTCCGTCTTGGGCAGGGCCTCGAGGCCGGCACGCGCGGCGGCATCCGCAAGGACATCCTCGAGGAACTCAAGGCCGTGGTGCCGGAGGCCGTGCTCAACAAGCCGATCTCCTCGCTCGAGCTCTCGGTGCGCGCCCGCAAGGCGCTTCAGCTCTTGAATATCGCCACGATCGGCGAACTCGCCTCGAGGACCGAAGCCGAGCTCATGGGCGTCAAGAACTTCGGCGCGACCAGCCTCCACGAGATCCGCGAGCGGCTCTCCCAGCACGGCCTGACCCTCCGCCAGCTCGCCTGAGCGCCTGCCGAATCCGAACCACTCCCGTGCCGGGCCGCCACGACGGTCAGCGCTGTCGGCTACGATTCGCGCGTCGCCGCGTGGCGGTGGCGTGTGGCTGTCGCAACGGGATCGATCGAGGAACGCTGCATGGACCCGCAGAGCTTCGAGAAGCGTCGCAGGGCAATCGTCTTCCTCTCGACTGCCGCCGCCGTGGCGGCCGTCGGAGGCATCGTCTCCTGCGAGAGCCCGCAGGGCATGAAGCCGGCGCCGGGCAGCCGGCGCGACGGACGATCGCCGACCGATGACGGCGGGCCGGATGCGGGCGAGCGTCCTGCGAACGACGCGACGAAGCCGAACGACGCGACGAAGCCGAGCGATGCCGCGAAGCCCGCGCAGCCGAAGCCGCAGCCGGTCGAGCGTCCGACGCCGCCGAAGAGCGAGCCGGCGATCCGCATCAAGAGCGGTGGATTGCCGAAGGATGCGCCTCGCATTGAGATCAAGGGTCCCGGCCCCGACGTCTGGATCGTCGAGCCGGGCGCTGGTCGCCCGGGAACCGTCGCGAGTGGGCCGGTCGAGTTCCGCTGGAGTGCAGACGGCTGGAAGGTGACCGAGCGCGTTGGCACGTCCGCGGCGGCGGTGGTGTCGGTGCCGGCGCGCGCCACGCTTGAGATCTCCGCGCTCGGCGGCGAACCGCAGCAGCTGACCGCGTTCGGCAGCACGTTGTCTGGTCAGTCCTTGACTGGTCAGTCCTTGCCTGGTCGGACGTTGCCTGGTCAGACGTGGCCCGGTCGGATTCGCCTGGTTCCACAGCCGAACGACGTGAACGAGCCGGTCGACGTCGTGCACGTCGTCTCCATGGAGGAGTATCTCCCCGGCGTCATCGCGAAGGAACTCTTCAACAAGTGGGGCGTGGCCACGCACCGCGCGCAGGCGATCGCCGCACGCAGCTGGGCGCTTTGCGAGATGGAGATGTGGCGCACGCGCCGGCATTTCGATGCCGTCGCCGGTGAATTGGGTCAGGCGTGGATCGGCGCGACCGCGCATCAGCGCAGCCTCGACGCCGTCGCTGCGACGCGTGGGCAGGTGCTCGTCTACGCGTCGCGCGTGGTGCCCGCGTACTACTCGAGCTGCTGCGGCGGGGCGCGCGCCGCCGCGCGCGACGCGATCTCGACGTCCGTCGTGAATGACATCGCGCCGCTTTCCGTGTCGGGCTCCGATGGCCGCGACTGCTGCTCGTGGAGCCCGACCTACCGGTGGCAGCTGAAGTTCGACGCGGCGACCATCGCGGCGACGCTGCCAGCGTGGGCGCGCGCCGAGGGCTTCGCATCGCTCTTCAAGGTCGATGGCATCCGGCGCGTCGAGATCGCCGAGCGGAACAAGGCTGGCCGGCCCGTCCTCTTCACGATCACCGATGCGAAGGGCGGCGTGTTCGGCGTGCCGGCCGAGCGGCTGCGCTGGGCGCTCAACGCCGATCCCCGCGACCCGCAGAACCTGCGGCCTTCGAAGGAGCGCGTGAAGAGCGCGTTCTTCGAGCCGTTCCTCGCCGGACGCGAACTCGTCATCTCGGGGCGCGGGCACGGGCATGGCGTCGGGATGTGCCAGTACGGCGCCGAGGCGATGTCGAAGAAGGGTTCGTCGATGCAGGCGATCCTCGCGCGCTACTACCCGGGCGCGTCGGTCGAGCGCTCGTACGCGTGATCTGCGTGCAACCGCTCGTTTTCGCTACATTCCGCTCATGACGTCCGTTCACCCAGGCCGCAGGCTCCGCGACGCGATGTCGCGCGGCACCGTGTTCGTCCCAGGCGCGTTCAACGCCCTCGTCGCCCGTGCGGTCGCCCGCTCCGGCTTCGGCGCCACCTACATCTCGGGCGGCGCCACCGCGAACGTCGCGGGATACCCCGACATCGGGCTCATCACGCTCACCGAGATGTGCCGCACGATCCGCGAGATCAGCGACGCGTCCGGGCTTCCCGTGATCGCCGACGCGGACACCGGCTACGGCGAGGTCGAGTGCTGCGTGCGCGCGGTCGTCGAGTACGAGCGCGCCGGCGCTGCGGCGCTCCATCTCGAGGACCAGGTCTTTCCGAAGCGCTGTGGCCATCTCGACGGCAAGGACCTCGTGAGCGCGCAGGCGATGGCCGACAAGGTGGCGGCGATGTCGGCCCACAGGATCTCGAGCGACTTCGTCATCATCGCGCGCACCGACGCGCGCCACGTCACGGGGTGGGACGACATGATCGCCCGCGCGAACCTCTACCGGAAGGCCGGCGCCGACGTGATCTTCCCAGAGGGGCTCCACGACGCCGACGAGTTCGCGCGCTTCATGAAGGCTTCGCCCGGGCCGACGCTTGCGAACATGACCGAGTTCGGAAAGACCGCGCACATCACCCGCGAGGCGTTCGAGGAACTTGGCGTCGCGATCGTGATCTATCCGCTGTCGCTCATGCGTCTGGCCATGAAGGCGGTCGACGACGGACTCGCCGCACTGAAGCGGGACGGCGGCTTCGAGCCCTCGCTCGTGCGCATGCAGAGCCGCAAGGAGCTCTACGAGCTCCTCCAGTACAAGCCCGGCGATCAGTGGAACTTTCCGCGCGGCTGACCATCCGCCGCCCGCGCGTCACACGTACGCGAACCAGTACGCGAGCACCACGGCGAAGCCGAGCGCCGCGATCACGAACACCGCGATCGCGACGGCGACGCCGCGGCTGTTCCGTTCGTCGAAGAGTGGCGGCAGCGGACGCAGCGACACGATCGAGTAGGCGCCTGTCCACCAGTTCGTGACCTTGACCGTCGGACGAAGCAGGAGCTGCGCGTCGGGCGGCGGTGTCGCTGGCCGAGTGGGCGGCGTCTCCGCGCGCGTCTCGCCGCCGCGCAGCGTCTGGTCGAGGAAGCGCGCCTCCTCCGAGCGGGCCTCCTCTGCGCCTGTCTCGGGCTCATTGCCTCGCATCGAGGGAAGATCGGCTGGCCGCACGGCGGCTGGGTCTTGTCCGAGGAGCGCGCGATCGAGATCGGCGAGCATCGCCTCGGCGTCCGGATAGCGGCGATCGAAGTCGGCCATGGCGCGGCGCGCGATCCACTGGAGCGAGGCAGGGCTCTGCTTGCGGAATGTGCTCAGGACGCCATGTGCGGGGAAGGTTCCCTCGAGCACGAAGTAGAGCACGGCGCCGGCGCCAAAGATGTCGAATCGCGCGGCATCGACTTCGGAGACGCGCGCGCCGCGCAGCGCCTGGCGAACGAGTTCCGGGTCGCGGAAGTACTCGGTTCCGTGCGTCGTCAGCGTCATGTGCGACGCGAGCGGAGTCACGAGCCCGAGGTCGACGAGGGTCGCGCGGCCGTTGTGGACGATCGCGTTCTCCGGCTTGATATCCTTGTGCCAGAGCCCGGCGTCGTGCCAGTCGCGGAGCGTCGCCACGATGTCGCGCACGAGCGAGCCGACGAGGACGAGCCGCTCGCGGTCGAGGCCGCTGTCGCCGGCGGCCTCGTGCATCGCCCGCGAGAAGCGGCCAAGGTCGATCCCCTCGTAGTACCGCATCACGTAGTAGAAGCGGCGCTCCGAGGCCTCGTGGTCGAGGACGAGTCCGAGCTTGCGCGCCGCGTCGAGCGAACGGCCCTCGCGCAGCATCTCGGCGGCGTGCGTGCCGTCGTCGAAGTCGAAGCTCTTGACGACGACATAGCCGTCGGCAAGCCGGATCTTCCGTCGCGTGGTGACGTCCGGCTCCGCGACGAAGAGCCGCGCGCCGGAGCCGCCGCGCGCGAGTTCACGCAGCACCGTGTAGCCGGGGAACTCGATCTGCGAGCGCTCCTGCGGCGCGTTTCCGAGTGCGGCCGGCATCCGTTCCGCCACGTGGCTTGCGATGCCGGAGAGGCCCAGCAGCTCGAGAGGCCGCAGGAAGAGCGCATGGCCGAGCGAGCGGAACGCGCTGCCGAGCTCGCGGCCGGATGCGCGCAGGGCGTCGAGCGCCGGCCCCGGGCGCAGGATGGCGAGGCGGCCGAGCGCGACCGGCAGCATCGCGATCGACACGATGAGGCCGCCGACGAAGCGCATGAGGTCGGCCCCGAAGCGCTTGAGGCAGCGGCCGACGTGCGCCGCGAAGGCCGCGGTGTAGAGGCCGAATCGTCCCACGAGCAGGGCGAGCGCAACGAGCGCGACGCTCACCGAGATCGTGCCGATGACCATCAGAAGCCATTCAATGCCTGTCACGCGCCGCGCCTCCACGATCGTCGCGGCGGCGCTCGGCGTCACGGGCCGTCAGATCACGCGCGACGAGCTCCTCCTGTGCGCGCCAGATCTCGCCGAGCGCGTCGTCGAAGTCGGCGTCCTCCGCGGCGAGGCCAGCGCGCCGCGGCTCCATGCGCTCGTCGTCGGTGTAGCTCCACTGCTCGATGGCGGTCGAGAGTTCCTCGCGCAGCGCCTCGCGCACGCGCTGGCAGTGCCGGGTCACGGTCGGCTCGCTGACTCCAAGCAGCATGCCGATGTCGCGGCCGCCCTTCGACTCGAGGACCCGCATGCGGTAGGCCTCGAAGTGCACGAACTCCGAGCGCTTCTGCGTGGCGCGGATGGCCGCATGCACTTTCGCGGCAAGCACGCGCCGCTCGTACTCCTCGTCGGGCTGCGCGTCGTTCGACGCTCCCATCCAGCTGTCGTCGAGGCTGGCGCCGCGGCGGCCCGAACCGCGCTTCTGGGCATAGCGTCGGTCCATCTCGTCGCCAAGGACGTGCTTCGCGATCGCGAGGAGCCACGTCGAGAAGCGCACACCGCGCTGCGGATCGAAGCGCTCGATCGAGTCGGAGAGCGCGGTGAGCGTGTCCTGCGTCAGGTCGCGCAGCGTCTCTTCGCCCAGGCGGCCGTTGCCCCAGCGCGCCAACGTTCCGCGGATGACGGGACCGAAAGCCTGCCAAAGCTCGAACCACGCGCGCTCGTCTCTGGCACGGAGTCGGCGGAGGAAGGAGGTGTCGACCTGGTGCATGGCGAGCGCATTGTGCATGGCGTCTCCGTTTGGAGGCGCACTTCCCGACTTTCGGGGGCGGATGAAGATACCTGCGTTCCCAATCGGCCCGGAGCACGTGCGGCCTTCAGAACGCGCCGAGAACGTCCACTCGGGGGAGTTGCGGACGTTCGGCGGCCGGCGTGCGCCTCGGGAATCCGTCCGAGAGCGTCTTCGAGGCAGCGCGACGGTCAGGAAGCCGTCAGACAGAACCCGGGTCTCGTCCGCCGCTCGGCGGCTCCTTCGACGGCGTTTCGTCGCCACGCGTGGACGGTTCCTTCGGCTGGCGGGGGGCCTTTGGCGCCTTTGGCGCCTCCTTCGGCGAGCGCATGCGGAAGTTGAAGTCGCCGGAGTCGTCGACCCGGCTCCACTCGAGCGTCAGTTCCCGAGGTTCGAGCCCACGTGTGGTGATGGCCGGTGGCGTGGGGTGCTTCTCCTCGAGACGCTTGGCCCGCGCGGGCATCGAGCGCTTCAACTGCGGCGGGATGAGCTCGAAGCGAGGCGCGGCCTTCGCGAGGTCGTCCTTCGGAATCAAGAGGATCGACTCGGAGGCCTCGAGACGCATGGTCCGGCCGTGCACGCTCACCTCGATGGCGAACTCGCGTTCGCGAAGCTGCGAGACGAGATCCTCGAGGCTCTCGACCTTCACGCCGTCGCGCGAGAGAAGTCGCAGTCCCTCCGCGAGCAGATTGAGCCGGGCCGCCGCCTCGACGAGCGAACTGGGCCTGCACTCCGATGCCCACTTCCTCCAGGCGCGTTCGAAGCTTTCGACGTCGTTGGTTCCGAACGCCTGCACGAACGCGCGGTCGCTGGCCATGCCGCCGTGGAGGAGCTGCAGGTAGCGGTCGAAGGCGCGCAGGTAGCGGCCGCCGTCGGCCCAGCCGAGGAACTGCACCATCGACCACGCCTGGAGGTACTGCATGGCCGCGCCGCCGGTGCGGACGTTGGCGTTCCACTCGTCGCCGCTCATCGTCAGGAGCCGCAGGAAGGGAATCGTCGCGCCGAGGTCGATCGCGCGCTTGATGGCCGTCACCGACTCTTCAGTCGATTGCCCGACGATGACCCGCCCGTCGATCACGATCGACGCGCCGAAGAACTCCGCGAGTCCCTCGTTCACCCATGGCGGAAGCGTGCCCGCGAAGCGGCTGTGCGCATACTGGTGGAAGCCCTCGTGCTGGACGACGTGGAAGACGCGCGAGCGGGGCAGGCTCTCGACGAAGAACGCGAGCGCCGCGCCCGCCGGCGTCACAAAGAACATGCCGCCGCTGCCGGTCGCCTGGACGCCGTAGCGGTTGCGCAGGACCTCGAGGTAGTCGGCCTCGCGCCTGAACATCAGGACGAAGGGGATCTCCGGCGCTTGCTGCGCGAGCCCGGAGAAGCGCCGCGCGTACTCCTCGTAGTAGAGGTCGAGATGCTGGCCGTAGAGCCGGGTCTCTTCAGCGCCGAGATCGCTCAGGATCCGATAGTGCTTCGAGCGCACTTCCTTGCCAGCGCGCGTCCACCACTCCTCGCGCTGTTCCCGTCTCGGCGTCTCGGACTGCGGGGAGCCGGAGGCGACGCCGCTTGTCGTCAGGGCAAGCGCGAGCCAGAGGACGGCAGGCACCCAGAGAAAGGCGGCAAGCCGGGGAACAGCGGCACCCGGGCGGCGGAGCGGGGAGGGACTCAGGCGCATGGGTTCATCATCTCGTGACTTGATGGCTCGATGACTTGGTGGCTCGATGACTTGGTGGCTCGATGACTTGGTGGCTCGATGACTTGGTGGCTCGATGACTTGGTGGCTCTGTGGTTCTGTGGCGTCGGGAAGGTGCAAGCGGGCGGAAGGGAGCGGTGCGGGAGGACGCTGTCAGCCGGATGAGGCGCGGCTGTCCGGCGGCGTTGATCGACAGTTTTTCCACAGTTGCTGCGTCAGACCGCAGTTCTTGGCCACTTCAATACGCCCGATCGAGTATGCGGCAGCGCAGTCCGTGCGGGAAGTTGCCACAATTTGGATCATTTTGCGACCCAAGCCTAGCCTCCTCCGTATTCATGGGCGAGAATGCGCATGGCCACTTCACTGTGGCCGCCAAGCGATTTAGGGACCGCTTGGCATTCGCAGTCTCCGGGTTGAGGGACCTGGAGACGGGCGGAGGTATAAAGGGACGGTGAAACGCCGCTAGAGCGTTTCGCCTGTGACGGCGGAAAGGGAACCTGCCGCTCACACGCTCACGCCCGGGGACGCCCGGGCGTGTTGCTTTTTGGCGCGCTCGCAACTGGCCTGCGGGGCGGCTTCGCCGCGGCCGCAGGCCTTTGCTCGCTCTGGCGCTGATCACGCCAAAGGCGGCTGCCGCAAGCAGCCGCCGCGAAAGCGACGCGGCGCTCGCGACTCGCTTCGCTTTCGCTCGCTCTGGTCAGGCCGGGCGGAGTGAATCCGCCTCGGCCTGGGGTGCGCGTTGTTTGAGCGGTCGCGGCCGCAGGCCTTCGCTCGCTCTCGTGCTGATCACGCCAAAGGCGGCTGCCGCAAGCAGCCGCAACCGTTCAGTTTCGGCGGAACTGGTAGGCACCCTTCGTGGCGCCCCACACTTGCTTGCCGCCAGCGTCGAAGCCCCGATCCCAAGTATCGAGGCCATCCTGGCGAAGCACCACCTCGCTCGTCGCGTAGCTCGCGCCTCGCAGCGAACTCTCGCAGTCGCGCTCGTTCGTCGAGCCGACCCACGTCGCGCCCGAGCGCCGCAGGACCATGGCGCAACCAGCCCGCGGCACGAGCGTCTCCGGGGTGTCCGAGTCAAAGACGGCGGGATTGCTCCATGCGCCGACGCGCTCGCGTGGATTCGGCAACTCGTAGACGAAGCTCTCGACCGAGCCATCGCCTCGGTCGATCAGCCGGTACACCCGCTGCCGATACGGCCGCTCGAGCGCCGTCGCCATGGCCTGCTCGACGTAGAGCCAGGGCCCATCCGCGCGTGATGTCCAGATCGGGGTCATGTGCAGGCGCACATCGAAGAACTCCGGGTCGCTCTTCGCCTGTGTTCCGCTCGAGAACGAGCCCGTCAGAAGAGCCGCCACCTCCGGCACGGCGCTCGCGGAGGGAGTGGGCTCGGCGGCCTTCGGTGTCTGGCCGCCGTCCCTCGTCGCGCTGGCGCAGCCCGCGAGCAGGGCGGTCAGGGCCAGCAGAACCGGGGCGGCGGACAGTCGCGAGAGGCGGGAGCGGGTCATTCCTGCACTCTACCGCAGCCGTCCGCGCGTCGGCCGGGGGTGTAGACTTCCCTCTTCCGTCTGTCCGTCTCGAGACTGTCCGTTCCGCTGGAGAAACCCGATGAGCACCGCGTCCGCACCGTCCCCGAAGCCTGTCGACACCCGTGGCCTCGCCGGCCAGACCGTCGGCGACACCTCGATCTGCGCGGTCACGCAATCGGAACTCATCTACCGCGGCTATGAGATCGCCGACCTCGCGGAGAACGCGACGTTCGAGGAGGTCGCGCACCTCCTCCTCGTCGGCCACAAGCCGTCGGCGGCCGAACTCGCCGCGTTCAAGGCCGAGATCGCCTCGATGCGCGCGATTCCCGCGAGCGTGCGCGACGCGATTCAGCGCATCGCGAAGGAGAGCCCGAAGGCGCACCCGATGTCGATCCTGCGCTCGGGCGTGTCGCTTCTCTCGCACCTCGACCCCGACTGCGAGGACAATTCTCCCGCTGCAGGGCTGCGAAAGGCGAAGCGCCTTCTCGCGCAGATTCCCTCGATCATCGGCGCATGCCAGATGACGCTCGACGGCAAGGCTCCGGTCGACCCCGACCCGTCGCTTGGCCACTCGGCGAACCTGCTCTGGATGATGAGCGGCCAGAAGCCCGACGAACTCGCTGCAAAGATCCTCGATGTGTCGCTCGTGCTCTACGCCGAGCACGACTTCAACGCGTCGACGTTCTCCTGCCGCACCATCGCCTCGACCGAGACCGACATGCATAGCGCGGTCTGCGGCGGCATCGGCGCGCTCAAGGGCCCGCTGCACGGCGGCGCCAACGAGATGGCGATGGAGATGCTCAAGGACATCGATAGGGATTGCGCGGGCGGCAAGATGACCGTGGATGCGTGGATGCAGCGCGCCTTCGCAGAGAAGCGCAAGCTCATGGGCTTCGGCCACCGCGTCTACAAGAACGGCGACCATCGCGCGGGCATTCTGCGCCGCTGGGGCCTGAAGCTCGCCGAGAAGCAGGGGCCGAGCTCGAAGAAGTGGTTCGACATGGGCGACGAAGTGCAGGCGATCATGCTGCGCGACAAGAACATCCATCCGAACGTCGACTTCCCCTGCGGCATGACCTACTTCATCATGGGCATCCCCGTGCCGCAGTACACGCCGATCTTCGTGGCAAGCCGCATCACCGGCTGGTGCGCGCACATCATGGAGCAGCACGCGAACAACCGCATCATCCGTCCGCTTGCGAGCTACACGGGCCCGATGGGACTGCACTGGAAGGGCTGATCTCGGAGCATCACATGTCCACCATCAAGACCATCGCCGTCATCGGCGCCGGAACCATGGGTTCCGGCATCGCCCTCACCGCAGCCCAGACCGGCTTCAATGCCATGCAGATCGACGTGAACCAGGCCGCGCTCGACAAGGCGAAGGCCGGGCACGCGAAGAGCCTGGGCAGGCTCGTTGAGAAGGGCAAGATGCAGCAGGCGGACGCCGATGCCGCGCTCAAGCGCATCTCGTACGTCACGTCGATGGCCGACGCAAAGGCCGCCGACTGGGTGGTCGAGGCGGCCACCGAGAACGTCGAGCTCAAGAAGAAGATCTTCAAGGAGATGCAGGCGACCTTCCGCGAGGACGTCGTCCTCGCGACGAACACGTCGAGCATCTCGATCACCGACATCGCGAGCGTCGTCGGCAAGGACGCGCCGCGCGTGATCGGCATGCACTTCTTCAATCCGGTGCCGATCATGAAGCTCGTCGAGGTCATCAAGGGCCTCGCGACGAGCGAGGAAACCACGGCGCGCACGATCGAACTCGCGAAGGCGATGGGGAAGACGCCGGTTCCCGCCAACGACCGCGCCGGCTTCGTGTCGAACCGCGTACTCATGCCGATGATCAACGAGGCGTTCTACGCGTGGATGGACGGCGTCGCGAAGCCCGAGGACATCGATCAGATCATGCTCCTCGGATGCAATTTCCCGATGGGGCCGCTGCGCCTCGCCGACTTCATCGGTCTCGACGTCTGCCACGACATCATGATGGTGCTGTACCGCGAGCTCGGAAACCCGAAGTTCTTCCCGTGCCCGCTGCTCCGGCAACTGGTGCAGGCCGGACGCCTCGGCGACAAGACCGGCCGTGGTGTCTACGAGTATCCTGCGAAGTGACGGTGCGCCTGACGCCCGTCGAAAGGGGCGGCCATGAGCATGCAGAACGAGGCGGTGCTTGAGCGTGCGCTGACGCTTGGATGGACGACGTTCAAGCGCGCGTGGCCGCTGCTTTTCGTCGCCATGCTTGCGCTGATCGTGGCCACCATCCCGGGCAGCCTCGTCGCGCAGGTGATCCAGATCGTCGGCACCTTCGTCGGTCGCTCGGCCAACTCTCCGAATGCGCCGATGATCGCGATGCTGATCGCGATGGCCGTCTCGTGGCTCATCTCGGCCGCGGTCGTCTGGCCCGTGCAGGCAGGTGGCTACGCGGCTGCGGCGCGCGCGTCGCGGGGGCGCCCCCACGACTTCGCCGCGATCCTCTCCGGCTTCCGCCGCTTCATGCCCGTGTTCGGCGCGAACTTCGTGCTCTCCGTCGTCACCTTCGTGATCTATCTGCCGCTTCTTGCGCTTTCATGGGGCGCGATCTGGCCGTGGATCGAGTCGGGCGGCATGCAGCTGCCCGACTTCACGAAACTGAGCGTCGTGCCGACCATCATCGCCGGCGTCGTGTGCTTCGTCCTGCATTACGTCGTGTTCGCGCGCACGATGCTGGCGTTGCCGCGGGCCGCCGATCCTGATCTCCCGCCGATCGGCGCGATCGATGCCGTGCTCTTCTCGCTGAAGGCCACCAAGGGCCACACGCTCATCGGCATCGGGGTCCTGATCCTGATGTCGACGGTCGTCGTCCTCGGCTTCCTTCTCTGCTGCGTCGGCGCGTTCGTCGTGGGCGCGCCTCTCGCGCTTGCGCTGAACGTCGGGTTCTACCGGGCGCTGCTCAACGATCCCGATCTCCCGCCGGAAGGCGTGCTGTCGGCGGAGCCGTGGACCGGCCCGACGCCGCCGCAGTCGCCGGTGTGAACGCGGCCTGATCCCGGCGATCCGACCGATTCAGAACGCGTCCGACGTCGCGCGGATCTCGCGCTCGATGCGGGCGACGACCGAATCGACGTCGCGCAGGACATCGATCGCGGAAACCTTGATCGTCTTCCAGCCGAGGCCGGCCAGCACGCCCTCGCGCACGCTCTCGCGGTCGATGACCGTGGGCGCGGCGCGGTGGAAGACGCCGTCGAGCTCGACGCCGAGGCGCCAGCGGTCCGGAGCCGAGCGGTCGGCGATGGCGAGGCTGATGCGGAAGTCGCGCGAGCGGCCGACGTGCAGGTCGGCCTTCCAGCCGCGCGACTCGAGCGCGCGGGCAAGCGTGCGCTCGACCGCCGAGTGGTCGATGTCGCGCATCGGTCCGCCTTCGTCGCGCGCGCTCGGCACGGTGCCGAGCTCTGCGAACGCGAGGTAGTCGCGGAGATCCTGCGCGCCCTTCGAGATGCACTTCTTGGGATCGAGGTCGCTCGCGCGGATCGAGGAGAAGATGACGACCTTCTCGCGGGCGCGCGTCACGGCGACGTTCAGGCGCCGCTCGCCGCCCGAGAGGTTGAGCGGACCGAAGTTGTGGTAGAGGGAGCCCGACGCGTCGCGTCCGTAGCAGATCGAGAAGAGCATGGTGGCGCGCTCGTCGCCCTGCACGTTCTCGAGGTTCTTGATGAAGACGGGGTCGCCGAGCTTCACGCTCTCGGCGAGCCCCTCGCGCACGCGGGCGTCGCGATCGAGCGCCTCGTCGAAGAGGTCCTGGACGAGCGTCTGCTGCGCGACGCTGAACGTGACGACGCCGATCGAGCGATTCGCAGGGCACGCATCGCGGTCGCTGAGCCGTCGCACGATCTCCGCGACGATGGCCTCCGCCTCGGCGCGGTTCGTCGCGCTTCCGGCGCGGTCGTAGACGCCGCCCACGAAGCGGAATTCGACGCCGAGGTTCGGATGCGCGCGATGCGCCGCGGGGAAGGTCTGCAGGCGGCCGCCGTAGCTTCGGCGATTCGAGAACTCGATGAGCCGCTCGTCGCGCGAGCGATAGTGCCAGAGCAGGCTCTGCTGCGGGATTCCCGAGGCGATCGCCTCCTCAAGCACGCTTTCGAGCGGCTCGAGCGCGTCGGCGAGCGCCGCGTCCGCGCCGCCCGCATCGGTCGCATCGCCTGCGTCCTTCCGGTCGAAGAAGTTGGTGGGCGGAAGCTGCTTCGAGTCGCCGACGATCACGGCGGCGGCGCCGCGCGAGAGCGCGCACGCGGCGTCCCACACCGGAACCTGCGAGGCTTCGTCGAAGACGACGAGGTCGAAGGGCGGGAAGTCGGGAGGCAGCATCGTCGCGGCCGACAGCGGGCTTGCGAGGACGATTGGCTTCAGCACCGCGAGGGCCGGCGCCGCATCGCCCATCACGCGGCGGATCGGCCGACGAATCGTGGTCAGCGCCCGCAGTTCGTTCAACTGCCTTGTCGCACGGCGCATGGCGTCGTTTGCATCGGCGTCGTTGAGCGCGACGCGCGCGCGGTCGCGGGCGACGGCGGCGACCGCGTCCGAGACTCCCTTGCGATAGCTTGCGACGCCGTCGAGGAATGCCCGGCGCAGGACTTCCGAGCGGTCGCTCGCGCAGTCGGCGAGCGCGTTCTCGCTGCGCAGGCGCGCGCGCACCCACGCGCCGAAGAGCTCGGCCTCGACAGCAGCCTCCGCACGTGCGGGGTCAAGCGAGCCACTCGCAAGCGCCTGTGCGACCGGCTCGAGGCCGAGCGCGCTTGCCGTACGGCGTGCGGACGTGAACGCGCTCCACGCGGGGAGGCTCGCGGCGTGCTCGATGAGCTTCGCGAGCCGCTCGCGCAGCGGTTCGATCGGCGCGCGTCCGTCGCGGAAGGTCGCGTCGACCTGAAGCGCACGGTCGACCTCCTCGAGTTCGGTCAGGACGGTCGCGAGGGCCTTCCGCACGGACTCCGCGCGCGGCGCGATTGTGCCGGCGCCGGCGGCCTCGGGGATGTGCGCAGCAAGCAGGGCGAGTTCGCGCGGGAAGTGGACGCGCGCGGCGCGAGCCACTTCGCGCGTGCGTAGAATCGCATCGCGGGCCGCCGCGAAGTCGACGGCGCCGCTCGCATCGCGGAATGGAGCGAGCGCTGGTGCGGCCTCGTCGCCTGCGCGAATCGCCGCAGCGGCCACGACGAGTCGCTCGATTTCCGCGAGAAGCGCATCGACGCCTGACGGCGCCTGCGCGCGCGAGGCGCGCGCGAGCGCGGCGCGCACCTTTCGCGCTGCGAGCCAGCGGAAGAGAATGAACCGCTCGCGCGCGGATCGCAGATCTCCTGCGAACGCCGCCAGCGGAAGCGCGAGGACGCTCCGGTCGTAGCGCGCATCGACATCGGCCGCGGCCTTGGCGCCGGTCTCGCCAAGGTCGACCGCGCGCGCGAGCGCATCGAGGCGCGTGGCGTGATCGCTTGCGAACGCCGCCTCCGCGAGGCTCGGTGCCGCGCGCGAGCCCGACTCGATCGCGGCCGCGAACTTCGAGGCGCCGGCGATTCCGTCGAGCGAGTCCGGGATCGTGACGCCGAGGAGGGTGCGCAGTTCGCGCACGTCGCGCGCGAGGACGTCGAGCGCTGCGCGCGCGTCGTGCGCGTGCTGCGCCGCGCTGCGCGTTTCCTCTGGCGAAAGCGGCCTCGCGGGCGCGACCTCCGCGTGGGCGGTCGCTGCATCGCGGGGTAGTTCCCGTGCGGCGCTTGCGAGCGTCGCGACGGCCTCGAGCCTCGCGTCGATCTCCGCGGCGGTCGTCGTCTGCCTGACGGCGGCGTCGAGCGCGCCGGATGGAAGCGTGGCGCCCGCGCTTCGGTCGCGCGCATCGAACGCGCGGTTGATGGCGTCGTAGGCGGAGAGGCCGTCGTCGGGCGCAGCATGCAGCGCATCGCATGCCGCGCGCAGGCGCGCGCGAGGAGCGTCGACGCCGGCGGCGACCGCTGGGAACTGCCGCGCGTTCGGCGCGGCCCGGCCGTCGAGTTCGTCGAGGGCAGACTTGATCTGCGCGACGAAGTTCGTCTTGGTCGCATGGTCGGCGTGCAGGTCGAGCGCGAACGAGCCGAGGCCGGACTTCCGCAGGCGATCGCTGACCACGCTGAGCGCAGCGCTCTTCTCGGCGATGAAGAGAACGCGCTTCCCGCGCGCGAGGCACTCGGAGAGGAGGTTCGTGATGGTCTGGCTCTTGCCCGTGCCAGGCGGGC
>JBIKXP010000060.1:0-16226 GCA_044355685.1 Phycisphaerales bacterium
GCTCGTCGGCTATCAGAACGCGCTGGCCGCGCTGGCCGAGGCGATGGGCACCGGACTCGAGGCGAAGCAGATCGAGCTCGGGCAGTCGCCGACGGACAAGTGACTCGCACGGACAAGTGACTCGCACGGTGCGCCGCGTGGGCGCGTTCACCCGCCGTGCGCGGGGCCGCTCGCCCGGCGCGCGGTCGCGCGAATCAAGCGGTCGCGCGCGGCGTCCCACAGGCCGCCCGTTTCAGTCGGGGGCACGACCACGATGAGCGACCGACGCGCGCTGTCCGCGCGGCGAAGCGTCGCGTAGAGCACCTGCGCGTACGCGTTCGCGTGGCGTGGAAGCGCGAACAGTTCGTGCGGCGCGGGCACGGCGGTGCCGGCGGGCGCGACCACGGCGACCGGCGCCGATTCCTGCGCCAGACGTGCCGCGAGGTTGCGTTCCTCGACGAGTTCCGCGCGGGTTTCGGGGGCGTAGTGAACGGGGCTCGTGCCAGGGCTTCCGGATTGCGATGCGGAAACGAACAGCGCGACCGGCGTGCCGATGACGCGGCTGATGTCCTCGACGGTCACGGCGCCTGGCCGCAGCACGGCCGGGCGAGCACGGGAGAGATCAAGCACGGTCGACTCGAGGCCGACGTCGCACGGGCCGCCGTCGAGAATCGGAAGTTCGGCGACGTCTGCGAACTCCTCGGCGACGTCGGCTGCGGAGGTCGGCGAGATGCGGCCGCTCCGGTTTGCGCTTGGCGCGGAGAGCGGGCCGTCGAAGGCCTCGATCAGCGCGCGGGCAACGGGGTGCGCGGGCGCGCGCACGGCGACCGTGGTGCGGCCGCCGACGCTCGAGGCGCAGATTTCGGGGCGGCGGGGAAGGATGATCGCAAGCGGCCCGGGCCAGAAGGCATCCGCCAGCTTCTGCGCGCGGATGTCCCAGCCGATGACGGTGCGCTTCGCCATGGCGGCGTCGAGCACGTGCGCGATGAGCGGGTTCGACGAGGGGCGCTGCTTGAGGCGGAAGACCTCGGCGACGGCGGCCTCGCTCGTCGAGTCGCAGGCGAGGCCGTAGACGGTCTCGGTTGGGAACGCGACGGGATGCCCGCGCCGCAGGCGCTCGGCGCACTGCGCGATCGCAGCGGAATCGGGCTGCAGAATCACGGGCATTCGCGCAATGTAGCGGAAAGCACGTGATGCCAAACGGTGTCCGGCACGTGTCGTGCACCTGCCTGCAAATCGAGCTATCGATCGGTGGTCGCGGTGCTCTCCGATGAGTCCGCGTTGCCACTCCCGCCGTCAATGTTGCAATGCGCCTGAATCGCGGAAGTCAGGAGTGAGAGTTCGGGCATGTCCCTCGCCTCGGGAGTCGCCTTGCAGATCTCCACAGAACGGGCAGCGGACCCGCACCGCTCCCGCCGTCCGATCGATACCTGAGTCGGGAGCCGGGCCAAGCGAACTCCAGCCGTTGGGCAGCCCGAACATCGGTGAAGGGAGGTTGACCCACAGTTCGGCGACGGCTGAACTCCCGCTTCGCCATCCGAGTGCGACCATGGCGCCGAACTCGGTTGCGCCCAAAGGGACCATCTCGACGACCATGGGCGGATGTTCGATGTCCACCACTCTGTACGGATGGTCGAGTGCTTCGAGACGATGCGCTTCTGCGCGATCCTGTGTGCCGAACGCCGCTGACACCGCAAGCGCGATCGCAGCGCTTCGGCGGAGCCGAGGGAGGAGCGAGGACGCGAGCGATGGCACGAGCGATGGCAATGGCATACCAATCTCCTGAAGGGGAGGCTCGAACGGCGTTGTGCGACGGGCCGCGCGCGTACGGCAAGCGCGCGGGAATGTAAGGAACTTACTCCAACATCCCCCCGTCAAGTGAAATGGCGACAATTCACAGAAATGTCGTCGAGCCGCGTTGTTGAAGCGATGCGCGACGGCCTCGACTCCCACTCGAACGGTTCCGCAGACTCGCGTCTGCGGGCACCCGTGGTGTCAGCCTCTGATGTCTCCAGGCCGAGGCGGATTCACTCCGCCCGGCCTGACCAGAGGGAGCCGCCGCAGCGGCGACCGCTCAAATCAAGGAACCGATGATGTCAGCCGTCGACTCCGGCGTCTACCAGGCCGAGGCGGATTCACTCCGCCCGGCCTGACCAGAGGGAGCCGCCGCAGCGGCGACCGCTCAAATCACGCCCGCGGCGATTCACTCGCCGCGAGGCTGACCAAAGCGAGCGAAAGCGAAGCGAGTCGCGAGCGCTGCGTCATTCTCGCGGCGGCTGCTTGCGGCAGCCGCCTTTGGCGTGATCAGCACCAGAGGGAGCCGCCGCAGCGGCGACCGCTCAAACACGACCGCTCAAATCACGCCCGCCGCGACTCACTCGCGGCGAGCCTGACCAGAGCGAGCGAAAGCGAAGCGAGTCGCGAGCGCTGCGTCATTCTCGCGGCGGCTGCTTGCGGCAGCCGCCTTTGGCGTGATCAGTACCAGAGGGAGCCGCCGCAGCGGCGACCGCTCAAACACGACCGCTCAAACACGACCGCTCAAACACGACCGCTCAAACACGACCGCTCAAACACGACCGCTCAAACACGCCGCGCGTCACAGCATCGGAATCTTCACGGCTTCCCGACGCGCGCACTGCTTCGCGAGTTCGTACCCCGCGTCTGCGTGGCGGAAGACGCCCATCATCGGGTCGTTTGTCAGCACGCGCTCGATGCGCGCGGCGGCGTCGTCGCTGCCGTCTGCCACGATCACCTGGCCAGCGTGCTGCGAGAAGCCGATGCCGACGCCGCCGCCGTGGTGGAAGCTCGTCCAGCTCGCACCGCTTGCGGTGTTCACCGCGAAGTTGAGGATCGCCCAGTCGCTGACCGCGTCTGTGCCGTCGAGCATCGCCTCTGTCTCGCGGTTCGGGCTTGCGACGCTGCCGCAGTCGAGGTGGTCGCGCCCGATCACGATCGGCGCCTTCACCTTGCCGCTCCGCACGAGCTCGTTGAACAACAGCCCCGCCTTGTGGCGCTCGCCGAGGCCGAGCCAGCAGATGCGCGCGGGCAGGCCTTGGAACGCGATGCGCTCGCCGGCCATCTTGATCCAGCGCGCAAGCGATGCGTCGTGCGGGAAGAGCTTCAAGATCGCCTCGTCCGTCGTCTTGATGTCGGCGGGGTCGCCCGACAGCGCCACCCAGCGGAACGGCCCGCGGCCCGTGCAGAACTGCGGGCGGATGTAGGCGGGCACGAACCCCGGGAACGCGAACGCGTCGGCGAATCCGTGGTCGAGCGCGCGCTGGCGAATGTTGTTGCCGTAGTCGAAGACCTTCGAGCCCTTGTGCAGGAACCCGACCATCAGGCGCACATGCTCCTCCATCGAGGCGCAGGCGAGTTCCTGATACTCCGCGGGGTTCTGCTCGCGCAGGATGTCGGCGCTCTCGCGGCTCATGTCGGCGGGGTAGTAGCCCTCGAGCGGGTCATGCGCGCTCGTCTGGTCTGTGAGCGTCTCGGGCAGGATGCCGCGCGCGTCGAGGCGGCGCAGGAGATCGACGATGTTGCCGAGCCAACCGACGGAAACGCCGTTGTTCTTGCCGTCCTTCGCCTGCGCGGTCAGCTCGAGCGCCCGGTCGATCGCAGCGTCGAGGTCCTCGTGCATCTCGTCGAGGTAGCGGTCATGGATGCGCTTCTCGAGCCGCTCGCGGCAGATGTCGGCGATGAGGCAGGTGCCTTCGTTCATCGTGATCGCCAAGGGCTGGGCACCACCCATGCCGCCGCAGCCGCCCGTCACGTTCAGCGTGCCGCGGAGCGAACCGCCGAAATGCTGGCGCGCGCACTCGGCGAAGGTCTCGTAGGTCCCTTGCAAAATCCCCTGTGTACCAATGTAGATCCACGAGCCCGCGGTCATCTGCCCGAACATCATGAGGCCCTTCGCGGCGAGCTCGTCGAACTTCGCCTGCGTGGCCCAGTGCGGCACGAGGTTCGAGTTCGCGATGAGGACGCGCGGCGAATCCTTCGTAGTCCGCACGATGCCGACGGGCTTTCCGCTCTGGACAAGCAGCGTCTCGTCGGGCGCAAGGCTCTTCAGGCTTGCGATGATCGCGTCGAACGCCTCCCAGCTGCGCGCGGCCTGCCCGCGGCCGCCGTAGACGACGAGGTTCTCGGGGCGCTCGGCAACCTCTGGGTCGAGGTTGTTCATCAGCATGCGCATCGCGGCCTCTGCGGCCCACGACTTGCAAGTAAGGGTGTTGCCGCGCGGAGCGCGGATCACGCGGGCGGGAGCGTCGACATGCGATTGCTGCGTCGTCATGCGACGAGTGTAGCGGGGGCGCTACCGGGTCGAAAACGCGCCGCGCGCGATCAGCCCTTCGATTGCGCGAATATCGGGCGACAGCACGCGGTCCTTCGCGAGCTTCGTCACCACCGTGCGCACCGCCGCGTGCGCCTTCTCGACACCGGCGCCCGACTTGAGCGGCCGGTGCGCCTCAAGCGCCTCGGCCATCACGAGCAGTTCGATCGCGACGACGCTTCGTGCAAGCGCAACGCTGCGCGTCGCCTTCAGCGCACTCGTCGCGCCGAAGCTGTTGTAGTCCTCGATGCCCGCGCTCGTGGGTATGTTCGTGACGCTTGCAGGCGTCGCGTTGCCCGCGAGTTCATTGACGCACGCCGCAGCCGCATACTGCGCGATCATCAGCCCGCTCTCGACGCCGGGATCCTTCGCGAGGTACGGCTTGTGCGCCACGAACTGGTCGAAGCCCGACACCACCCAGAAGGTGCGGCGCTCGCTGATTCCCGCGACATGGCTGCACGCGACGGCGAGAAGGTCGAGCGCGATCGCAAGGGGCATGCCGTGGAAGTTGCCGCCGGAGATGATGTCGCCCGTCCCGCGGTCGTCCTTCGCGAACACCAGCGGGTTGTCGGTCACGGCGCCAAGCTCGCGCGCGATCGCGCCCTCGACGTAGTGGAAGGCGTCGAGCGCAGCGCCGAGCACCTGCGGCATCGCGCGCAGCGAGTAGGGATCCTGGACGCGCGGATCGTTCTCCGCGTGCGAGCCCACGATCTCGCTGCCGGAGAGAAGCCCGCGCAGACGCGTGGCGACCTCGATCTGCCCAGGTTGCCGCCGGATCTCGTGGATGCGGGCGTCGAGGAACGCGTCGGTCGCCTTCGCGGCGTCGATCGCCATCGCGGCCGCCGCCAGCGCGGCATCGAACACGGCCCGGAAATCGCAGCAAAGCAGCGCGCCCGTCGCGCACATCAGGTGCGTGCCGTTCAGGAGCGCGAGTCCTTCCTTCTCCTCGAGGTCGTAACCGCCGAAGCCAAGGCTCGTGAGCACCCACGCCGCTGGCTGGACGCCGTCTTCGTGCCAGCACTCGCCCTCGCCGAGCACGACAAGCGCGGCGTGCGCGAGCGGCGCAAGATCTCCCGACGCGCCCACCGAGCCGCGCGATGGAATCGCTGGGTCGATGTGCATGTTGAGGAACGTGACGATGCGCTCGAGCGTCTCGACGCGCACGCCCGACGCGCCCCGCGCCAGACTCGCCGCCAGCGCCGCCATCAGTGCGCGCGACGTCTCGCGTGGGAGATACTCGCCGATGCCACATGCGTGCGAGCGGATGATGTTCCGCTGCAAGTCGCGCGCACGGCCGCGATCGATGCGCACGCGCGAGAGGCTGCCGAAGCCGGTGTTGAGTCCATAGACCGCGCGGTCGCCGGTGAGCGCCTTCTCGACCACCGCGCGCGCGGCGGCCACGCGCTCGCGTGCGGCCGGAGCCAGCTCGACGCGCACGGGCGCCGCGAGCGTCGCCCGCGCGATGCGCGCGAGGTCTTGCACCGACAGCGGCGAGCCATCGAGCACGACGGGGGAATGGAACGGGGACGCGGGCGAGGAGGGCGGGTAAGTCACGGCCATCGGAGGGAGAAATATACGGGTTCCCGCACACGATTTCGACGCCTTCCCTTGCTTGCGGTCGCGGGGCGTTTCGCGCACACTGCGCGGATGTCGTCTTCCTCCCGCCGCATGGTCGTGCTGTGCGTGGCCATTGCGCTCGCAGCGTGCATCTTCGCGCTCGTTGTGCCGACGCTCGAGAGCGTGCGCGGCATCTACGGCCCGACCGTCGCCGATGCGGGCCGGCCGATGCTCGCCGTGCTCGCGGTCCTGGCCGCGTTCGCCGCCACGACGGCGCTGGCCGCTTTCGCGGGCCGAACGCTCAACGCGGTGGTGGGGCTCTTCGTCCTCGGGTGCGGCGTCGGCATGCTCGCCATGCAGAGCGGCGCGGTGCGCGACCTCGTCTTCGGCGAATCGAACCTGCGGCTCGCCGCAGTCGAGTGCGCGCTGTGGGCCGTGCTGGTCGCGGCCGGATCGCACGTCATCTTCCGGATCGCGGGCCGCCTGCCCGACGTGCATGAGACGCACGAGGACGACATCGACTCGCCCTACGGCAAGAGCGCGCGGCTCTCCTGGCTCGCTGGCATCGCGGGCGTCGCGGCCGCATGGCTGTGCGCCGCCACGCTGACGAAGGGTCAGGCCGTCGGCGCGGCGGTCGTGGGCGGATTCGTCTCGGGCGCGCTTGGCCGCATGCTTGCGCCCCGCACCACGCCCGTCTACCTCGCTGCGGCGCCGATGGCAGCCTTCGCGATCGTCTACGCATTCCTCGCCTTCACGGTCGGCGGCGATCTTCCCGCGGCACTCGTCGACGGCGCGTTCCCACGGCTCCTTCGCATCATGCCCGTCGACATGGCTGCGGGCGCGTTGGCAGGTACCTCGCTTGGCTTCGGGTTCATGCGCAACTTCACCGAGCAGAAGGCGACGGCATGAACGGCATGAACGGCATGAACGGCATGAACGGCATGAACGGCCCGCTCCGCGCAGCGCGCGCCCGCGATCTGAAACGCAGCAATCTCAACTGATCGAGCACCCATGTCCGCAACCACAGCAACGACCACCGGCGCCACGCCGCTTTCCCTTCTCGTCACTGGCACCATCGGCATCGACACCGTCGAGACGCCGACGGCGCGCGCCGAGCGCGTGCTTGGTGGAAGCGCCGCGTACTTCGCCGCCGCTGCGAGCCGCCTTGCGCCTGTGCGGCTGGTCGGCGTGGTGGGCGACGATCTTCCCGCGCATCACCGCACGGTTCTCGAGGGGCTCAAGGGCGTCGACCTGCGCGGCCTCGAGACTCGCGCAGGCGGGAAGACATTTGCGTGGGGCGGCAAGTATCTCCTCAACCTCAACGAGCGCGAGACGCTGTTCACGGAGCTCGGCGTCGTTGCCGAGGCGCCGCCGAAGGTTCCCGCGGCGTTCGCCGACAGCGAGCTCGTCTTCCTCGGCAACACCCACCCCGCCGTGCAGGCCGGTCTTCTCGAGCAGGTCAGCGGACGCAAGCTCGTGGTCGCCGACACCATGGATCTCTGGATCAACGTCGCGCATGACGAACTCGTGCATCTTCTCTCGAAGGTCGACGGCATCGTGCTGAACGACTCCGAGGCCGCGCACCTGACGGGCATCCGCAACGCGATTACGGCGGGTCGGCGCATCCTCGGCTATGGGCCGACGTTCGCTGTCGTGAAGAAGGGCGAGCACGGCGCCGTGCTTGTCCATCGCGATGGCGTCGCCGTCGTGCCGGCGTTCCCGGCCGAGGAAGACATGGTCATCGACCCGACCGGCGCCGGCGACACCTTCGCCGGCGGTTTCATGGCGCATCTCGCGCGCACCGGCCGCACCGATCTCGAGGCGCTCCAGAGCGCGCTCTCGTGGGGCACGGTGATGGCCAGCTTCACGATCGGCGCGTTCAGCCTCGAGGGCGTCGCACGCGCGGGTGAGGCTGATCTCGCCGAGCGCTACCGCCGCTTCGCGCGCCACGCGCGCGTGTGAACGGCTACTCTGTCGGGATGCCCCGATTCGATCCCACGGCGCGCTTCGCCGCATCGGTCACGCTGTCGCTCGCGGTGTTCGCGGGGTTCGCCTCCGCGCAAACCTACACCCCGATCAAGGACATTCCAGGCTCGAGCCTGATGCGCCGCATGCAGAGCGCAATGGGCGGCATCGGGCAGGGCGGCGACATTGGAAGCGTGAAGTGGGATGTCGAGGGGAAGCAACTCTGGTTTGACGGCGTCGCCGGCAAGAACGGCTGGCACACGCTCGATCTCGCGACCGGCGCCGTCGCGCCGGCGGAAGGCGCGCCTCCGGAGACGGCGGCTGCGTCGCGCACGCCGCGCGGCGAAGGCGGTCGATTCGGAGGCCCGGCGCGCGGCCGGCAGTTCGCGTCGGCCGAGAGCCCCGACGGCGCGTGGACCGCGGTGAGCGAGGCCGGCAACGTCTTTCTTCGGCCGCGAACCGGCGACCGCGAGGCGATCACCTCCGACGGCGGACCAGACCTCAAGTACGGACAGGCCTCGTGGGTCTACGGCGAGGAACTCGACCAGACCACGGCGATGTGGTGGAGCCCGGACTCGCGGTACCTCGCGTTCTATCGCTTCGACGAATCGAAGGTGAAGGACTTCTTCCTCGTCGGCGACTGGACCGACGTCAACACGCGCGTCTTGAGCGAGGCGTACCCGAAGCCTGGCGACCCGAACCCGACCGCGTCGCTCCTGATCTACGACACAACCACGAAGGCAACCGTCGCCGTCGACAGCTTCAGCGAGGCCGCCGGCGCGGTGGCGGGCGCGGAGTACTACGTCTACAACGTGCGATGGACGCCGGACAGCAGCGAACTGATCTACTCGCGCACGCCGCGACGCCAGGACGTGCTCGACGTGCTCGCGGCGAACCCAGCGACCGGGGCTTCGCGCCTCGTCGTCAGCGAACGTCAGGACACATGGCAGGAGAATCGCCCGCTCATGCGGTTCCTGAAGGACGGCCAGCGATTCATCTGGGAGACGGAGAAGACGGGATTCAAGCACTACGAGCTGCGCTCGCTCGACGGTTCGCACATCGCCTCGCTGACGGCCGGGGACTGGCCGGTCGAGTCGATCGCGCTGGTCGACGAGCCTGCCGGCGAACTCTGGTTCACAGCGTGGAGCGGAGCGATCGCGCCGCAGCAGCAGCTGCACGTGGCGAAGCTCGACGGAAGCGGCAGCGTTCGCGTCACCGGCGACGACCACCATCACTCGAACTTCCGCATCTCGCCCGATGGGAACTTCGTGGTCGCGACCGCCGAGACCACTGCGATCGCGCCGATGACGGTCGTCTATGCGCGCGGAGGCGACCGACCGGGCGCGCGCCTCGCGACGCTCGCGGAAGGCTCGACGAAGGGCTTCGCCACCCACGGCCTCACTCCGACCGAGCTTTTCACCTGCAAGGCCGCCGACGGCGAGACGGTTCTCTATGGACGGATCGCCTATCCGCCTGCGTTTGACCCGACGAAGAAGTACCCGGTGATCGTCGACACCTACGGCGGCCCGACGATTCGCCTTGTGGTCGACCGCTTCGATGCGGGCGACCCGCGCACGGCGCTCGGCTTTCTCCTCGTCACCGTCGACAATCGGGGAACGCCGGGGCGCGGGAAGAAGTTCGAGTCGGCCGCGTACCTGAAGCTCGGCGTCGTCGATCTCGACGACCAGGCCGCGGCGGTCGCGCATCTCGCGGCGACCCGGCCGTTCGTCGACGGGACGCGCGTTGGCATCACCGGATCGAGCTACGGCGGCTACCTCGCCGCGGGCGGCGTGATCCGCCGCGGCGACGTCTTCCACGCGGCGGTCGCGATCTCCGCGCCGACCGACTGGCGCAACTACGACACCATCTACACCGAGCGTTACATGCGGACGCCGCAGGAGAACTCCGAGGGATACGACGCGGGCAGCTGGGTGAAACTCGCCGGCAGGCTGCAGGGCAAGCTCATGCTCTTCCACGGCATGCTCGACGACAACGTGCACCCGACGAATGTGTTCCAGCTCTCGAACGCACTCCAGTCGATCAATCGTCCGTTCTCGATGATGATCTTCCCGAACTCCGATCACGGCGTCTGGAGTCCGGCAGCGGAGAGCGTGAAGTGGTCGTTCTTCGTCGATGCGCTCAAGCCCGAGGCGCCCGCGTGGGGAAAGAAGCCTTCGGCGGCGAAGACCGGCGACGCGGAAGAAGCCCAGGCGGGCGAGGGCGAGCGATGAAGCTCCCGCCCGACCGCTCGCACATCGCGACCGAGCAGCGCCATGAGGAATCGGCGGCGCTTGATGAACTTGCGACCGTAGAGCTCGTGGCGCTTCTCGCTCGGGACCAGCGTCGTGCCGTCGCCGCGGTCGAGCACGCGTCGGAGCCGATCGCGCGTTTCGTCGAGGCGGTCGTTGCGGCGTTCGTCCGCGGTGGGCGCTTGGTGTACGCAGGCGCCGGAACGAGCGGTCGGCTCGGCGTCCTCGACGCGAGCGAGTGTCCGCCGACGTTCCGCAGCGATCCTGCGCAGGTGGTCGGAATCATCGCGGGAGGCGACGGCGCGCTGCGCCGTTCAAGCGAAGGCCGCGAGGACGAGATGGACGGTATCGCAGCGGAGTTCGATCGCATCGCGCTTGGTGCGCACGATTGCTTCCTCGGGATCGCCGCCGGCGGCACCACGCCCTACGTGCTCGGAGCGCTGCGGCTCGCGAAGTCGCGGGGCGCGGTCACGGGCTTCCTGACCTGTGCGCCCGGTGTGGAGCCCGCGTACTGCGATCACTGCATCGCACTCGCGACCGGCGCAGAGATCCTGACTGGCTCGACGCGTCTCAAGGCGGGGACGGCTACGAAGATTGCGCTGAATGCGATCACGACCGCTGCGTTCGTGCGGATTGGAAAGACCTATGGAAATCTGATGGTCGATCTTGCGGCGACGAACGACAAGCTCGTCGACCGCGCGCTGCGGATCTACCGCGAGTTCTTCCCGAACGACACGCGTGAGCAGGCGTTCGCGCAACTCGAGGCGGCGGGGGGATTGCTGAAGCTCGCGCTGGTGATGCGCGCGCGCAGCGAGACTCGTGCAGAGGCCGAGCGAACGCTTGCGGCGCACGGAGGTTCCCTGCGCCGCGCGATCGGGTGAGCCGCCTTCGACTCCGGCGTTTCCAGCCCGCGGCGATTTACTCGCCGCGCGGCTGACCAGAGCGAGCGAAAGCGAAGCGAGTCGCGAGCGCTGCATCATTCTCGCGGCGGCTGCTGGCGGCAGCCGCCTTCGGCGTGATCAGCACCAGAGCGAGCGCTCAAACAACGCGTTTCCAGCCCGCGGCGATTCACTCGCCGCGAGGCTGACCAGAGCGAGCGAAAGCGAAGCGAGTCGCGAGCGCTCAGACGGCCTCGCGTCATGCACGCCAAAGCGAGCAAAACAAATGGGGCGCGCCTTTCGGCGCGCCCCATTTTCAGTTGCGAGCGCTCAGAGTTGCGAGCGCTCAGAGTTGCGAGCGCTCAAACTCAGACGCTCTCGTTCAGGCCCTTCATCGCGCGGATGCGGACCTTGCGGCTCGCCGGCTTCGCCTTGATCGTGATCTCTTCGCCAGTGAAGGGGTTCTTGCCCTTGCGCGCCTTGGTGGCGGGCTTGTTCACGGTGCGCATCTTGGCGAGACCGAGGAAGTTGAAGGTGCCGCAGCCCTTCTTGCCGAGGTCAGCCTTGATCATGTCGGTGAGGGTGTCGAACACGTGGACGACCTGCTTGCGCGAGAGGCCGGTGACGGTCGAGATGTCCTTGAAGATGGAACCCTTGGTGCGGACTTTGGAAGCGGCGGTGATCTTGGTCTTGCTGGCCATGGAGATGAATCCTTTCGTGGCTTGTCAGACAGGCTCCTTGCCTGTCGGTTTCGTGGAAAATAAAGGGGGTGGACGTCGATGACAAGGGCGACTGGCGCTGAAAAGTGCGAAAAAGCCGATGTTTTTCGCCTCTGGCCAAAAAATGCCTGATTTCCCCGGCGCAAAGTGTGGTTTTCAACGCCGCCATCGCGATGGCCCACTGCGATGGGCCGTGGAGCGCCTACAGCTTGATGACGTCGTCGGCATCGCCGTCGCCAAGGAACGCCGAGGGCTTCCGTGCAGCGGGTTCCGAGCCCGACGCGCGCAGTCCCGAGGTGATCGAGACCACCGGACCGGTCGTCCGGACGATGCGCTGGATCGAGACTCGGAAGCGGCCGATCGGCATGGTGATGCCGTCCTCGAGACGCTTCCGGAACCAGCGCTTGCCGTCGTACAGAAGCCCGGACGCGCTGCCGGCATCCACGATCGACCAATACTCGCTTCCCAACGTAAGCACGCAGTGCACGGGATCAAGCGAGGAATCGCAGATCTGGAGATCGACCGCCGTCGAGCGTCCCACGGTCAGGCGGGGGCTTCCGCTGCCGGTCGAGGCCGCGAGCCCGCTGAGATCCGCGCAGAGGTGCACGACTCCGAACGCATCGGTGACGACCAGCGTTTCCTTCACTTCCCCCATGGGTTCGGTCGAGAGCGACTCGTTCGTCAGGCGGACGATCTGGTCCGGACGTCCGGTCGCGAGCGAGTCGGGCTTCGCATCGATCCAGTCGGGTGCGGCGTTTCCAGCGGCGGCGAGCCAGAGGTAGACGGAGCCCACGCGTACCCAGGCGTCGGCGGACAACTGGGCGGCGCGAACCGCGCCCATCTCCATGTCGAGCCCACCGGTGGAACCAGCGTCGCAGGCCATCCAGCGCCCGTTCACGTGGAAGATGAGCGCGTGGCGGCGGCTGACGGCGGAGTTCTCGATCACGACATCGCAGTGCGAGTCGCGGCCGACCCAGTACGCGCGCATGGGATCAAGCCGAAGGTTTGCAAGGACTTTGCCTTCCGGGGTTGAGATCAGGAGTTCAGCCACAGCACAGGAAGAATAGAGCACTTCGGGCATGTCGCGTGGTCCAAAGGTGCGTTCTGCCACCGACGAGCCGGGTTCAGGCGCTCCGCCGGCACGGCGAGAGCGGCAGACGTCCATGTCCCCTCGCGGGGACCATCGTCCAAGCCCATCCACCCGGTTCCGGTGCGCTGGCTCCTTACACGGCGGTCAGGGGTCGCTTCGGGGTCGATTCCACGACCGTCGGCGCCCTGCCCACCGAGTGATACGCAAAACCGCGCTCCGCCATCGCCGTGGTGCGGTAGAGATTTCGACCGTCGAAGATCAGCCGCGACGGGAGCAACTCGGCAATGCGGTCAAAGTCCGGAGAACGGAACTCGCTCCATTCCGTGGCGATGACCAGTGCGTCGGCGCCGCGGAGGGCGTCGTACATGTCCTTCGCGTGGCCGACGTCCGGCATCTCGCGCCCGAGGTTCTCGAGGGCGACGGGGTCGAAGGCACGCACGCGCGCGCCAGCCTTAAGGGCGAACTCCATGAGCGTCAGCGACGGGGCCTCGCGGATGTCGTCGGTGCGCGGCTTGAAGGCGACCCCCCAGAAGGCCAGCGTCTTTCCGCGGAGATCCTTGCCGAAGACGCTCTCGATCTTCGTCCAGAAGTGGCGGCGCTGCGCCTGATTCACCCGGTGCACGGCCGCGTTCAGCTCGCACTCGAAGCCGGCGCTGCGGCCCATCGAGACCACGGCGAGCGTGTCCTTCGGGAAGCACGAGCCGCCGTACCCGAGGCCCGGATAGAGGAACTGGCTGCCGATCCGCTTGTCCGCGCACATGCCTTCGCGCACGCTGGTGACGCTCGCGCCAAAGCGCTCGCAGAGGTTCGCGATCTCGTTGATGAACGAGATCTTGCACGCGAGCATCGCGTTCGACGCGTACTTCACCATCTCGGCCGACCGCACGTCCATGACGAAGATCGGGTTTCCCTGCCGCACGAACGGGTCGTACAGGTCGCGCATCACCGTCGCGGCATGCTCGCTCTCGACGCCGCAGACCACGCGGTCGGGCTTCATGAAATCGTTGATCGCATCGCCTTCCTTCAGGAACTCCGGGTTGTCGGCGATGTGGAACGGGATCTTCGTCTTGGACGCGATCAGGTCGCGGACCTTGTGGCTGGTGCCCACCGGAACGGTGCTCTTCACCACGACGGTCTTCGTCTTCTGCCCAGGTCCAAGCGTGTTCATCGCATCGGCGATGTCGCTGGCGACGCGCAGCACGTACTGAAGATCCGCGCTGCCATCCTCGTCGCTCGGCGTGCCCACGCAGATGAAGACGACGTCCGCATCGCGGTAGGCGGCCAGCTTGTCGGTCGTGAAGTGGAGGCGGCCAGCGCCGGCGTTCCGCACGATCATCTCGGAGAGACCCGGCTCGTAGATCGGGCTCTCGCCGCGACGCAGCATCGCGATCTTGCGCTCGTCGACGTCGAGGCAGGTGACGTCCTGGCCCGTCTCCGCGAAGCACGCGCCCGTGACCAACCCCACGTAGCCGGTTCCGACCATCGTCAACTTCATCAGCGCATCCTCCGTGATCGCGCCGAAGCGCGAGGTCGGACACTCTATCAAGTGGCCCGTCTGCGGGCCGACTCGAAGGCGAGCAGGCGGCACTTGATGTCGGCGAGTGCGCCCGACCTTTGGCCCGCGTAGCCGCCGATGCCGGACGCCGCCACCACCCGGTGGCAGGGCACGGCGACCGGGAGCGGATTCACGCGCAGCGCGTTGCCGATCGCGCGGCAATGGACCGGCGTCAGCCGCAACTGTCCCGCGATCCAGCCATAGGTGCGCGTCTCGCCGGGCAGGATGGTCGCACAGGCCCGCCAGACCTTGCACTGGAAGGGCGTGCCGTCGCCGATCGGAAGATTCCGGAAGATCGCGCTCCAGTCGCCGCCTCGGAAGTAGCGCACGTACGCGTCGACGAACGCGGAGGCGGCGTCGTCCTCGGGGTCGAAGTCGGGGGGCGCTTCGCGCCCGACCATCCATTCGGCCGAGAGCAGGACACCGCGCCGGCCGACCGCCAGCGTCCCGATCTCCGACTGGATCACTCCGTCTTTGGCGCGGACGCGCATGGGCGCAGGGTACCGTCTCGACTACCATTGCGGCCATGACTCCAGCGACCGCCGCACTGTCAGCGTCCCGCCCAATGCCAGCCGGTTTCCCGGGCGATATCCACCTCGATCCCATGAGCGTCCAGCTTCTGGCCATGCTCGAGCGCCACGACCCCGCGGCCGCGCGGCTGATGGCCCAGGAGGCCGAGCGCCAGGCGACCACGCTCGAGCTGATCGCAAGCGAGAACCACGTCTCCACCGAGGTCATGCACGCGGTTGGGTCATGGTTGACGAACAAGTACGCCGAGGGCTACCCGGGCAAGCGCTACTACGGCGGCTGCGAGTTCCACGACGGAATCGAGGATCTCGCGCGCGACCGCGCCAAGCAGCTCTTCGGCTGCAGGTTCGCGAACGTCCAGCCGCACTCCGGCGCGAACGCGAACACCGCCACCTTCATGGCGATGTGCGAGCCGGGCGACACGATCCTGTCGCTGCCGATCAAGTCCGGCGGCCACCTCTCGCACGGGCTCAAGCCGAACTTCTCCGGCACGTTCTACAAGATCGCCGAGTACGACCTCGACGCGAAGACCGAGCTGCTCGACTACGACGCGATTCACCGCATCGCCAAGGAGACGAAGCCGAAGATGATCATCTGCGGCTACTCCGCGTATCCGCGCGTCATCGACTTCGCGCGCTTCCGCGCGATCGCCGACGACGTCGGTGCGGTGCTGATGGCCGACATCGCGCACATCGCGGGCCTCGTCGCGACGGGCGTGCATCCGTCGCCGTTCCCGCATGCGCATGTGGTGACGACGACCACGCATAAGACGCTGCGCGGCCCGCGCGGCGGCCTCATCCTCACGAACGACGAGGAGATCGCGAAGAAGGTCGACCGCAAGGTGTTCCCGGGCTCGCAGGGAGGCCCCCTCATGCATGTGATCGGCGCGAAGGCGATCGCGTTCGGCGAGGCGCTCAAGCCCGATTTCAAGACCTACTGCCAGCAGGTCGTGAAGAACGCGCAGGCGCTTGCGGCGGCGCTCGTGAAGCGCGGCTACCGCCTCTGCTCGGGCGGCACCGACAACCACCTCATGCTCGTCGACCTGCGCGCGCGCTCGGCCGACCTCACTGGCGCCGACGCCGAGAAGTGGCTCGAGAAGGCTGGAATCATCGTCAACAAGAACGGCATTCCGAACGACACGCGTCCGCCGATGGTGACGAGCGGCCTGCGGCTTGGCACGCCTGCGCTCACGACGCGTGGGCTCAAGGAAGCCGAGATGGAACTCGTCGCCGCGTGGATCGACCGCGTGCTCGGTACCTCCGGCGACGCCGCCACGATTGACGCCGTGCGCGCGGAGATCCGTGCGTTCTGCGGGAAGTTCCCGCTGTTCCACTGATGACTGGCGAGACCCCGGATCGCTCCGACGCGGCGGCCGCGGT
>JBIKXP010000229.1:0-4981 GCA_044355685.1 Phycisphaerales bacterium
CCCGGGCACCCGTGGTGTCAGACTCCGGCGTTTCCAGGCCGCGGCCGTGCGGAGTCGACGTGGCCGGGAACGGGCGTCGTGCCGATGCGGCCGCGAAACCACCACTGGAAGTGGTGGCACCCATTTTGGCTGTCGACTCCGACGTCCGTCGTTCCGGGGACTCACGTCCCCGGGCACCCGTACGAGGCCCGTCCCGAGGGTGAAAACGCGCATCAGTGGCCGTCCGGGCATCTAAATGTAGCCTATGCTACAGACCATGCGATACCGACCCCCCGCGCCACTCCTCGGCGGCCTCAGCCTGTTCGGGATTGCCCTCGCTCTTGCTGCGTGCGGAGGCGGAAGCTCGCCCGCGACCACCGCCGCGGGCGATCCGCGCCCGGCACGCGAGAAGCCGCTCGTCGTCGCCACCACGCCGATGGTCGGCGACCTCGTCCGCGCGATCGGCGGCGATCGCATCGACCTCGTCGTCCTCATTCCGCCCGGAACCGACCCGCACCTCTGGACCCCCACGCGCAGCGACGTCCTTCAGGTCCTCGACGCCGACGCCGTCTTCATGAACGGCCTCATGCTCGAGGGCCGCGCCGGCGACGCCTTCGCGCGCGTCGAGATCAGCGGCCGTCCCGTCATCCGCATCGCCGAGACGCTTCCCAAGTCGGAGCTCCTCACCGACCAATCGAACTCATCGCACTTCGATCCGCACATCTGGATGGACCCAACGCTCTGGGCCAAGACCGCGCCTGCCGTGCGCGACACGCTGTCGAAGCTGGACACGGACGGCTCCGACACCTACGCGCGCAACCTCACCGCGTTCGAGGCCGAGGCCGCCGCGCTCGACCGCGAGTGTGCGCTTGCGATCGGCAGCATCCCTCCGTCGAACCGCACGCTCGTCACCGCGCACGACGCGTTCGGCTACTTCGGCCGGCGATACGGCCTCGAGGTTCGCGGAATCCAAGGAATCTCAACCGAAAGCGAACCCGCGCTCTCCGACATCGAACGACTCGTCTCCGAGATCACCGAGGCGCGCGTTCCGGCCATCTTCATTGAAACCACGGTGTCCGACCGTTCGGCGCGCGCGGTGGTGGAGGGCTGCGCCGCGAAGGGACACACCGTCACGATCGGCGAACCGCTCTACTCCGACTCGATCGGCCGCGCCGGAAGCGCCGAAGGATCATGGGCCGGCATGATCCGCCACAACGCGAAGTCGATTGCGAACGCGCTCGGGGGCCGCGGTTGACCGACGCGGCGACCCAGCCGCCGCTCGATGTTCGCGGGCTCTCCGCGGGCTACCTCCGCGACGAGCCCGTTCTCCGCGATGCGTCCTTCACGCTGCCTTGGGGCTCGATGACCGCGCTCATCGGTCCGAATGGCGCGGGCAAGAGCACGCTCATCAAGTCGATCCTCGGGCTCGTGCCGTTCGTCACCGCCGATCGCATCGCGTTCTTCGGCGCGGACTTCGCATCGACGCGCGAGCGCGTGGCGTATATCCCGCAACGCTCGCAGATCGACTGGAACTATCCCGCGAACTCGCTCGACATCGTGGCGATGGGCAGGTATTCGCGGCTCGGACTCTTCCGCCGCGTGGGGCGCGAGACGCGCGACGCCGCGCGCGCGGCGCTCGCAGCCGTCGGTCTCGCCGACGCGGAACGCACGCAGATCGGCGCGCTCTCCGGCGGTCAGCAGCAGCGCGTGCTGGTGGCCCGCGCGCTTGTGCAGGACGCGGATCTCCTGCTTCTCGACGAACCTTTCGCGAATGTCGATGCGTTCACCGAGATGCGGCTTGCGGAAGTGCTGCAGCGGCTGCGCGCGAAAGGCACGACGATCCTTGCGGTGCACCATGACCTTCGCAGCGTGCGGAGCCACTTCGAAAGCGCCATTCTCCTCAGCCAGACGATCGTGGCGCAGGGCGCCGTGGCCGACGTGATGACGGACGCGAGGCTCGCGCAGGCCTACGGGTTCCACGCGGAGCCGCGCGCATGAGCACTGGGACGCTCGGCGCAAACACGCTCGGAGTCCTCGCGGGCTGCGTGCTGTTCGGAGCTCTCGCGGGCGCCGTCGGGACGTTCGTTCTGGCGCGGCGGCGCGCGCTGGTGGCCGATGTCGCCGGACACGCAGCGCTTCCCGGCATCGCGATCGCGTTCCTCATGGGCGAAGCGCTCGGGCTGGGCGGCCGCACGCCGTGGCTGCTGCTCGCGGGCGGCGCATGTACAGCGCTGCTTGCCGCGTGGTGCGTCGCCATCCTGTCGCGCTGGCGTCGCGTGGGTGCGGACGGCGCGCTTGCCGTATCGCTTGCTGGCTTCTTCGGCCTCGGCGCCGTGCTCTTCTCCGTGGTCCAGTCGCACCCCGCCGGCTCGCAGGGCGGCCTTCGCACGCTTCTCCTCGGAAGCGCCGCAGCGATGGGCCACGCCGAAGTGCGCACGCTCGCAGCACTGGCGTGCGCAGCGCTTGTCCTGCTTCTCGGCTTCTACAAGGAGCTTGCGCTTGTCGCCTTCGACGAGGATTTCGCGCGCACAGCCGGCCTCCCCGTTCGGCGGCTCGACCTGCTGCTGACGCTTCTCCTCGTCGCGTCGGTTGTCGCGGGCATGCAGCTCGCCGGCATCGTGCTCGTGGTCGCCATGCTGATCGCGCCGGCGGCGGCCGCGCGCAACATCGGCGTGCGCACGCAGGTTCGGCTTGGCGGCGTCACCGCAGTCGCGGCGTTGATCGGCGCGATTTCCGCCGCGATCGGCGTGCTCGCATCGCGCTCGACTGCCGGAGTACCCACCGGCGCAGCGATGACGCTCGCGGCGGCGACGGCGTTTCTCGCGACGATTCCGCTTGCGCGCACGGCGAACCGGAGCGCGCACGCATGACTGGTTCGCTTGCCATCGACCTGCCGGCGCTCGCGGCGGCGCTGCTTGCGACGGTCGCCTGCGGCTCGCTGGGAAACTGGCTTGTCCTCCGCAAGGAGGCGATGACCGGCGATGCGATCGCGCACGCCGTGCTGCCAGGCCTTGTCGCGGGCTTCCTCGTCAGCGGCACGCGCTCCGCGATCGCGATGTTCATCGGCGCGGCGCTTGCGGGCGCGGCTGCCGTGCTGCTTACGACCTTCGTCCGCCGCTCGACGCGCCTCGAGGCGGGCGCTGCGCTCGGCGTCGTCTTCACGGCGTTCTTCGCGCTCGGCGTACTTCTTCTCGAGACGCAGGGCGCACGGCAGGTTGATCTCGACCCTGAGTGCGTGCTCTTCGGATCGCTCGAAACGCTCTTCTACGTGCCTCCGATCGATGGCGGCTGGATCTCCGGCGTCCCACACGAGCTGTGGACGCTGGCCGCCGCGGCGACGCTTGCGCTTGGGCTGAACATCGCCTTCGGGAAGGAGCTGGCCGCGTACGCGTTCGATCCGGTGCACGCGCGTCTTGCTGGCCGCGCACCGATCCTCGTCGAGCGGGCGCTGCTCGCCGTCGTCACCTCCGCGATCGTCGCGAGCTTCACGGCGGTCGGAAGCGTGCTTGTTCTGGCGCTTCTCGCGTGCCCCGCGCTCATCGCAGCGCCACACGCACGCAGCGTGCGCGGGCAGATCGGCCTCAGCCTCGCCGTCGGCGGCGTGCTTGCAATCGGGGGCTACTTTCTTGCGGCCCACGCCGAGGAACTGCTTGGCGCCCGCAGCGCGCTGAACGCGGCCGGCATGATCGCGGCGCTCATGGCGCTCGCGGTTCCCTGCTCGCACGCGGTGCACGCGCTCGTCAGCCGCCGGGCGTAAGCGTCCAGTCGGATGCGGTCGCGCCGTTTGACCAAAGCCGCATGTCGTCGAGCGTCGTCGGCTCGCGCGCCTCGACGTGACCGTCGGCGAAGCCGGTGGCGACCACGCCGCCGTTGCGCGCGCTCAGATTTCCGTAGGACGCAGGGTCGTCGCCATACGAGCTGGCCCAGATGCGCGTGTTGAACGAGGGCGAGCGGATGCGGAAGTAGCCCTCGGTCACGTCGGACATCTCGCCGGTCGGCATGCTGTCCTGACCGCGGGCGCTCGCGAAGACGACGAGCCCAGCCGGGCGGTCGATCTCGCCGAGCCGGGTGACGTAGAACTTGCCGTAGAGATTGAGGAAGGCGCTGTTGTACCCGCCGAAGTTCTCGTCGCCGCCGACCCACACGCTGTTCAGGCCGAAGCTCGGGAACACGCTGGTCTGGTAGAGGTAGTTCGAGTAGTCGGTGCGCTCGAGCTCGCGCAGCATGCGCTCGTGCTGGCCGACATAGAGCGCGTTGAAGTCGTGCCCGATGTAGGGCGCGAGACGCCAGACCCAGCGGTTCGCGGTGATGCCGATCGTCTGCGAGGCGATCGTGCCGCGGTTGGCGTCGTAGGCGGACAGCCCCGAGCGGTAGCCCGGCAGCAGCGCGCCCTGCGAATCGTGCGCGTACATCTGCCACGCGGACATGAGCATGCGCACGGCGCTGAGTTCCTGCGCGCGCGCGCTTGACTCACGCAGCCGCGACACGAACGGAATCAGCAACGCCATGACCACGGCGAGGATCGCAAGGACGACCAGCAGTTCGACCAGCGTGAAGCCAGCGAACTCGGCGAGCCGGCGCAGCGGGCAGCGGCGGACGCGCGATGCCGCGCGTGGCTTCAGGGGTTCGACGGTTGCGGGAGCATGGATCACGGTCGGTTCTCTCGCGACTGCGGGGTCGCGCCTGCTGCAGAACGCACTTCGCCTGCCCTTCATGCACATGGCCTTCATGCGCATGGCCTTCATGCACACGCCCGAAAACTCGCGGCGACCTGCGCGACATCTCGAAAATCGCCGTACTCCGCAGCAATCATGAGGCCGCGAAGGGCGTAGGAGTCTACGCTCTTTGGCCCGCCCTGCGGCGGCCGTCCCGCCAGAAACCAGACTCCGGTGCTGCCGCGACCGAACCCCCTCTCGACGACCGTCGCATCCTCCGTTCCCCAACGCACCTTTCCGAACCACCACCCATGGCCCGCTCCTGCAACTGCATCGTCGCCGCCACG
>JBIKXP010000230.1:0-4976 GCA_044355685.1 Phycisphaerales bacterium
CCTCGCCTGCGGCGAGCACCACGCTGACGCTCGTGCTCGGCCCGGTGCCGCAGCCGGCCGCTGGAGTAAAGTCCACATCGCAGGCGATGCGCTGGCCGCCGCAGCCCCGGTACACCGCGACCGAGAAGGGCGCCACCGCGAACTCACCGCCGCAGACCTGCACCGTCATCATGCCGGCGCTGGGTGCCGTCCAGCGGATCCACTGCGGACGGGTCGCCCCGGGTCCGCAGGGCGCCGCTTCCACGAAGGTCGGCTGCGAGGCGAGCGCGGTCCACGCGTTTGTCGCGACCGGCGTGGCTTGGGCGCAGGTCTCCCCGTGGGTGCACGTCGTTGCCGCGCGATTCGCGCAGAGGCTGTCCCAGTTCTCGTCGCAGCAGAACGGGTCGGCGCTGCAGACGCTTGCGCAGCACGTCGCGTTCCAGCACCCCGGCGTCGAGTGGGCCACCGTGCACGGCTCCGAACCCGTGCCGCAGGTGCCGCACGACTGCGTCGCGCGCTGCACGCAGTAGCTGTCCCACGTGGTCGTGCAGCAGAATGGATCGAGCGCGCAGACGACGGCGCAGCAGGTCGCGTCGCTGCACCACGGCGTCTCGTGAACCTGATAGCAGCTCTGCGCGCTGTTTCCGCCGCCGCAGCCGACGACGGGCGGAGTCGAGGCGAGCTCGAAGCAGCTCGGATGCGCCGAGAGATGGCTCAGGATCTGGCTGATCGAACCCGGCGAGAAGGTCAGCGCGCCGGTCGCATTCGGGTTCATGGTCGAAGGCGGGGACGTGCAGTCGCAGTGAGCTGCGTTCCACATGTGACCGAGTTCGTGCGCAAGGACATCGCCGGCGAACGGCACGTTCGTGATGCCGGCCCAGTTCGCCTCGACCCAGCCGTAGGGACCTCGGAACACATTGTCGTTGCAGATCGAGTCCGTCATCGCGCAGCCGATCACACTTCCGTGGCTCCGGCCGGTGAAGAGGATGACGGCGTCGCGCGCGAAGGGCTGCGGCGGGCTGTTGCGCCATTGGCCTTGGACATCCCAGTTCATGCCCGATTCGTTCGGCCACGCGGTGCAACCTTCCCCATCGTCGTACGGGTCCGAGGCCGCGGTCTTGCGAATCACGATTCCCGTGATGAGATGCTCGATGTTGACCTGGTTGTCATACTGCACGTTCGCCGTCGCGAAGCACAGCTCGACCCGCCGTGCGACCGCGACCGGGTTCAGGCCATGCTCGAGGTAGAACGGGTAGTCGACGTCGACGGCGACCTGCGCCCAGCGAGTCGCGCCGCCGGCGACTCCGCCTTCGCCATCGGCAACGCCGCCTTCGCCGCCGGCCTCACCGTGACCGCCGAGGTCGGGCTCGCCCCCGTGATCGTGGTCGTGATCATGGTTGTGATCGTGGTTGTGATCATGGTTGTGATCGTGGTTGTGATCGTGGTTGTGATCGTGGTCGTCGCCGACGCCACACACGCCGCCGAGGTCGACGAGGTCGGCCGTGTCATAGAAGAGGTGCGCGCCGCCCGGTTCGCCGAACGGCTCGATCGCGTAGCGGGTGCCGTCGGGCATCAGAATGATCGCCGAGAAATCACCGTCGACGATCGAGCCGACCACGCGGGAGCCGGGGATGTTCCGCACGCCGCCGCGCACGGTCGCAACCGGCGGAAGCTCGACATCCTCGAACACGCCTGGCTTCGGGGAGACCACGATGCGGTAGCCCTCGGCGCGCACCGAGTGCGGCATCAACGAGATCGTGAGGTCGCCGACAGGCGACGGCATGATGAAGATGCGCCCTCCCGCGGCGTCGGCTGCGCCGACATCGATCTCGGCGAGGAACCCGGCATGGATGTTGCGCGCCTTGCACACGTCGGGCGGTGCGATGACCAAGGCCGCCGGAAGCGCGTCGCGCTTCGCGAGAGCCGCGGGCGTTGCCTCCGTCGCCTGCGTCGCTGCCTTCGGCGATTCGGGCGGTTTCTGAAGCGGAAGGAGAAGCGAAGACGCGATGAGGGAGACGGTGAGCATGGTTGTGACTCTGGAAGAAGCTGGCCCGAGAGAGCGGCGCAGAACGGGCCGCGGGGCCTCCATCAAGAGACACAGGGCCACCGCCCCCAACCCTTAGAGAATTCCAAGTCCGCCGGAGCGACGCGGTCCGACGGGCGCGAGCGGAGCCAGGGACAGTCGCGAAGATCGCGAACATGGCGGCACGGGACTTTCCTTCTGAAAATCTTCATGGACAGCGTGAATGCGGTCCGATTGCGTCTACACTGTTTGATTCTCCGCCGGTGACTCAGGTTGGACCTCTCGTCCGACAGCAAGACTGGGACTCAGCCGGCAGCACGCGAAAAAGGCCTGCGGAACACGTGGTTCCTCAGCCCTGCGCGCTCCAACTGGCTTGATCCCGTCCGCCGGCCCCGCCGTCCGAACGCGATTCCGCCCCATGCCGACCAAGGCATGCCCGCTGGCAGCACCAGCGGGCGAAAGGTGTTCGTGACGCCCCACTCTCCCGCCGCTCCAGCCGTGCAGCACACCCCGACCGTTCCGTTCAGTTCGCTCAAACTCGCACAGCCACTGCTCGACGCGATCGCGTCCGATGGCTACACCAATCCAACGCCCATCCAGGCCCAGGCGATCCCGCCGGCCGTCGAGGGCCGAGACGTCCTCGGCATCGCGCAGACGGGTACAGGGAAGACCGCGGCATTCGCGCTGCCGATCCTGAACCACCTGATCGAACGCCTGCCGCGCAACGCGCGTCCACCGCTCGGCCGCAAGCCGAAGGCGCTTGTGCTTTCGCCGACGCGCGAACTCGCGGCGCAGATCGCCGAGAGCTTCTCGAGCTACGGTCGGCACACGCCGCTCCGCTTTGCGGTCATCTTCGGTGGCGTCGGTCAAGGTCCGCAGGTGCGCGCCATCCAACAGGGGCTCGACATCCTCGTGGCGACGCCGGGCCGCCTCATCGACTTGCTGCAGCAGAAGCTGGTGTCGCTTGCGGAGATCGACTTCTTCGTGCTCGACGAAGCCGACCGCATGCTTGACATGGGCTTCATCGATCCGATCCGGAAGATCGCCGCGATGCTGCCGAAGGAACGACAGACGATGCTCTTCTCGGCGACCATGCCGAAGGAGATCCGCCATCTCGCGGACTCGCTCCTGTCGAATCCCGTGTCGGTGGCGGTGACGCCGGTGTCAAGCGCCGTCGACCGCATCGACCAGAAGCTCTACTTCGTGCTGAAGGCGCAGAAGACGCAACTCCTCGTGCATCTCTTTGGCACGCTCGGCATGGAGCGCGCCGTCGTCTTCACGAAGACGAAGCACGGCGCGGATCGGCTGACGCGAAAGTTGAAGGCCGCCAATATCCGCGCAGAGGCGATCCACGGCGACAAGGCGCAGAACCAGCGCATTCGCGCGCTTGACGCCTTCCGTGCGGGCCGGTCTCCGATTCTCGTCGCCACCGACGTCGCCGCGCGCGGCCTCGACATCGACGACGTCACGCACGTCGTGAACTACGACCTGCCGATGGAACCGGAGGCCTACGTGCACCGGATCGGCCGCACGGCGCGCGCGGGCAAGTCTGGCCACGCGATCTCCTTCTGCGACACCGAGGAACGCGGCCTGCTGAAGCAGGTCGAGCGGCTCATCAAGTTCGAGATTCCGCGCGAGCGCGTCCCGAACGAGGTTCCCAAGTCGGACGAGTCTGCGCATAAGGCAGCGCTCCATGAGGAGCCGGGTGCGCCCGATGCCGAGGCGCCCGCGCGCGACTCCCGCCGCGAACCGCGACACGCGCCGCGAGGCGACACCCGACACGCGCCGCGAGGCGACACCCGACACGCGCCGCGAGGCGACACCCGACACGCGCCGCGAGGCGAACCGCGCACGCATGCCCGGCCTGACTCCCGCACCGGGGCTTCTCCCTCGCGCGGCGCGAGCGAGCAGCGCACCCACCACCCGATGTCGGGTTCGGGGTCGGGTTCGGGGTCGGGGTCGGGGTCGGGGTCCGGGTCGGGCCGAGGCCCGGCGGACAGCGGCGGCAAGCCAACGGCCGGCCCGTCGTTCATGAAGCAGGGACGAGGCGGAGCACGGCGAGGTCCAAACCAGCCGCGCCGCCGCTGATCACGGGCAGGCGCCCCAGGCGCTCAGCACGATTCCAAGATCGGACGAGCCCACGGCGCCGTCGCCGTCGAGGTCGCCAGAACCGCCGAACGAATCCCACGCGCTGAGGACAACCGCGAGATCCGAAGAGCCCACTTCGCCGTCGCCATCGAGATCGGCGTCGCACGGTTGCGGCGTCGGGCGCAGGTCGAGCACGAACGGCGACCAGAGCAAGTCTGAGTTCCGGAGCGCGTAACCCGTGATGACCTTGGCGTCCTCGGTCATTCCGAAGACGATGAAGCCCCACTCGTCGGTGAGTTCGAAGCCGTTCTCCGCCGCCCAGGTTGCGAGCGACACGTAACCGCGGTTTGCAAACCAGACGTACGGCGAACCGTTGATCGAAATCAGCAGCACAGAACCGTCGAAGTTCGTTGCGGTCACGTAGCCTTCGCCGGCGACGGGCATCGGTGCGATCGGCTGGTAGCCTGTCGCGGAACTCCATCGGTACGGCGCGCCGCCCGCAATATCGGGCCGCCCCTGCCCGAAGGCCCAGACCCCGTTGCCGCTCACGCAGCTCACTTCGCGGAGCTTCTGCGTCGCGACGCCCGTGTTCAACAGCGTCGGCACGTAGTTGCCGGAAGCGTTGCGCCGCCAGATGCATCCTTGCCGGAACCCGACATAGTCGTCGTTCCACCCGCCCACAAAGCTGCCGTCGTCGCTGATGTCGTTCCCACGCGTCGGCTTGTAGAAGTAGACCTCTGGCAAGAGCCGCATCGTGTCAGTCGCCGCATCCCAGACGAATCCCTTCGCAGTGCAGCCGGAATCCCACACCAGACCGCACACGTGGCTTGCGGTCGGCGTCATGCCCCAGGCGCTCGTGCGGGAGATGTCGCAGTGGAAGCCAAGG
>JBIKXP010000231.1:0-4953 GCA_044355685.1 Phycisphaerales bacterium
TCCCGCTCGTCGATCACGACTCGCTTCCCCGCCAAAGGCCGCCGCCGCTCCCGCTCGTCGATCACGACTCGCTTCCCCAGCAACCCGTCGGATTCACTCCGACGGGTTGCCGCCAAAGGCCGCCGCCGCAGCGGCGGCCGCTCAAATCAAGGCCACCGCTCAAACTGCGGGCGACAGGGCTCGAACCTGCACGGGTGTTACCCCACGGGAACCTAAATCCCGTGCGTCTGCCAATTCCGCCACGCCCGCGGAGACTGAGATTGTACGGAACTGACGGGCCGAGCCGATCCACCCCAAAGTCACGTTCCACGACAGCCCCGGCACGTTCGGGGCGTGGTCGCATCGCGAAGGTCGCCCCCGCAGGGTTTCCCATGAAGAAGTTCAGCCAGCAGGCAGCAGCCAATGTCGTGCCCCTTCTCGCACGCATCCTGATCTTCCTCGCCTTCGTACCGACGGGCTGGCACCATGCGATGCAGCAGACTGTCTTCACAGGCGACGCCGCCGCCCGGCTTCGGGAGATCGGGGTGGTGTCCGCCGACACGAACGCCGGCCCTGGCACCTACGTCGTCTGGCACCAGGACGCCCCCCCGCTTACCGCCCCGGCCATCGATGCAGCCGGCGTCCAGACCCGCGCACTCCACCAACTCACCCTCTTCTTCGACAGCCTCAGGCTTCCGAAGCCCCAGATCTGGGCGTGGACGGTGACGGTCTTCGAACTCATCGGCGGAAGCCTCATCCTGATCGGCCTCTTCACCCGGCTCTGGACCGGCGGACTCGCGCTCTGGGCGCTGGCGCTCTTCCTCTCGACACCGACCGTGGCCGCCGCCTTCGGCGCCATCTGGACCCCGACCGCCATCGGCGCGGAACTGCCGCGCGCGGTCGCCCTCAGCCAACTCACGCTCGTGGTCCTGGCGCTCGGCCTGACACTGACCGGTGCCGGCAAGCTGAGCCTCGACGGGTTCATCTTCCGTGGTCGCGGCGGCGACGAAGGCGACGAGTAAGAGCCACCGCCTCCGCGCATCGACGCCAGACCCGACGCGGGAACTTTCCCTGCTGCGAGTTCCGCTGCGGAAATCGGTGGGTTCGCCGGGTGCGTCGAGGGAAGACCATACGATGCGCCGCATGAGGGCCTCTCCCGCGCCGCAACCACGCGATGCAGCCGCCCGTGCCATGCGCGGAGTCGTGTTGTCGCTTGCAGTGCATGGTGCCATCGCGGCCGCGATCCTCGGAGCCGCGTGGGGCGTGACGCGCACCACTCGCGACGACACCCCGCCCGTCGTGCTCGTCGCCGACTTCGCCGACCCGGCGCCAGCGCGCCACGCCGCGGAGCCAAGGCCACCCGCGGAGCCAAGGCCACCCGCAACGCCGGAAGCGCCGCGATCACAGCGCGATCCGCGCACGGACGACATCGCCGCGAGACTCCGCGCGCTTGAATCGACGGGCGCCGCCAACCCCGAACTCGATGGCCTCACGCGCCGGTTCGGCGCGCTTGCGCCCGGCTCGGGAAGCGACGGCAGCGCCGGCGATTCCCAGCTCGGCGTGCGACAGGGCGCGAGTTTCGCCGGGCTCGTCGCCGGAAACGCCACGAAGGTCGCCTACGTCGTCGATGCGTCGGGCTCGATGGTCGGCAGCTTTCCCGAGATCGTCGACGCGGTCGAGCGATCCCTCGCGCGGCTCGAGCCGTCGCAGGAGTTCACCGTGATCTGCTTCCGCCGCGACAGCGCGGTTGCGCTGAAGGGCGACGCAGCGCTGCGCCCGGCGAGCCGAGCCGAACGCGCTGCGGCGATCGAGTGGCTCCGCCGCGACGTCGTGCCGAGCGGCCGCTCAAGCCCGATCGAGGCGCTGTCGCTTGCCCTGCGGTCCGGAGCCGACTGCGTCTTTCTTCTCTCGACGACGCTGACGGGGCCGGGCCGCCACGAACTCGACCGCGACTCGCTGCTTGCGATGCTCGAGCGGCTGAATCCCGCCGATCCGACGACCGGCCGCCGCCGGGCCACCATCCAGTGCATCCAGTTCCTCGAGGAGGACCCTGGGCGTACGCTCGAGGCGGTCGCAGCGCGCCACTTCGGCGACGGCGGCTACCGCTTCATCTCGCGCATCGACGCAGGTCTCGACACGAGCAAGCCAGACGATGCGAGGGGCACGCGCCCATGACTAGGACGAGGACGATGACGAGGACGAGGACGAGGACGATGACGAGGACGATGACGAGGACGATGACGGCTCCGGACATGCGCGCGCGTGCGCCGATCGATCGAGGCCGCCCGACGCCCATCTACGAACGCTTCACCCGAAGAACCCCATGAACGGATCCATCTTCTTCTACTCGACAAACCCCGATGGCTCGATCGAATGGATCGGGAGCGCCATGATCTGGGTGTTGCTTGCGCTCTCGGTTGCGAACGTGGTGCTCATCGCGATTGCGGCGAGCGCGAATCGGCGGCGCGACATGCTGCCCGAACCGGACGCCCGCGAACTGCGCGAACTGCTCGCGGGCGGGCGCTACCAGGACGCGATTCAGCGCGCGCAGCGCGGCGACAGCGACCTCGCCCGCATGGTGGCCCGCGCCCTCGATCACGCGCCCGACGGCACCGACGCGATGGTGCGCGCGGCGGAGCAAGCCGCCGACGAGATTCTCTCCGCACGGTTGCGCGGACTCGAGAAGCTGAACATCCTCGGTCAGGTCGCGCCGATGATCGGGCTCTTTGGCACCGTCTACGGCATGATCGTCGCGTTCCAAGGAGTCGCTGCCTCGGGCGGCGCGGCCGACCCGGTCCTCCTCGCAGGCGGCATCGGCACCGCGCTCGTCACCACCTTCTGGGGTCTGTTGATCGCGATTCCCGCGCTCAGCGCCTACGCCATGGTGCGCAACGGCACCATCGCGGTGTCCGATGAGGCGCTCTCTGCTGTGGACGAGATGGTTTCGCTCTTCCGGCCGAAGGGCGCCGCGAGCGTCGCGGGCGTCTCAAGCACTGCAACCTGACGACGATCGGACGGCCGCGTCACTGACGCGAGGCCCATGCAGCGAGGCCCATGCAGAAGAGGTCCATGCAGAAGAGGTCCATGCAGAAGAGGTCCATCCAGAAGAGGGACATGTAGCGAGACCTCTGGAGAGTCCATGCGACGCACGCGAAACAGGCATCAGAACGCAGAGATCGAGGCGAACCTCACGCCGATGATCGATGTGTCGTTCCTGCTGATCGTGTTCTTCGCGCTCGTGTCCGGCATCTCAAACCGGGAGCAGGTCGCGATGTCGCTGCCCGGCGTCGAGGCCGGCGCTGCCGTCCGGCCGGACGACGACGCGCGATGGGTGCTCAACGTGCTGCCGGACGCTGCGGGCGAAAGCGCGGGCTACGCGCTGAATGGGGCCGTGTACCCCGCCGACGCCGATGGCGCGGTCGCGCTGGCGGAAGCGCTCGCGGCCGGGTACCGGGCGAATCCCCGGCTCGAGGTGAACCTGCGCGCCGACCGCGCGACCCACTACCGCTTCGTCGAGCCCGCGATGCGCGCTGCGACGACGGCCGCACGGCTTGCCGGCGGCGGCGCACTGCCCCGGCTCAATCTCGTCGTCGATGAGGCGCGGGGCGAGAAGGGAGCGCAGCGCGATGGCGCGTGAGCACCGCGCCAAGCTGCGCGACCCCCGCGCCCGTGCACGGGTGTCGCTGTCGATCACGCCGATGATCGACGTCGTCTTCCAGCTGCTCATCTACTTCCTGCTGACGGCGGGCTTCATGGGGAACGAGCGTCATCTGCGCGCGCAGATGCAGGCCGACCCCCGCCAGGCCAGCGAAAGCCGGCCGACGCTCGCACTCGAGATCGAGCCTCTGGTGCTGCGTGTGGCATACGTCGATGGCGTGCTGTCGATCGGGACCGGCGGCGCGCTGGCCGAGCCCCGCGACGTGCGCGAACTCGAGCGAATCCTGCGCGACGCGCTGGTCGCGCCCGACTCGCCGCGCGGGTTCTTCACCGCCGATCACCCCATCCGCATTGCGGCTGAACCCGAAGTCCCGTGGCAGGGTGTCGTCGAGGTGTTCAACGCAGTCGTCGCGGCGGGCTACCGCTCTGTTGCGTTCGGAGGCGATCGATGAACGCTTCGCGACGCCCGACGGCGTACCTTCTTGCCTGCGCGATCGCGGGACTGACGGCGACCGCTCCGGCGCAGGCTCGGCAAGAGCACGCGCGCGCTGGCTTACCCGCTGCGCCGCAGGCAGCGCAGCGCGATGAGGACGCATTCCGCGCCATCCGCGCCGCAGAGATCGGCGGCGACGCAGAGAGGCTGCGCGAGTGGAGCGGCGACGGAGTCTCGACGCGCGTGCGCGCGCGTGCCGCGCTTGCGGCCGAGGCGATCCGGCTCCGCAGCGGCGCGCGCACCGTCGGTGAAGCGGTCGACGCCGAAGATGCGGTCGAGCGACGACGCACGGCGCTCCTCGAGAAGATCGCATCCGACGCGCCGGCCGCGGCGCGGGAACTCGTGCTTGAGTCGGCCGAGGATCTTCTGCTTCGCCGGCACGTGCTGTCGTTCGGCGACGCCTTGGTTGCGGTCGGACTTCCGACAGGCGCGGAACTGCGCCAGATGCGTGCGCTTCTCTCCGCGGTCGACGCGCGGCTTCGATCCCCGCTCGTGGCGTCGTGCCTCGCGCCCGACGCAGCGGTCGCCACCGATGCCGCCGCCTTTCGTGCGCATGCGCTGAAGGGCCTATCCATGCTTCTCGCGGCCGACCTCTTCGCATGCGAGGCGGACGGACTGCTGGCAGAGAGTGCCTCGACCGACGCGCGACACGCCGCGCGCGCACGAGCCGCGCGCGCACGCGCCGAGGCGCAGCGCCTCCTCGCGCGCGCAAGTCTCTGCGAACTCCCGATACCTCCCGCGCTATCCGACATCCTCTCGCTCGCGCGCGGGCGCGTCGAGCCCGACCCAGCCGAGCGCACACGGCTGCTCGCTCGGGCAGCTGA
>JBIKXP010000061.1:0-15967 GCA_044355685.1 Phycisphaerales bacterium
CATCGAGCTGCAGAACGCCATTCTCAAGGACCTGCCGCTCAACGAGGCAGAGCAGGTCGCGAAGAGCTCGATGTGCGCCATCATGGGACGCATGGCTGCGTATACCGGCAAGGATCTCACGTGGGATGAGGCCATCAACTCGAAGGAAGTGCTGATGCCTGAGTCGGTCGACTTCGGCTCACGGCCCGAGGCGCCCGTGGCGATTCCCGGCAAGACGAAGTTCGCCTGAATCGGGGTTCATGTACGTCGGGGTTCATGTACGTCGGGGTTCATGTACGTCGGGGTTCATGCATATCGCGGCGACCGGTGCGTGCTTCCAGCGCCTGCGACGCGCTCTGGCACTTGTGACGCCAACGGCGATTGCCGGAGAAGCAGCCGAGGTCACGTCGTTCAGTGCGGGTCGCCGAGCCACGCCACCGAGCCCTCGCGTTCGATGCGGGCCTTGTAGCCGGGATACCTCGCGAGAATCTCGGTGGCCTCGGCGTTGTGGCGCGTCAGCGCAAGCGCGGTTCCGAGCGCGTCGACCGCGCAGTCGAGGGGCCCAACCACGGTCACCTGCGCGAGCCTCGTCGCACCGAGCCCAGAGCGCGGGTCGACGATGTGCGCGTACCGGACGCCGGCGATCTCGACATGCTGCACCGAGCCGCCCGACGTGCTGACCGCCGCGTTGCGAACGACGAGCGTCTCTCGCTCGAGCGACTCGGATTCCGGGGCGATCTCGATGCTCCATCCGTTCGCATCGCGCGGGGCGTCGCCCGCGGCGATATCGCCAGCGACGGCGACCAGCGCGCGGGGGCACCCGGCCTCGCGCAAGGTTGCCAGCGCACGGACGGCGCCGTAGCCCTTGCCGATTCCACCGAAGTCGAGCGCGATCGCGCCCTCTGCGCGACAGACGCGCGTTCCATCGATCGTGACTGCTCGCCAGTCGACCAGCCGGCGCGCGGCCTCGAGCGTGTCGGCCGACGGCAGCCTCCCGGTGGTGCGGCTCTCTCGCCAGACGCGAACCGCGGGCCCGATGGTGGGATCAAAGAGTCCATCGGTTGACGCGGCGATCTCAAGCGAGCGTGCGAGCACGCCGCGGAACTCGGCGCTCGCGTCGCGACATGCCTCGGTTGACGTGTTGAGCTTGGTGAGCTCCGAGTTCGGCTTCCAGTCGGAAAGCATGCCATCAAGCCGCTCGAGTTCGAGAAGCGCACGATGCGCGGCAAGTCTCGCGCGCTCTCCTCCATCGTCGCAGGCCGACTCGTCGATCGTGATCTCGACGCGCGCCCCCATGGCATGACCAAAGAAGGCGTGGCGCTTCGTGGGCGCGGACGCGCAGCCTAGATGCAGGCAGACGGTGAGTGCCAGCGCAAGCGCCATCGTGGCGAAGCGCACGAGGGCGCGCGCACCTCCACGGAGTCGAGGCATCAGTTGGCGCCTGTCGCGGCGGCGGGCGCTGTGGGGGCGGCGGCGGGCGCCGCGGGCGCGGCTGCGGGCGCGGTGGGCGCGGCTGCGGGCGCGGCTGCGGGCGCGGCGGCGGGCCACGGCTCAGCCGGCGCTGTCTTCGTCACCCACCAAGGCTTCGACAGCGCGCATCCGCGCGTTGGATTCATCTCGAGGTAGTCCTGGTGGTATGCCTCGGCGGGGTAGAACTTCTGCGCCGTCTCGATCTCGGTCACGATCTTCTTGGCGCCGAAGAGATTTCGTACCGAAAGTTCGGCGACGAACGCGCGCGCGGCGGCTTCCTGGGCCGGATCGACGGTGTAGAGGCCCGAGCGATACTGGGTTCCGAAGTCCGGCCCCTGACGGTTGAGCGTCGTCGGGTCGATCATCTGGAAGAAGCCTTCGAGTAGCTGGCGATACGAGATCACGGTGGGGTCGTACACCACCTTCACCGCCTCGACGTGCGGCTTGAAATCAGCCGATCGTCGGAACGCCGGCAGCTTGTCTTGGTCGGTCACATCCTTGTAGGTCGGGTTCTCGAGCGATCCCTGCATGTAGCCGCTGATGGCGTTCACGACGCCGGGCGCCTGCTGGAAGTAGTGCTCGACGCCCCAGAAGCAGCCGCCGCCAAAGTAGGCGGTCGCGGTCGGAACCGGCTGCGACTCTGCCGGGAGATCGGTTCCCTTCTCGGTGAAGGTGAGCGCGGCGCCGTTCAGGCAGAACCGAAGGCCCGTCGGCTTCGGGCCGTCGTCGAAGACGTGGCCGAGGTGCGCGTTGCATCGCGCGCAGAGGATCTCGACGCGCTGCATGCCGTGGGAGTTGTCCTCCTTCGCGGCGACATGGGCGACGTCGAACGGCGCGAAGAAACTCGGCCAGCCTGTTCCTGAGTTGAACTTATTCTTGCTTGTGAAGAGGGGCAGGCCGCACACCACGCAGCAGTACGTACCTTCCTTCTTGTTGTCGAGCAGCGTTCCGCAGAAGGCGGGCTCGGTGCCGGCGTTCTGGGTGATGCGGTAGGCCTCGGGCGAGAGCTTTTTCGCGAGCTCAGCCACCTTCTCGCGCGGCAACGGCGTGAGGTCGTGCCCGGCGCGGGAGAGTTGCTTGGTCGTCGCGGATGCGGAGGCGGGGTATTGCACGGATGGGTCCTTCGCCGCATCGGGGGCGGCACGTTCTTTCGGAGCGTCTTGAGGCGGCGCGTCGAGCATGATCTTGAGCGGCGTGGGCTCCGCCTGAGGCGGCGGCAGCACCTCGCGCGCGTAGAGCACAGCCGCAGCGGGAACGCCGATCATGCAGAGGAGGAGCGATGCGAAGAGGTAGCGCATGGTGGTGGTGGGCGCACGGAGGCGCGAGCAAGTGTACGGACCGCCGCGAGACTTCAACCTCGAGACTTCCACCTCGAGACTTCGACCAAAAGACGCGCCGGGATGCGGCGTCCGCGGCCTGATGCGCGGCCCGTGCCACGCAGGTGCAAAGTGGGCCCGGTGGGGGTCGAACCCACACGCCTCGCGGCCGCAGATTTTAAGTCCGCTGCGTCTGCCAATTTCGCCACGGGCCCCGGCGTCATGCTACCGGCGTCATGCTACCGGCCTCATGCTATCGACCGTTGTGGTCGGGCAACGCGAGGTCGGCGCGAGGTCGGCGCGAGGTCTCTACAGGTCCAGCCGGTCCGTTCTGGGCCCGCCCGCCCATTCGGCCGCGCAGGGGCAGGGGACAGCCCTCTTCGGGTGCGTCCTAATCCGGAGCGTTCTTCCGCTCCGGCCCGGTCGGTCGCACGGCGTCAGTGCTTCTCGAGGTGCCCGCCGAACGCGAAGCGCTGGGCGCTCATCACCTTGTTCATGAACTCCGCGTTGCCGCGCGAACTGAACCGGCCGAACAACGCCGCCGCGAGCACCGGTGCGGGAACACCCTCGTCGTTCGCAGCCGCGAGCGTCCAGCGGCCTTCGCCCGAGTCGCTCACCCGCCCGCCAAACTTGGCGAGCGACGGGTCCTTCGCCATCGCCTGGGCGGTCAGGTCAAGCAACCACGAACCGACCACGCTTCCGCGCCGCCACAGTTCCGTGATCGCGGCCAGATCGAAGTCGTACTGGTAGTGCTCCGGGTGTCGGAGCGGCGTGGTCTCCGCGTCCTTCTCGTAGGCGTGCTTGCCGATGTCGGCGTGCTTCAGGACGTTGAGCCCCTCCGCGTACGCCGCCATCAGGCCGTACTCGATTCCGTTGTGCACCATCTTCACGAAGTGTCCCGCGCCGGCAGGGCCGCAGTGGAGGTAGCCCTTCTCGGCGGTGCCAAGGCTGGCCGCATCGGGATTGCGCGCGATCGTGCCAAGACCAGGCGCAAGCGTGGCGAACACGCCGTCGAGCCGCGCAACCGCCGCGGCGTCGCCGCCGATCATCTGGCAATAGCCGCGCTCAAGGCCCCACACGCCGCCCGACACGCCGACGTCGACGTAGTGCAGGCCGCGAGCCGCGAGGTCCTTCGCGCGCCGGATGTCATCGATGTAGTGCGTGTTTCCGCCGTCGATGATGCAATCGTCCTTCGCCAGATACTTCGCGAGTTCGTCGATCGTGCCGTCGACGAATGCCACCGGCAGCATCAGCCACACGTTGCGTGGCCCGGGGAGCTTCGCGCAGAGGTCCGCGAGGCTCGACGCAGCGATTGCGCCCTCCTTCGCAAGATCCGCCACGGCCTGCTGGTTCACGTCGAAGGCGACGACGGTGTGACCGCCCCGCACGAGCCTGCGAACCATGTTTGCGCCCATGCGCCCGAGTCCAACCATTCCGATGTGCATGGCCGGAATGTAGCGGTTCGTTCCGCGCTGCGTCAGGCAGGATTCGCGAGCTCAATCGCCTGCGCTGCGAGCCAGCGCCCGAATGCTTCCTTGGGAACGGCGACGCCCGGCGCGGCGGCCCGGCGATCGCGTCCGTCGCGGAAGTAGAGCGTGGCGTCGATGTCGGGCGCGTCCATCGTCTCGAGCGGATTCGCAACGATCGCGTCGAGGTCCTTGCGGGAAAGCTTGTCGAGCGCCGACCGCTCAAGCCGCTCTTGTGGCTCGAGCGCAAAGCCGATCACGCACGCGCCCGCCTTGCGGCTGCCGCGGGTCGCCGACAGCAGGTCCTCGACCGGCTCCAGTTGAAGCGCCATGGACTCGCCGCGCCGGAGCTTTCCCGACTGGCTCGCGCTCGGCCGGAAGTCGGCGACCGCTGCAGCCATGACCACGATGTCGGCGGCGGGGAGTTCCCGCGTCAAAAGGGCCTTCAGTTCTGCGGCTGTGCGGAAGCGTTCTACTCGGACGTACGGCGACGAGAGCAGGTCGGCGGGGACGGGGCTTCGAATCGGCCCGAGCGCCAGCACCACCCGCGTCCCCAAGTCCGCAAACGCCGCTGCAACTGCAATCCCGAGGCGTCCCGACGACCGATTGCCAAGGAAGCGGACCTCGTCGACCGGCTCCTCCGTCGGCCCCGCAGTGACAAGCGCGAGTGGGCCGCTGGGGGCGGGCGCCTTCGCGGGCGGGGAGGTGGGCGCGGAGGTGGGCGGGGTCGGGTTCTGCACGTGCGCTCGGGCTCGATGGGCCGATTTCAGCTGGCGGGAAACCACCGGCGGCCGATCGTCAGAGGATACCGGGTCGCCCAAGGCTCGCGAAGCCCTTCAAGCCGGAACACCCATCGGTGTCGGTGGTTGCGGCGAGGGGCCTGAACGGCGATACTACGAGACTCCGCCGCGTGCGGAGCACCCCCCGGGAATTCTCCCTCCCGCGACTTCCCGGGAGGGTTCTGTGTCGGACCGCGAACCGCTTTCGGAGAGTCGATTTTGGCGAAGCGAAGCAAGAAGAAGATTGGCGAGATCCTTCTCGAGCACGGCGCAGTCGACCAGGCAACCCTCGCCGCCGCGATCAGCGAGGCGAAGTCGTCGGGCAAGCGCGTGGGCGAAGTCCTGATCGAGAACGGCGCCTGCGACGAGCGCAAGATCGCCAAGGCCCTCGCCGACCAGTTCGGCGTCGAGTTCATCGATCTCGAGAAGCCCGAAGCGCTCACCAAGGTCGACCGCGGCCTTCTGAAAGAAGACCTGCAGCGGAAGTACTCGGTGCTGCCGCTTCGTCGCGAGCGCGGCGCGCTCCTCCTCTGCGTGCATGATCCGCTTGAGATCGAGGCGTTTGACCTCATCGGCATGGTGGCCGGCGGTCGCGCCGACGTCGGCGCGATCGCCACGCGCTCCCAGATCACGACGTTCATCTCGGGCGATACGAGCGGCACCCCCGACCTCTCCAAGACGCGGCTCATGACCGCGTCGATGGATTCGACCGTCGACAAGTCGATGGACCGCTCGCAGGACCGTTCGCAGGATCGATCGATGGATCGTTCCATCGACGCAGACGCGAACGAGTCGGGCATTGTCCGCCTTGTCGAGCGCATGATCGTCGAGGCCGTCACGGGCCGCGCAAGCGACATCCACATCGAGCCGCGCAAGGACAACGTCCTGCTTCGCTACCGGATTGACGGCGTGTGCATCGAGCGCGACCTCATCCCGAAGTCGATGCAGAACCAGCTGCTCGCGCGCGTCAAGCTGATGGCCGGCGTGAACATCTCAGAGCGCCGCATCCCGCAGGACGGCCGCATCAAGCAGACGATCGACGGGAAGGTCGTCGACTTCCGCGTCTCGGCCTGCCCCGCGGTGCACGGCGAGAGCGTCGTGCTTCGTATTCTCCGCCCGGACAGCGCACGCATCGGACTCAAGGGCCTCGGCTTCGAGGAAGACAACCTCGAGGCGTTCAACCGCATCATTCGCCGCCCGAACGGCATCTTCCTCGTCACGGGCCCGACCGGCTCCGGCAAGACGACCACGCTGTACTCGGCGCTCAACGACCTCAACACGCCCGACCGGAAGATCATCACTGCGGAAGACCCGGTCGAATACGCATTCAAGGGCATCAATCAGGTGCAGGTGCGCGAGCACATCGGCCTCACGTTCTCCGCCATCCTGAAGTCGATGCTGCGCCAGGCGCCGAACATCATCCTCGTCGGCGAAATCCGAGATCGCGAAGTCGCCGACATCGCGATCCAGGCCGCGCTCACCGGTCACATGGTGTTCTCGACGCTCCACACCAACGACGCGCCGAGCGCGATCACCCGTCTCATCGACATGGGCGTGAAGCCGTTCCTCGTCGCAAGCTCGATCCAGGCGGTCATGGGGCAGCGCCTCATCCGCATGCTCTGCGAGAAGTGCAAGGCGCCCGAGGACAATCCGGACCGCAAGGTCCTGCGCCTCATCGGCATGACCGACGAGGAGATGGCGCGCGGCACCATGATGAAGGCCGTCGGCTGCCAGGCGTGCGGCGGCACCGGCTACCGCGGCCGCCGCGCGATCTTCGAACTCATGAAGATGAACTCCGAGATCCGCGATCTCGCGTTCAACCGCTCGAGCGTGAGCAAGCTTCGCACCGCGGCCGTTCGCGGCGGCATGCGAAGCCTCGTCGAGGACGGAAAGATCAAGATCCTCCGCGGCATGACCACGCCGGCGGAAGTCGCCAACTTCGCCCAGATCGACGGGTTCAACCCGGCCGAGGTGCACGCCACCTAAGCCGGGCGTTTCGCGCCACGTGCGTTCAAAGGAATAGGCCGCGCGCGCCGGAAGTTCGACGCGCATCGGCCAGGACAGTTTCAATCGCCGGCAACAACGACGCCGGCAGCAACCAGCATCGAGTCACGCCATGTCAACCATGCAGATCGACCGTCTCCTCGACAGCATCGTCACCCTCGGTGCGTCGGACCTTCACATCTCGACGGGCCGTCCGCCGACCATCCGTCTGCACGGCAGCCTGAAGAGCCTAGCGACGAAGACGGTCGAGGCCGACGACGCCACCGCGCTCATGAAGTCGATCACGCCTGAGAAGAACCAGGCTGAGCTGGCGGAGATGGGCGGAACCGACTTCGGCTTCAGCTTCCAGGGCCGCGCCCGCTTCCGCGTGTCGGTCTTCCGCCAGCGCCAGAACATCTCGATGGTTCTCCGCTTGATCCCGAACAAGCTGCTGAGCTTCCAGGAGATCGGCCTGCCGGTGATCGTCGAGGAGCTCTGCCGCCGTCCGCGCGGTCTCTTCCTCGTCACTGGCCCGACCGGTTCCGGCAAGTCGACCACGCTCGCCTCGATGGTGAACTGGATCAACGAGTTGTACGACCGCCACATCGTGACGATCGAGGACCCGATCGAGTACTACCACTATCACAAGAAGTCGGTCGTCAACCAGCGCGAAGTGGGCCAGGACGTCCCGACCTTCTCCGAGGCGCTCCGCCGCGTGCTCCGTTCCGACCCGGACGTGATCCTCGTCGGCGAAATGCGAGATCTCGAGACGATCGAATCGGCCATCCGCGCCGCTGAAACCGGCCACTTGGTCTTCGCGACGCTGCACACCTCAGGCGCGGCCAGCACGATCAACCGCGTCATCGACGCGTTCCCGGTGAGCCAGCAGGAGCAGGTGCGCGTGCAGTTGTCGACGTCGCTCATCGCGGTGCTCTCGCAGCAGCTCTGCGCCCGCTCCGATAAGCCGGGCCGCTGCGCCGCCTACGAGTTCCTCGTGGTCACCCCCGCGATCTCGAACCTCATTCGCGAGAACAAGACCTTCCGCATCGACTCGGCCATCCAGACCGGCCGCAAGTTCGGCATGCAGCTTCTCGACGACCACCTCTGGAAGCTCTACTCGGAGGGCAAGGTGTCGGCCGAAGAGATCATCGACAAGTGCAAGAACCCCGGCGACATGAAGGACAAGATCCATCGTGCTGGCGGCGTGATCGGTCGTACCGAGCTCGATTCGGACCACGAGGCAGGCTGACCGGCGTCCAAAGCGAGGCTCGGCTGGCTCCGAAAGGCGCCAGAAACGGCATGCCCCGCCGTTCGAGCCTGCGGTCGGGGCGGCTTCGAAGCCGTCAGCCCGAAAACCGCGTTCCCTCGCTTCTGGCCGTACGCAGCAATCCAAGTGTCCTGAGCCAAACCCCCGTCTTGCCGCGATGCGGGGGGGCGGCGCGTGCCGTATAGCACGCAGTGCGGCGTCTGTCCCATCCGTTTGGGCGGGCGCGCCAGCCTGAGACTGAGCGGCTGAAGCAGACGGACCATGCCAACGATCCCGTCCATCATCACGACCGAGCAGGAGCAGCTTCTCGCCGTCCTCAAGGGCTCCCGCATCGGCAGAGCCCTTCGCAAGCTCGGGTACATCACCCGTGACCAGGCCGAGGAGGCCGCCGCGCTCCAGCTCGAGAGCCGCAAGGGCGAGCTGCTCGGGCAGATCCTCGTCAGCCTCGGCCGATGCGACCAGCGCGCGGTCGAGAAGGCGCTCGCCTACACCAAGGGCTTTGCCTTCGTCGATCTCGACGCGGTCGGCGTCAACCAGGATGCCATCAACGCGGTCGACGCGCGTCTCGTCCGCATGGGCCAGTTCGCGCCGGTCGACGTCGATCTGGCCGCGCGCCGCATCGTGATCGCGGTGAAGGACGTCAACAACTTCGGCGCCGCCGACAACCTCAAGCAGATGGGGAACTGGCGGCGTGTCGTCGTGGTGTTCTCGCCGGCCGATCAGGTCGACCGCGTGATCGCCGAGAAGTACCCCGAGCGCGCAGGCAGCGATTCACGTGCAGCGCTCGACGGCCTCGGTTCCGGCAGCGTCGCAGTCTCCGCGCTCGAAGGCCGCGGCGAGTCGGTCGATCTCGCCACGCTCGAGATGGCGGCGAACGACAACGCCGTCGTCCAACTCGTGCAGCGCCTGCTTCTCGTGGCCATCGAGGACAAGGCAAGCGACATCCACCTCGAGCCCTTCGAGGACGAGTTCAAGGTGCGCTACCGCATCGACGGCGTGCTGTACGACATGCACGCCCCGGCGAAGAGCCTGGCCACTGCGCTCGTCTCCCGCGTCAAGGTCATGTCGAAGCTCGACATCGCCGAGCGCCGTCTTCCGCAGGACGGCCGCATCGAGTTCATGCTGCCGCAGGGTCCGATCGATCTCCGCGTCGCCGTGCTTCCCACGATGTTCGGCGAGTCGGTGGTGCTTCGTATCCTCGACCGGTCCAACGTCCAGCTGTCGCTCGACAAGGTTGGACTGGGGCCCGATGAGCTCGAGAAGTTACGCACCCTCATCAACAAGCCCAACGGCATCGTGGTCGTCACCGGGCCCACGGGCTCGGGCAAGACGACCACGCTCTACGCTGCGCTGAACGAGCTGAACGATCCCGGCGTCAAGATCCTGACGGCCGAGGACCCCGTCGAGTACGACGTGCAGGGCCTCATCCAGTGCCAGGTGAACCTCGACCAGGAGCTCACCTTCGCGAAGCTCCTGCGCAGCTTCCTCCGCCAGGACCCGGACATCATTCTCGTCGGCGAAATCCGCGACCTCGAGACCGCGCAAATCGCCATCCAGGCGTCGCTCACCGGCCACTTGGTGCTGACGACGCTGCACACGAACGACGCTCCGAGCACCATTCTCCGTCTCGTCGACCTCGGCGTGGAGACATTCCTCCTCACCGCGACCATCGAGGCGATCGTGGCGCAGCGGCTCGTGCGCCGCATCTGCGTGAAGTGCAAGGAGCCCTTCACGCCGAACGAGGAGCAGCTCATGGAGCTCGATCTCCGTCCGCGCGACGTCGAGGGCAAGCAGTTCTACCGCGGCCGCGGCAAGGGATGCGACTTCTGCCGACGCTCGGGCTACAAGGGCCGAAAGGGCCTGTTCGAGATCCTGTCGATGGACGACGATTTGCGCGAGCTCGTGATGAAGCAGGCGTCGACCTCCGTGCTGCGCCAGGAGGCGAAGCGCCGCGGGATGCGCACGCTTCGCGAGGCTGGCCTCTTGGCAGTCTTCAACGGAGAGACGACGATCGACGAGGTCGTGCGCGAGACGATGACCGACGAGTGACGCGTCCGCCGGGCCTGTCCCGGCGGAGCGCGGTGAGATCAGGCTGAGCGAGACAACGGAGCGAACTATGCCCACCTACGCCTACGACGCGATCAACAACGCAGGCAAGAAGACCTCTGGAACCGTCGAGGCGACGACCGCCGACGAGGCCATCAAGAAGATTCGGTCGCAGGGTCTCTTCCCGAGCGGCGTGAAGGAGCAGAAGGTCGCCGGCGGCACCGGCGGCGGCGGCAAGAAGGTGCGCGAACAGAAGAAGAAGAAGAAGGGCGTCACCTTCACCATCGGCGGCGTCAGCACCAAGAAGCTCACCCTCTTCACCCGCCAGCTCTCGACGCTTCAGGACGCAGGTCTTCCGCTGCTTCGCTCGCTCCAGATCCTCGAGAGCCAGCAGCGTCCGAGCGCCCTCAAGAACGTTCTCATCGGCGTCTGCGAGGAAGTCGAGTCGGGCACCAGCCTCTCCGAGGCCATGGCGAAGTTCCCGCGCGCGTTCGACCGGCTCTACACCAAGATGGTGGCGGCAGGCGAGGTCGGCGGCGTGCTCGACGTCATCCTCCAGCGCCTCGCCGAGTTCATGGAGAAGGGGCAGCGCCTCAAGCGGCGCATCATCGGCGCCCTCATCTACCCGGCGGTCGTCATCTTCATCGCCGTCCTCATTGTGACCGGCATCATGTACTTCGTCATCCCGAAGTTCCAGGAGATCTTCGAGGACTTCGACGTCAAGCTTCCCGACCTCACGATCTTCATGATCAACGCGTCGAAGTGGGTGGCCGGAACATCGTCGAAGGAACAGGTGGTGCCGGGCGCGATCTGGGTGCTGTGCTCGCCGGTGCTTCTCTTCCTGTTCTTCAAGCTGATACGAAAGACGAACTTCGGCCGCGCGGCGACGGACATCATCATCCTGCGCATTCCGGTGCTCGGGACGATGCTGAGGAAGACGGCCATCGCGCGGTTCACCCGCACGCTCGGCACGCTCATCAGCGCGGGCGTCCCCATCCTTGAGGCCATCCTCATCACCCGCGACACCTCGGGCAACTACGTGTTCGAGCGCGCGCTGACGAAGGTGCACGACTCGATCCGAGAGGGCGAAACCTTCGCGGTTCCGCTGCGCGAAGCGAAGGTCTGCGACGCCATCGTCGTGAACATGATCGACGTCGGCGAGGAGACAGGCGACCTCGACGTGATGCTCATGAAGATCGCTGACAACTACGACGAGGAAGTGGACGTCGCGGTGGCGAGCCTCCTGTCGCTCCTCGAGCCGTTCATGGTCGTCGTCCTCGGCGGCATCGTGCTCCTCATCGTGCTCGCGCTGTTCCTCCCGCTCGTCTCGATGATCGAGAGCGTCTCGAACACGCAGAAGAAGTAAGCGGTGGACCGTCACCCCTCCGTCGGAGAACCCATGCAGAAACTGGCCACACGCATGACACGACTGCGCGCGCATCGCGGTACCGGGCGTGGCTTCACGCTCACCGAGCTGCTGGTGGTCGTCGCGATCATCGTGCTGCTCCTCGGGACGCTGATCGTGGCGCTCGGGGCGGCCTCGAAGCGCGTCCAGTCCGCGAGCACCCAGTCGCTGATGAACACCATCTCGACGGGGCTTGCGCAGTTCCAGGGCGACTTCGGCTATCTGCCGCCGGCGCTGGGTGCGCGTTCGCCCACTGCGGCGGGCGCGCGCGGATTTGCCCGCGACGTTGTGCGCTTCGATCAGGTGACCGCAGGCAACGATCTCGCGCGCCAGCAGCTCTGGTTCTCGCACACGACGCTGGCGGAGTTCCTGCTCGGCTACGGCGATCGCTCGGAAGATGGCTATGGCCGCATGGCTACTGGGACCTCAGGCGTCGGCGACCGCGAGTCGCCGACGTTCGGCATCCGCTCGCCGGGGCCGGACGGCTGTTGGGGCGCTGTCGAGGCGCCGCAGCCGGCGTTCGCGGCCAATCCGACGTTCGGCGGCTATTACGCCGCACGGAACCCGGGCCGTCTCGCAGCGCCGCCTGCGGTGGGGAACGCGGGTTGGAACACGCAGGCCGTCGAGGGCAAGGTGTACGGGCCCTACATCGACCTGAAGGATGAGCGCCTCATCGGTGGCCTGACCGGCTTCGATGCGAATGGCCGTCCGCAGATCGTGACCGCCGCGCAGGACGGCATCAACTTCGACGCGCGCCCGAAGGTCATCCTCGACTTCTGGGGCGAGCCGATCGTCTACTACCGCGCGCCCTACGAGGGGACGGACATCCGCGCCACTCGGAAGCGCGCAGACGGAACCCTCTTCAACCTCGGTGACGTCGCCTGCCTTCGCCCGTGGGTGATCGAGCCATCCGACCAGTCGGAAGGCGCCGCCGACGCAGCGAACGACCCGTTCACCAGTTCCGCCCTGAAGAGCGCTGCGTTCGCGCTGCGCTCGAATGGACCGGACCGCACCTTCGACCGCGACCGACGTCGCGATCCGAACGAGACCAACAGGGACAACATCATCCTAACCGGCCAGTGAGGCCGGGAGCCGAGTCCGATGCATCGCACGACCAACAACGCAACCCAGGGCATGCAGCGCGCGCGCGCCGGCTTCTCGCTGATCGAGCTGCTCGTGGTGATCACCATCATCGTGATCCTCGCGAGTCTCGTGCTCGCGGTGAGCGGTGGGGTCATCCGCGCCAGCGAGAATCGCGCCACGCGCAACACGCTCGAGATCCTGAACGCGGCGACCGAGGAGTACGAGCGCGTCATGGATCGCCGGGTGACGTATCGAAGCTTCCAGCCGATCGCGGGTGGAATTGCCACCGATCCAGCTCCGAGCGGCTCGATCGTCTACGACATCGATGGCGCCGTACCCAGTCTTCCCGCCGGCTCTTTCGTCGCTGCTACGCACACATGGACGTCGCCTGCACTTCAACAGCCCTACTCGTCGATCCCACCGGGTCCTCCGCAGGCAGGTCACGGCCTTCCGGCGTACTCCACGCTGCCGTTTCGCCGTACGGCGACGCTGCTCTGGATCCTGACCCAGTCGCAGGCGTCCGCGCCCATCATCCAGCGGCTTCCCGAGAGCGTTCTCCGGAACATCAAGCTCGGTGGTACTGGCAGTTCGAACAGCCTGCTTCGCCACTGCGTCGACAGCTGGGACACGCCGATCATCGCCGTGTTCCCGGGGCGCGAGGCCACCCAGGCCGAGCTCGCGGCGGCCAATCCGAACGTGGTCGACGCGGACGGCACCGTGCGCTGCGACAGCGAGGCCGCGCCGGCGAACCAGGGCGGCATGGTGAAGATCCGCTGCAAGGACCGCCGGATTCTGTGGGTCTCCGCAGGCAACGACACGCGCTTCAACGACGCGCCAGTCTCGGGCGTTGCGCGACCGAGTTCCGACAACATCTACAGCTACGAGCCCATCATCGATCCGTGAGCCTCGCCCTGCGAGGCTCGTGAACCGTGAGGAAGCCAATGTCCTGCGAACGCGACCATCCGATCGAATTCCCGCAACGCGCCGCCCAGCGTCCGCTGGCCGCGCGCACGCGCGCGTTCACCATCATCGAGCTTCTCGTCGTGATCGGCGTGATCGCGATCCTCGCGGCGCTGACCACGCTCGGCGCGCGACGGCTCACGAACAGTTCGCGCCTCGCGGGCGGCACCAACGCAGTCACCAACGCGCTCGGCGTGGCGCGGGCGGCCGCGATCCGCGACTCGCTGCCGACGGCGCTTGTGTTCCGTCCGGTGTGGGATTCCACCAAGAAGAACGTTCCCCAGCGCGTCGAGATGGTCGTGGTGCGCTGGACCGGCGCGCAGCTTCCGTACCGGAACGAGAGCGGCGACCTGATCGGCTACAAGCATCCGTACAGGCCCGTTGCGAACGTGCCGGCGATCGTCCTTCCCGAGGGGATCAAGGTTGCTGGTCCGATGTACCAGAACCCAGCGCCCGGTGTTCAAGTCGATCCGACCGGCAGTTACCTCGTCACCCAGGCCGAACTCCCGCAGATGGAGAACTGCGCCGAGGCCGCGAACTTCAACCGGCAGATCGCGGTGCTCTTCGGGCCAAACGGCGAGTTCCTCACCCGTCCCCCCGGGGCGACGCTGCTCGACGCGATGATGTTCGTCGACTGGAACAACGACGCTGCGCTCGCGACGCCAAACGACCCCAACAACCCGAACGACGATCCGACGGACGCGCAGGACGCGACGCAGGGGACCTGCGCCAACCTCTCCTCGAACTATCAGAAGTTCTGGTTTCAGGATCATCCCAACGACGAGAACAACATCCTCCTCGTCCCGTTCCTCGTCGTCTATGACGACAAGGCTGCGCGCGAGCTGAAGGGATTGGACTGGTCCTCTGAGGACAACATGTTTGATGAGCTCAACGGCCCGAGCGGCTACATCCGCCAGTTCGGCGACCGGATCACCTTCAATCGATTCAGTGGGATTCCAGAGAGGAAGGTTCGCTGATGTCTGCTCGCCCTGGCATCGATGCTCCGGGTTCGTCGGCGCAGGCGCTGCGCTCCGCGCGTCGCGGCTTCTCGCTTGTCGAGATGCTGCTCGCTGTGTTCATTCTGGGTATCGGCGTGATCTCGATCGCGGCGCTCTTCCCGGCCGGAATCACGCTGCAGCGTCAGGCCGCGGACGACACCATCGGACCGCTTGTCGCGAAGAACGCGTTCGCCACGTTGCGCTCGAAGCTCTCGCAGAGCGACTTCGGCGACTTTGACGACTTCGGCGCGCAGCCAAGCTTCATTCCTGGAGAAGGTCCGGCCGGTTCGATTCAGCCCGTGGGTGCGCCGAGCTGGCTGCCGTTGCCGTCGGGCGACTGGGGCTGGATGCGTCCGGCGTTCTACACACGGCCGGGCTCGGCGACCAGTCCCGATCCGATCCTTGGAACGATCGATGTCTTCTCGGCCGACTACACCCGGCAGCAGGGCCCGTTCAACATCGGAAGCCGCTTCACGCCGGCCGGCGTGTGGGCGACCGAGATGCCAAACGGCATTCCCACGGCCGGCACGCCCATCGCGCTCTTCGGAGTTCCCTACAACCGGCAGAAGTATCCGCTCTTCGATCTCGTCCTCAACGATCCATCCGTCCTCTCGAATCCTCTATTCAACAACCTGAACGTGCAGGCGCTCGTGGAGCCCAACATCACGTTCACGCAGGCCGAGCGTTCGTTTCCGCAGGGTGCCAGCGTCACAGGCCGTCCGTCCTACTACTGGGACGTCATGTTCCGTCGGTACGGCGGCAAGGTGCAGGTGGCCGTGTTCGTCTACCGAGTGTCGGCGCCGGGCGGAGAGCCCGCGGACTTCCGGGTTCGAGCGCTCTCGAACGCGCAGTTGACCGGCACGCCCGCAGCGCCGACCGGTTCATTCTTCGCGACCGCCTCGACTCCTCCCATTCCTGCGCTCTATCTCGCTCCGGTGTTTGGGACCGCTGCGCCGTTCCCCGATGGGACGCCGACGGTTTCGAATCAAGCGTGGCCGTATCGTGCTGGCACGGTCGGACCACCTTCCACGATGACCGCTTTGAACGGGTATACGGTGCCAACCGGCTCGCCGCCGCCGACTGACCAGATCTCTGGCACGCACCGCGGCACGCCCTTCGCACCTGAACTCATCTGGGACGACTGGCAGTTGCCGAACTCGTGGTGGATCGACAACCACGGAACGGTGCACAAGGTGCTGCAAGGGCGAACCCGCG
>JBIKXP010000232.1:0-4890 GCA_044355685.1 Phycisphaerales bacterium
GGGCCTGCGATCACAAGCAGCGGGCGGCGGGGGCCGGGCGGGGTCACGAACCACTCCTGCAGCGCCCTCGTGCGGGCTGGGTGCGTCGGAACAGTCGAGGCGGAAGGCGACATGGGCGGGTTGCTCCGGGAAAGCGCTCGGCCCGCCGACGGGCGGAGCCAGCCGTCGGGAGTGTCGCGCGGGGTCAAGATCACCCGCGGAATCCGGCAGCGGCGCTCAGTGTACGGGCAACTCCCGCGGGCCCGGGGGCTCTGCCAACCGCCGATTCCGCGGTCCAGGCGGTGGCCAGCGGGGGGCTCGGAGTTTCTCCGTCGGAATCCGCGAGTTCGGCAAAGGCCTGCCCGAGAACGGCCGACGTTGAAAGGTGTGGTCGGGCGCAAGGCCTTGATCGCCGGGCGGGTGCCCGGCGGGGTCTTGCCGATGGGCGCAGGTCTGAGGATCGGTCGTCATGGACAATCTTCCACTTGATCCAGACGCTTTCTCAACGCACGTACTCGCGATGCTGCTGCGCCAGTTCCCCGACCGCCACGCCGCGGTGACGGGGCCGCTCCACGTCGTGTTCGATGGCCGTCACCTCGGCCTCGAGAACCTCTACCGCATGGTGCTTCGCGACCCGCGCAACGGCGACGCGATCATCGAGAACTACCTCGACCGCCTGCTCGAGGGCGACCAGATCTCCGGCGCGCCGCTTCCGTTCTCGGTGGTGCGCGCGCGCATCATGCCGCGCATCCAGCCGGAATCGATCTTCGAGCATCTCGATCGCGAGCAGGTGGCGCACGTTCCCTTTGTGAACGACACCGTCGTCGTGTTCGTCATCGATCTTCCGCAGCTCACGGTGTCGATCACCACCGAGCAGATGATCCGCTGGGGACTTCAGTGCGACGATCTCGACGCGATCTCCCGCGAGAACCTCGCGCACTACGCGCCCGATCTCGAGGTGCGTCTCGTCGACTCGCACGACGGCGGCCGCGCCGCGATCGTCTCCCAACAGGACGGCTACGACGCAGCCCGGCTCCTGCTGTCGACGCTGCATGACCGGCTCTCGCGCGAGATGAAGGGCGACTTCTACGTCGCGACTCCCGCGCGCGACACCTTCATCGCGATCAGCGTCGGTCCCGATCCGTTCGTGGGGCGGCTGAAGCAGCGGGTCGAGGACGACTTCCGTCGCCTTCCTTACCCGATCACGCGCGACCTCTTCTACGTCACCCGCGACGGCGTCGCCGGCACGGCGGCGTAAGGCAGTCGCGTGCTTCGCGCCGCATCCACGCGCATGTCGCGCGGGGGCTATCGCGGCGCCGGCGTTCCGGCGTCTTCCTTCGCGGGAGGCTTCTGCGCGTCTTCCGCAAGCAAAGCCTCGATCGCCTTCTCGAGGCTTCCGTTGCCCACGTCCGCGCCGCGCAGGCGGCCTTCGCGGTCGATGAGGTAGTAGTCGGGATAGCTGTCGACGACGTAGTTCGCGATCACCTCGCCGCGCGCATCGAGGCAGATGGGATGCGCGATACCCTTCGATTTCGCGACGTCGAGCATCTTGTCGCCGCCTTCGGGGTGGCAGACGCCGATGAGCACGACGCCGCGATCGGCGAACGTGCGGGCGATCTCGTTGTTCTTCGGAATGCTCGCGATGCACGGGCCGCACCACGTCGCCCAGAAGTCGAGGACGACGATCTTGCCCTTCAGCGCCTCGAGCGAGGTCGCGCCGCCGAGAGCGTTCGACGGGTCGGTCCAGGTCGTCGCGCCGCCAAGCGCGGGCGCCGGCGGGCAGGAGTCGAACTTCGCGAGCGCCGCCCGGCGCGCGGGCTTTCCTTCGAGGAGCGCGGCATCGAGGGGCTTGGCCGGAACCGCGTCGGCGGCCGGGGTCCGCTCGATGCTCGGCTCGCCGGCCCCGGGCTTTGCCGCGGGCGTCTTGCCGCTCTCCGATGGTCGCGGGCCGCCGACGTCCTCTGGCGGCGCTTCCGCGATCAACTTCTCCACGACCGCGCGGACGTGCTGAGGCTGCAGGCCGATCGCACGCACGATGCCCTTGCGATCGATCACGGCGTAGGTCGGCCAGAAGCTGACGTTCCACGCTCGCGCGCTCTTGCCGCCATTGTCGACTGCGAGCGGGTAGTTGATGCGGGTCTCTTTCGCGAGGGAGGACATCCGCTCGGAGCCATTCGCGGCATCGTGGACGCCGAGGAACACAAGTCCATCGGCCGCGAACTCCTTCACCAGCGCGATGTTCTTCGGAATGGCGTTGACGCATGGTCCGCACCACGTGGCCCAGAAGTCGACCACGACGACCTTGCCGCGGAGGTTCTTCCACGGGTCGTCGTCGCCCGACGCGCCGACGATGCGCGCGATGGCCTCGGGGTCGCCCTGCCAACGCGTGAGTTCGAGCGCGGGCGGCGCCTTGCCGGTCATGTTCGGGTGGGTCTTCGCAGCGCGGCCGGTTCTCCAGAACCAGTCCGCTGGGAACTCGTTGGCACTCTGCGGCTCTCTCGACGCGGGCGCGGGAGCGTCTGCCCGCGCGTCAGCGACGGTTGCGAGGCTTGAGGCCAAAGCGGCACACGCGAGGAAGCGAAGGATCGACATGTCGAAATCCTACCGCTCGATCGGCTGAGACGAAGCGGTTTCCGCAGGATTCCGCGAGGTTGTCGGCGAAGCGTTCGGGCGAGGAGTTCGAGCGGAAAGGCTCGCGACGCTCAGCGCGGACCAGCGACCGTCTTGCGCTCGCTGGCGTCCTTGTTGAAGAGCGTCACGTTGCCGGACCCCTTGTCGTCGACGCCGACCCGCACGAGATCGCGGCCATCGCCCGAGCGAATCGCGACGACGCCGCCGGAAGCGTCTTCGGCGGCACCCGCGATCACGATCGGCGTTCCCGTCGATGAGAAGAGGTTCAGCAGGCCGCCGTTTGAACTGGCGAGGAAGGCGAGGGCGCGACGGCCGCCGCGATTGAGGCTGAGGCTGCCGCCATCGTCCTTGCCGCTTTCCGCGATCAAGGTGGCGTTTCCCGCCGCTGTTCCAAGCGCGACGCGTCCGGCGCCCTCGGCGTTCACCGCCGCGGCGAATACGGTTTCCTGCGCGTCGTTGTAGACCTGCACGAGGCCGCCCTTCGACAGCGCGGGATTCGCACCGATCGAAGCGACGGAGTTGCCGCTGGCGCTTCGGCACACGAGTGCGCCGCCGCCTGCGTTCGCCTCGAGCGATGCAACGCGCGTCGACTCGCGCGAGAGGAGGTCGACGCTCGGACCGCGCGCGCTCGACTCGAGCTTCGACGCGCCTCGATCGGAAAGCGCGACGACAAGCGCCTCGCGTTCGTTTGCGGATGCGCTCACGCGCTGCGTGCCGGTGCGCGCGACGAGATCGAACTCTCCACCCGCTTCCGCGGCGCGCAGACGCGCCATCGCGACGCCCGTCGGCGCGATCAGATCCAGGCTGCCGCCGTCGGCGGTCGATCGCAGGAGCGCGGCGTCCTTGTTGTCACGGCTTGCGATGCGCAGCGCACCGCCATCCTCGAACGACGCGGCACCCACGACCGGGTTTCCGGCTTGGTTCGCAAGCGACAGGCGGCCACCGAGCGGTCCAGCCTCGACGACTCCCGCGATTCGGTTCCCGGGCATGCCGATCTCGATCCGGCCGCCGTTCTGCTGCGCATAGGCGCTGATTGCGGACGCGCCGTCCTTCGACCAGAGGACGAGGTCGCCGCCTGAGTCGTTCGACCCGATGCGGGCCGTGTTCGCGCCCGCAGCGTTCCAAAGGTCGAGGCGGCCGCCTTGCGGCGAACTCGACGCGACCATGGTCACGCGGCCGGAATCGTCGACGATCTCGAGACGCTTGGTCTGCACGACCCGCGCGACGTCGGGCGCAGCCATCGCGAACAGGCCGAGCACAAGTCCCGTCGAGGCCAGCATCGCGAGCAACCGGGAGGTGCGGGACTCGCGTCGCAGTCGCGCCACCTCGGCCCGCAGAAGGTCGAGGTCGTCGCGGATGTCTCCGCGGACGTTGCCGTCGCGCTGCGCGCGGCCGGGGATGATGCTCGATTCCTGCGTATTTTCTCGCGTTCGGTGCATGCGTGACCTCGTGGATCCGGTCGCCATGCGCGGCGTCGCGCCGCGCCGTGGGCGCCGAGTCGGTAGCATATCGGCCCACGCGCGCGCGGTTGCTGCGCGCGTGTCCCGCGCGACCAGAGGACCATGCACATGGCGAAGAACGACCGGAGCAGGCAGACCCATCCGCAGGCAACCGGGCCGATCGGCGTCGCGCTGATCGGGACGAAGTTCATGGGGCGCGCGCATTCGACCGCATGGGGCAAGTGCGCGCAGTTCTTCGACCTCCGTCGGCCGCCGACGCTCGCGCTTGCCGCAGGCCGAAACCCCGATGAGACCGCCGCGTTCGCAGCCAAGTGGGGCTGGAATCGCTCGACGGTCGCGTGGCGCGACGTGCTCTCTGATCCGGAGGTCGAGCTCGTCGATGTCTCGACGCCGAACCACCTGCATGCTGAGATGTCGATCGCCTCCCTCGAGGCCGGGAAGCATGTCGCATGCGAGAAGCCGCTTGCGGGCACGCTTGCCGATGCGAAGCAGATGGTCCTTGCCGCCCGCGCCGCCGCGAAGAAGGGCGTGCGCACCTTCGTTTGGTACAACTATCGCCGCTGTCCGGCCGTCGCCCTCGCGCATCGGCTGGTGCGCGAGGATCGTCTCGGCCGCATCTTCCACGTGCGTGCGTCCTACCTGCAGGACTGGGGCGGACCCGACACACCGCTCCTGTGGCGATTTCAGGCCGCCCAGGCGGGTTCTGGCGCGCACGGCGATCTCAACGCCCACATCATCGACATGGCTCGCTTCATCACCGGCGATGAAGTGACCGAAGTCGTTGGCGCGATCGAGGAAACCTTCGTGAAGGAGCGCGCGA
>JBIKXP010000233.1:0-4862 GCA_044355685.1 Phycisphaerales bacterium
CGCTCCGCGGCAAGGATCTCGAGAACTTCAGCGACGACATGGGGCTCATCGGAAGCTACGCCCACGGCACCCACGTCGCAGGCGTCGCGGTGGCCGGCAATCCGTTCGCACGTATCCTCCACATCGCCGAGAACTGGCCATGGAAGTCGATTCCGGACGAGGCTCCGACGATCGAGTTCGGCGAGCGCTGGGGCGAGGCATGCCGCCAGTCCGTCACGTACATGAAGGGCGCCAACACTCGCGTGGTCAACATGAGCTGGCGCATCGGTCGACCCATGCTGGAGGGCATGCTGGCCGCGAAGGGTGTCGGCGCAACCCCCGAGGAGCGCGCGGAACTCAGCCGCCGGATCTTCAAGCCCTTCCGCGACGGCCTGGAGGAAGCGATCCGCTCCGCTCCCGACGTGCTCTTCATCGCCGGTTCCGGCAACGAGGACAACAACGTGGACTTCGCGGAGTATGTTCCGGCAGGACTGCGGCTGCCCAACCTCATCACGGTCGGTGCGGTCGACGATCAGGACCAGTTCACCTCGTTCACCACAACCGGCGAGAACGTTGAGCTCTACGCGAACGGGTTCCGCATTCCCAGCATGGTGCCTGGTGGGCGCGTGATCCCCTTCTCGGGCACATCGATGGCCGCGCCGCAGGTGGCGAACCTGGCCGCGAAGATCCTTGCGCTGCGGCCTGAACTCAAGCCGGCAGACGTGATCGCGCTGATGAAGGCGAACGCAGATCCGATTCCAAACAAGCCCGGCCGTTTCATCATCAACCCGAAGCGGACCATTGAGGCGCTGCAAGCGCAGAAGTAAACGGCCAGCCGCCGCTGGCACTCGATCCATCCATCGCGGCCGGTCGACCGTGCGGGGCAACCACCGCGCGGTCGATCGGCTATTGTCACGTCGCCAATCACAGGACGTTCACAATCAGAGGATCACATGCGACGGCCCAACCGAAAGAACCCTGTCTGCGCTGCGGCGCTCGTACTTGCGTTGAGCGCCTGCACCTCGAAGCCTGTGGCGACCCCTGTGCCGCAGGAACCCCCGAAGGCTCCACCGCCCGCGATCAAGGCGTGGATGGATCGGCTGACGGTCGCGCACGAGTACGACCCGAAGACCGGGTTCATCGTGGCGCGCGAGACGGTCGCGCTTCCGGCGCTGATCGCCGAAGCGCCGCCGCTCGACAAGGCGATCGCTGAGGCGGGGTCAGGCCGCATCGTGATCGCATTCGTCACCGCGGACCGCTGCGCGCCGTGCCAGCAGTACAAGCGTGACGCACTCAACGATGCGGCCGTGATCGCGAGGCTCTCCGACGCGCGGTTCTTGCCGACCCACCTTGAGGTCGACCGTTCGCCCGCGCTTGCCGACGCGCATCTTGGTACGCGCGCGATTCCCATGACCTACGCGCTGCGAGATGGCAAGGTCATCGCCGAGTTGCGCGGCCAGCGCTCGGCCGCCGATCTCTCTGCGTGGCTCGACAGCGTCGGACAGTGAGGCATCGCACCCACCGCAGCGCTGCCCGCAACGGAAATCCCCCCGCGGAGATCCGCGGGGGGATTATGTGGTGAACGATGTTCATCGACACGCGCGTTCACGCGCGCCGACGGCGACCGCCTGCGAGCCCAGCAAGCCCAAGAAGCGCGAGCGCTCCCGGAGCAGGAACGGGCGTGAAGTCAAGGTCGAAGATCGTCGCGTTCGTCGCGCCGTTGCGGTTGAACTCGAACTGGAGGTAGTAGTTGCCGACGTTGAGAACTCCCGAGAAGTCGAATCCCGTCGAGATGTAGTCGGTGTCGAACACCGCGGGACCTGTCGGCACGCCGTGATGCGTCCCTGTGATGCGCCGGATCTGGACTCGATTCGCGCCGTTCGCCGCTCCGCCCAGCAGCGAGTAGTTCACCGCATCGGTGACGTTGAAGTACTGGACGATGACGAAGCCCTGATTGTTGGCGGCCGCGGTCGAGTTGAGGGTCATCTCGAATCCCGTCGGGAGGAACTGGGTCACCAGCGCGGATCCGTAGGTCGGATTGCTGAAGAGAGTCGGGCCATTCATGGCGACACCGCTGGTGTCGTAGCCGTTCAAGCCGTCGTCTGCCATGTTGATGTTGACCGTGTTGAGGTAGATCGGGACGGCAACCACACCGGCCTCTGCCACGTTCAACGCGCCGAGGAGAGCTGCCGAAGCCGCCGAGAGTTGAACGAAGGTTCCCTTGGTCATGATGTTTCCTTTGAGGCCTTGCCTCGGGTTGGTCGCGATGCACGCCCCGGCGACAGATTCCACGTGTCGAATCCGGCTGCGTCCTTATGCAAGTGTCACGTATTTGCGGCACACGACAAGTCGCAGCGAACAAAGAAATGAGTCAAATCATCGGCAAAACACGCAAATTCAGCAACGCACACGCGCCGTCGTACTCCAGCAGCGGACAAGAATCGTGCGCGGCAGAGGCAAGGCGTTCCGATAACATCGCGAGGCATCGGAAAGACGCACCGACGGCATGCCGAAGCGACCTCGCTCGAGCGCGAAGCCGTTGTCCTCATCTGAAGTACATCGAGAACGCGCGCAGGTTCCGCTCGTCGCGTCCGGTCCACGCAAGAACCCATCGGAGGGCGCGCTGCAGTCTCTCGCACGAAAGAGCCCTCGCAAGCGAAGCGCGCTCGGCGCTGAGAGCTTCACGCCAGCGTGCGAACCGACTCTTCCAAGCCTTGTCGCGTGCCGGTCGGTTCGAAGCCCGCCCGAGATGCCCTCGGGGTCATGGCCTGGTCGCCACGCCCGGCGCACGCCCTGCCAGCGCACGCCTCGCTCGCTCTGCACGCGGGGGCACGATGTCCCACGCAAGGCCGATCAGCCCAAGCGCGCGAACCTCGAGATACGTGACGTCGAGCTCCCACCAACGATGCCGCACCGTGCAGCACGCGGGGTCGGAGTGGTGGTTGTTGTGCCAGCCCTCGCCGCAGGCGAAGAGCGCGACCAGCCAGTTGTTCCGGCTGTTCTCGCGCGTATCGTGGTTCCGGTAGCCGAAGATGTGCGTGAGGCTGTTCACGCTCCAGGTGATGTGCCAGACGAGCACGGTTCGGAGGAGCACGCCCCATGCGACGATGCCCGCTGCGAAGCTGGCCGCCCCCGCCGCGTCGGTCCACAGGAGCGCCGCTGCGAACGATGCGACTGCGTAGAGCACGATCTGCGCGGCATACACCCACAGCGGGCTCGTGGGGTGCTTCTCGATCCACATGTAGAACCGGTCCTGAAGCACATCGCGGGCGTACCGCTCGTAGTTCGCGGGGTGATGCAGCGAGTGGTTGCGCACCAGAAGCCACCAGACATGCCCCCACAGAAACGTCACCAAGGGCGAGTGCGGGTCTTCCTGCTCATCGCTGTGCGCGTGGTGCATGCGGTGGGTCGCGACCCATCGTGCCGGCGAATCCTCGAGGCAACAAAGCGCGCCAAGAACGAGACCCCGCTCGAACCACCGCGGCGTCTTGAAGCTGCGGTGCGTGAGCAGCCGGTGATATCCAAGCGTGATCGTCTGACCGAACACGTGCACACCGACGAGGCACAGCACGACACCCGTCCATGAGAAGAAGGCAGGCACAAACACCGCGAGCGCAAGAAGATGCACCGCGACGATCGGGACGCAGTAGCGCAGGAACACCTGCCTCGGCCGAGTGGCCGCAGGTGCTTCGAGGGGAATTCGGATTGAGTTCAAGATAGGCCGTCGGTACAGGATGTCGTCCGGGCGCGCAAAAGTCAGATGAAGTGTACGCGCCCGAAGGCGCGTTACATTCCTCGACGTGGCCCAATCGCGAGATGTTCCGATGATTCACGGAGAACTGCCCTGCCCCGCGTGCGGATACCAGCGACAGGGCCTTCCGCTCGACCGCCCGTGCCCGGAGTGCGGCGCCCGAGGGTTTGACGGAGATCTGGTCGTCAGCGGCCGGCCGGGATTCGAGCCAGAGTCGAAGCGCGCCGGCTCGATCTACGACATCGCGCACACGATGCTCATGGTCTCGCTGTTCGCAGTCCCCGCTTGCCTCGGGCGGAACGCAGGCGGATCATGGCGCAGCGTCTCGCTGGGGGTCGCGCTGACGCTCGCCGCAATCGCGCTTGGGTTCTACACGGCCGGGCTTCTCCGCAGACGACGCGAACGCGCCGCGAACCTCTCGCGCGAGCGGCTCACGCTTGAATTCCGGCGCGATGTGCTCATCGTCCGCAACCGCAACATCGACCGCGCCGTGCCGTATGAGTCGATTCAGAAGTTCGACACGCAGGTCGATCTCCCGAAGCGGCGCATCCGTGTGTGGCTTTCGACACCCGACAAGGCGCTGGCTCAAGACGCGTCGCGCCCGACGATGATTCTCGACGGCGACCTCGACAAGCAACGCCTTGTTGCGAACGAGATGAAGGCGCGGATCGTCTTGACGAGGCTGTGAGCCGATCCGATCCGCGCATTTCGATCACTGGCGCGCAAGCGATCCGCGCTGGACGACGCGGGGCGTCCAGCATCGAACCTCTGGAATTCCGCGATCTGCGATACCGCCCGTCAGGACGGCGCCCTCGACGACGATCGTCGCCATCTCGACGGCGATCTCAGGGGCTCCGGCGCGATCATGCCGCAGAGATTCGCGCAGCTCGACGCGGCTCCCCATGACCTCGAACGTCGAGTAGAGCGTGCCGTCGAGGACGCGAACAGGGATCACGATGCCGTTCTTCTCGTCGATCACAAAGCGGCCCTCGGCAGCGTTCACCTCGACAAGTTCGTACGGGCGCACCTGCCGGCCCGACTCTCCTTCGTAGATGATGGTCCATGACCAGCGCCCGGGCTCAGAGAGCGGCGCGATCTCGAGCGTCATGGTGACAGGGCCAATCTTCGACTC
>JBIKXP010000062.1:0-15743 GCA_044355685.1 Phycisphaerales bacterium
CGAGGCCGCCTCTGTGCCTCTGTGCCTCTGTGCCTCCGTGAGAGACCTCGAGACCGTCAGCCGCACGCCGCCCGCTGAGGGCCGACGGTGCCATAGCCCACACGAAAGCCTGAAGACCCGTTTTGAGCGGTCGCGGCTGCGGCCGCTCCCTCTGGTGCTGGCTATGCCGAAGGCGGCTGCGGCAAGCAGCCGCGGCTCAAGATTGAGCGGTCGCGGCTGCGGCCGCTCCCTCTGGTGCTGGCTATGCCGAAGGCGGCTGCGGCAAGCAGCCGCGGCTCAACCACGAATCACGCGCTTTGCCGCGTTCGACAGCGCGAACTCGCCCATCGCGTCGGATGTGACCCAGCGTCTGCCGTTGCGCGCCAGCGCCGACGCCGCGTTCCCGCGAGCGCGCGCCGCGAACACCACGAACACGACCGCGCGGTGCGTTGTCTGAAACGGCACCTCCCCCGCGGCGCGCAGCAGCACACTTCGCGGAAACCCGAGCATTTCCGCCGCCGCGCGCGGCGAAGCGTCGCGCCCGTCCGCGCACTCGACCGAGGGCGGCTGCCAGAGCCCGCCCCAGAGCCCTTCGCGTGGACGCTGCTCGAGAAGCACCGCGCCATCGGATGCGCGCTCGACGCGCGCCGTCACCACCACGAGGTCGCGCCGCGCTGCCCGCGCCTTCGGCGCTGGAATCAGATCGACAAGGCCATCGCATCGCGCTCGGCACATCGCCGCCACGGGGCACGCGTCGCATCGCGGCGCGGCGGGCGTGCACACCGTTGCGCCGAGTTCCATGAGCCCCTCATTCGCGGCGGCCGGGTCTTCTGCCGCCGCCACGTACCGAGAGGCCTCCTCCCACGCCCACTCGACGATCGTGCGCTCGCTTGCGCTTCCCTCGCGCGCTGCGAGCCGCTGAAACACCCGCGTCACGTTGCCGTCGACGATCGGCACGCGCTCGCCTGCCACGATCGACGCGATGGCGCCTGCCGTGTACCGCCCCACGCCGGGCAAGGCGAGCAGAGCGGCATGGTCGCGAACCGGCACCCGCCCACCGTGACGGTCGACCACCGCCTTTGCGGCGGCGTGCAGGAGCCGGGCGCGGCGGTAGTAGCCAAGCCCCTGCCACATCGCGAGGACCGCGTCCTCATGGGCGGCCGCCAAGGCCGCGGCCGTGGGGAAACGACGGATGAACGGACCAAACTTCTCGACCACCCGCGCAACCTGCGTCTGCTGCAGCATCAACTCGCTGACAAGCGCGTGATAGCCGCTGCGGCGGCTTCGCCAGGGGAGGTCCCGGGCGACTTCGGCAAACCACCCCGCCACAGCGTCGGCCGCCGCCGGGGGAACAGCCGCCGTGACCGTGGCCCGCACCCCTGCGGCTCCGCTGGCGCGGCGCCGGACTCGCGCCCCAAGCCCTTTCTTGGTCGGATCTTGTCGTTTCGGCATGGTGGGCTGCGTAGAGTTTCGAGGCTGGTTCGTCCTTGCGGCATCCGGTCCGGTTCGGTAGCGTACGGATCTCGGGCGATTTGCCGCCCCCAATGGAGACCCAGCATGGCCAAGTCGTTCTACACCCTCGAGGAAGCAGCCGCAAAGTTGAAGAAGAGCCCGGCGGAGGTCAACTCCATCGCCGACACCGGCCGCCTTCAGCGCGTGGTGCACGAGGGCCAGCAGAAGTTCCGTGTCGAGCAGGTCGACCTCCTCGCCAGCTTCTCCGACGCCGGACCGCGTCTCGATGACTCGCAGGGTCCCATCGGCCTCGCCGACTCGGCTGGCGGAACCGCCTTCGGTGGCGCAGACGCCCGCAAGGGTGGCGCCGCGAACGAGGACTCCGTCCTCGGCCTCGCAGACACCAATGCAGGTCGCGGAACCCCGTCGCTGGTCGACAGCGCCGAGCGCACGGGCGTCTCGGCCCTTGGCAACCGCGGCGGCGGCGACGCCGTCGAGATCGGCCTCGAGACGGTCGGCTCGGGCTCGGGTCTTCTCGACCTGACCCGCGAGAGCGAAGAGACGGCCCTCGGCGCCGAACTCATCGACCAGGTCTACTCAAGCGAAGGCGGCGACGCCGGCGCTGGCGCGAGCGGCCTCTTCGATGCCGTGAACGCGACCCCGGGCTACGGCGCTGTGCCGGTGCCGAGCACTGGCATGATGGTGGCGGAGGCCTATGACGGCGCGTGGTCGGCTGCGACCATCGGCCTGATGATCGCGGCCGCGATCGGCCTGATCGTCATGCTGCTCATCGCCTTCTCGATGGCCTTCGGCGCCGGCTCGGGCATCGCCGCGAGCTTCGCCGGAAACCTTCTGGCGTGGGCAGGCAGCCTCGCAGGACTCGCCGCCGTGTTCGGCCTCGTCGGCTTCTTCGTCGGCAAGGCTTCCGACAACTGATCCGGACCCCTGATGCTGCTGACGCGCTACGGGATCCGCGAATGGATGATCATCACGCTCGCCGCTGCAATTCCCGCAGCGGCGGGTTTGTTCTTCGGCTGGTGGTGGCTGACGGTCGGAGCGGCCGTGGTCTGGGCCGCGTTGGCCTCGTTCTTCCGTGACCCGCTCGGGCGGCGGCCGGCGACCGAAGATGCGCGCGACCTCGTGAGCCCGGCGGATGGCCTCGTCAGCGCCGTCCTCGAGGTTCCCGAGCACGTGGCGACCGGCGGCGCGCCAGCGACCATCGTCCGCATCTACCTCTCGGTGTTCGACGTCCACGTCAACCGCATGCCGACCGATGTCGACGTCCTTGGCACCATCCACACGCCCGGCAAGTACCTCGACGTGCGCATCGAGGAGAGCGCGAAGGTCAACGAGTCGCTCGTGACCACGCTGCGTTCGCCGGGGGGCGTGCTGCTTGGCGTGAAGCAGATCTCCGGAAAGGTCGCGCGGCACATCGTCTGCCCGATCGCCGCCGGCCAGCGATTCCTCCGCGGCCAGCGCTTCGGAATGATCAAGTTCGGCTCGACGACCGAGCTGATCGTGCCCACCTCCGAAGTCGAGGAAGTGTGCGTCCGCAAGGGCGACCGCGTGACGGGCGGCGTGACTGTCCTCGTCCGCGCCCGACGCGTCTGATGCACCTCACGCGGGCAGCGTTCCGGCGGCCTTCTCGGCGAAGAGTTCATCCATCGACAGCATCGCATGCCGCGCGTGCGGGATGACGATCGACCCGCCGACGACAAGCGCCACGTTCATCGCGTCGACCAGCTGCTCGCGGGAGAACCCCGCCTTCACGCACTGCTCGAGGTGGTAGTCGATGCAGTCGTTGCAGCGCAGGACGGCGCTGGCGACAAGACCAAGGAGTTCCTTGGTGCGCGCATCGAGCGCGCCGTCCTCGTATGTGGCAGAGTCAAGCCGAAGGAACCGCTTGAGCCCAAGATGGTCGGCGGCAAGCAGCGCCTCCTGGCCCTTGGCGCGGTCGGCGCGGAACTCGGAAATCGTTCGTCGTGGCATGAGGGCATGGTAGTTCCTGCCCGACGGACGAACCGGATGGACATCGGTCGGACGGAGGCGCCGGTGGCCACGTTGCGGAACGCTGCGCGCGCCGCCAACGCCCACGACGTACGGTCGATCCACCGAAGCCGCTCACGCCGCGTCGCGCCAGCTTTCGCCCTCATCGTCGCGGCCCTCGTCGTCGCGGCCCTCGTCGTCGTCGCCATCCACCTCGTCGGCATCCGACTGCAGTTTCGGGAACTGGAAGTTCGAGCGGTGATGGATCCGAACGACCTTCGCCATCTGCGCTGCGAACACCGGCCGCAGCACGTCGATCAGCACCGCCAGCTCTTCCTTGAAGGGCTCGGCCCTGTTGCGGAAGAGGAAGAAGACAGCCATGCACTCGTCCTCGTGCTGCGCGCTCCAGGCAACGAGCTCCGCGTCCTCGAGGACGGCGCCCGCCATACCGATCGCGTGCACGAAATCGCGCGTGTCGGTGAAGCGGATGATGTCCTGCCGCGTGGCGAGCCGCTGGCAGATGTCGCTGCCGAGTCGGTCGAGAAGCGGCTGCGCCGTGGCGCGCGGGCAGTCGTAGTGCACGTACGCGCCGAGACCGAACTGGGTCGCCTTGGAGCCGGGCAGGTAAACCGCTGCGTTCGTGGCGCCCGTCTTGGTCAGGAGGTACTGCAGCGCCGTGCGCAACAGGTCCTCGACATCGAGCTCCTGCGACAGAAGCCCGCGGAACTCGCCTGCGATCTCGGCCTCGTCGAGCCGCTCCTGCACATCGTCCGCGGCGCTGCGAAGGCCTTCGTGCAGCGCGTCGACCTGCTTGGTGAACTCGTCGCGGTTGACCACGAGCTTCTGGCAGATGCCCTTCAGCCGCGCCACGCGCTCTTCGCGACGGCGCTCGTCGTTGATCGCGTCGACGATCGCACGGATCCGCGCCAGCACCGAATCGGCGTCGTCGGTGGGGTCGATCCAGTCGACCACTCCGGCGCGCATCGCGGCGAGAAGCTCGTCGGAGTGCGGCTGATTGCCCGTCACGATGACCTTCGTGCCAGCCGAGATCCGCCGAGCCTGCGCTGCGATCGGCGCGACCTCATCCTGCCGTGTCGACGCCGCGATGAAGACGAAGTCGGTGCGCGAGGCGACGAGCTGCGCGATCGCCTCGGTCGGTCCCGCCACGCTTGCATGACGGATGCCGGCCTCGTCGAGAATCGCAGAGAGCCGCGCCTCCTGCACGCAGTCAAGCGCGACGAACATCGCGGACAGCGTGTCTGCGTCGGACGGACGTCCGATCGGGATGCCGTCCTGCGCGGCCGGCAGCTTGCCGTCCCCGCCCTGGCGGTCGCGCTTCGAATCACCCGATGAATCGTTGGAACCTCGCTGCGGCACGGTCACTCCTCCTCCAGGCCACGGCTTGCGGCCATGGCAATTCACGTGGGCCGGTTCGTATCGACGAACCAACCACTCCCCCGCGTGGCGCGATGGCGCCATGCGTGGATCATCTTTCAGCCCCTCGAGTCGGCGTGATCGTGGATCAGGCGTCAGCGAAGTGACTGTCCAGTTGGCACCCGTAGGTGCCCACGTCAAGAATCGGAGCGATCCGGCTCCTGCTCGACATCGAGAGGCGGGATTCAGGCGCGTGAGCGCGTGCGCCGTACCGGCTGTGCAGGGTGTCCCGATGCGCGGGAACGTTCAGCCTGCGGTCAGGCAGAAAGTGCGCGTTCAATCAAGACTCTCGGCCCCTTGCGCCATTGTCAAGAAGATGCGCGTTCACTCGCACGTGCTCGCCACTTGGTGACGGCCTCGGGCTCGCGGGCGTAGATCGGCTGCAAGTCGACCGCGCGCACGGCACCGCCCGATGCCAAGATTTCACGGGAAATTGCGGCAAATGCGCGTCCATCGACGGCAAGCGGCGCCTGCGTTGCGCCCGCGCTGCGCGCGCACTCGGAGAACCCGGCATCGAGATGCCCATCCGCAAGCAGCACTCCACCCTCCGCGACGACCGCGTCAAGAAGCGGCGCGAACTCGTCGGCGCGCACGACCCGTCCCTGGCTCTGGCCCGCGGCCGACGCGGCCTCGTTGATGCGAAGCCCGCGCTCGACCCGCGCGACCCACGCGGTGCAGTCCTTGGCGGCAAGCGCCACCAGCCACGGCCCGGATGCCCCGGGACCAGCGCTCGCGCCATGCGAGGCCGCAAAGACGAGCGCCGACGGCACCGGAAGCGCAGGAATCCCGTTCGCAAGCGCGAGCGCCTTCGCGAAGGCGATGGAGACACGGAGGCCGGTGAATCCGCCGGGGCCGATGGCAACCGCCACGGAGCCGATCTCCGACGTCCGCGCGTCGAGGCCCGCGTCCGACGCAAGTGCGCGCAACTCATCCCAGAAGCGCTCGCGCGGCGCGTGCGCCGCCGATTCGAACGTGCGGGCCGTGACGGTCGTGCCGCCTCGCGCATCTGGAACGGCGAGGCCGAGAACGGACTCCCGCTGCGTGCAGTCGACGAGGAGCATCGGCCGGTCGAGCGGCGAACTCACGCGAGCCGCCCTTCGCTTCCGCCCATCGCCTCGAGATCGAAGTACGACTGGATCGGCATGGCTCGGTTCAGGAGCGACGAGGCCTCGGGCGCGTCGGCGGAAAGATCGATCTCAAGCACCCGGCCCTGCTCGTGGTCGGTGTTGAGGATGACGAGATTCGGCGGGCGGAAATCGACGCCCGCGCTCGCGTGCGCGTGGCCGACGATGAAGAGCTTCGCGCCCCAAGCGCGGGCGAGCGCCTCCAGGTGCTCGGGCGGGTGATTGCGCCCCCATGTCATCGAATACGCGGCGCCGATCGGACCGTCGAAGTCGTCGTCAACCAGGTCGCGGTCGAGCACGCCGAGATCGAAGTGCTGCATCTGCGCCGCGGATGGCAGCGAGTGCGACAGCATGACGCCGTTCTCGCAGCGGACCGCAAGCGGCATCGAACGCACGAACACGCCGATCGCGTCGGCCGCGACCTCCGCCTCGTCGCCGAAGACCCACTCGAGTCCCGCGTCGAAGAGCTGCAAGTTGTCGCCGGCGCCCTTCGAGATGTGCTGGCGTCGAAACTGCGCGATCTCGTGGTTCGCGAGCATCGGATGCACCTCTCGCGGATGGGCGAGCACAAGCTCCGCGACCTTCGCGAGCATCCGATGGCTCATGTCCATGCCGCTGACGAGTCGATCGCCGTGGATCAGCTCGTGGAGCACGACGTGGTTGTCGGGCGAGCGCTTCAGCCGCGCCGCACGTATCACCGCTTCGAGGTGCAGCTGGTTGTCATGGATATCGCCGGTCGCAAGCAGCGTGCCGCGGCGTGGCAGCCGCACGGTGCAGTGGTCGCGCAGCGGCGACGAACGCAGCGACTCCGCCGCAGACTCAAGGAGATCCGCGAAGGCAGAGGCGCTGGTCATCCATCGCTGCATCAGGTGGCGTGCTCAGCTCGGGTTTGCGAAGTACGCGAAGGACACCAGCCCCTTGCCGGTCGCGGTCTCGATCTCGAGCTGGCCCTCGATCGGCCCGGCCCGCTTCGCGGTCAGTTCGATCTCGACCATCGTTCCATCGGTCCCGGCATCGCGCTTCCCGACGAACCTGACGTCGACATCCGGGTTCAGCGAGCGCACCGACTTCACGTTGCGCCACAGCGGATTCTCGACGGCACCGCGCTTCGGCGGGTTGTAGTGCTCGAGCTCGATCTCGGCCTTGTGGGTCGCACCGACCGAACCACGGCCCGCCATCACAAGCGAGTCCTTGACGATCCAGAACCGCTTGAAGCGATCCATGTCGTGCTTGCTGCCGGTGGCCTCGTCGCGCACGCGCAGCGGAATCGCGTCGCAGTCGGAGCGGTCGGTCCGGATGAACCACCAGATCGGCATCGCATCGGAAGCGCGGCCGGCAAGGTCCCACGAGACGGTGTACTCGGGGCGCGGCGGGTCCTTCGCCGGATCGAACCCGACGAACCTCGGCGCGGCGCCACCGCTCTGCAGCACGGTGAATGGCTTCCCATCGAGCGACTTCAGCGTGATGGTGCCGCTGGTCGCGGCGCGGAGCGCGTCGACGTACGGCGGGGTGGCAAGGATCGGCAGCCGAACCTCGCCCTTGATCTTGGCCTGCACGGCGCCGCCGCCTTCGAAGGCGATGACGACGACCGCCTCCTTCTCGCCTGGGACGAGCGGCGCAGCAAGCGACGCTGAGAAACTGAGGCTTCCGCCACCCGGAATCACCTGGCCGACGATCGGGGTGATCTCGGTGCACTTGCAGTTCGGCTGCGCGCTCAGCACCTTCATCGGATTCGACCCGGTGTTGATGAGCGTGAACGTCGCGGGGTTGGTGGAGCCCGGCTTCACGATGCCGAGATCGTGGATCGGCGGCGCGATGGCGACGGTCAGCCGCGACGACGATTGGGTGGGTGCCGTCGGCCGCTTGGGCGCGGGCCCCGACAAGCCGATCTCTTGTACTTGGATCGGATGGAGCGCCGCGGCAAGTGCGGTGCCGGCGGCAAGTGCGGCGAAGACGGGAAGAGCGACGGCGAGGGCGGTGGGAAGAGTTCTCATGCGAATCGACTCTGACGACCGGGTGGCTGCGGCGCGGCTGCGCCAGGGTGCAGCCGGAACGGAAGCGTAGCGTAGGATCGCATGCGGCCGTGAACGTCGTGACGCACGGGCTTCTGTCGGGTGGATCGGTTCTCGCTGATGGATCGCCAGAGGCCCGTGCGCCCGCTCAACGAACAGGGCCCCGCTTCGCGCGGGGCCCTGTGGGAAAGCATGTCGAAATCGGCTGGCTGCGGGCGATCAGAGCGTCCACGCGCTCAAGAGCGCTCCGAGGTCCGCGCTGTCCACGGCTCCGCTGCCGTCGATGTCGCCGGCGCCAGAGCCGCCCCAGTTCGCGAGCAGCACGCCGAGGTCGGCGCTGTCGATCACCCCGTCGCAGTTGAGGTCAGACGCGGCGCACGGCGGCGGGCAGACGCCGTCGCCGGTGGTCGGAACGATCTTGTAGATCTCGCCGTTCGAGCCAGAGCCTTGGTCGACGATGTAGAGCTCGCCGTTGGCGTCCTCGCCGAAGGACGAGATGGTGCCGACCGCGAACCCGTCGATCGACGGCGTGATCTGGCTGTTGCGCAGCGTGAACTCGGTCTGCGTGTTCGTCGAGCTGTTGTAGCGGAAGCTCCACACGTTGTTGTTCACGTAGTCAGCGTAGAAGTAGGTGCCGCGGAGGTCGGGCATGCGGCAGCCGCGGTAGACGTAACCGCCAGTGATCGAGAAGCCGCCACTCGTTCCACTGACGTGCGTGTAGGTGCGAATCGGAAGCGTCAGCGAGGCGGCGTTGCAGGTGCAGCCTGAAAGACCGGTGCAGCTGGTTCCTTCCATGCAGCGCCAGCCGTAGTTGCGGCCGCCGGCGGCGTTCGCAGACTGGAAGTTGATCTCCTCGACCGCGTTCTGACCGACGTCTGCGATCCAGAGGTCGCCGGTCTGGCGATCGAAGGAGTTGCGCCACGGATTGCGAAGGCCGTAGGCCCAGATCTCATCGTCGCCGGAAACGCCTATGAAGGGATTTCCTGCGGGAATGGTGTAGAAAGGCGACGTGCCGCCGACGGTTGGCTTGATGCGGTGCATCTTGCCGTGCCGCGTGACCAGGCTCTGACCGGCGCCGTTCGGATCATTCGCGGCACCGCCGTCGCCCGTGGCCACGTACAGGTTGCCGTCCGGACCGAAGCCGAGCCAGCCGCCGTTGTGATTCGAGAATGGATCCGACCAACTCATCATGACGGAACCCGTCGGGTTGGCGACGTTTGGGTTGCTCGAGGAGCGCGTATAGCGCGCGAGGACGTTCGTGCCGCTGCCGGTGTAGTAGACGTAGAACTGTCCGTTCTGCGTATAGCCCGGGTCGAACGCGAGGCCGAGAAGGCCGCGCTCGTCGTTCGAGCTAATGCCGCCGGTGACGGTGATCGACAGGAATGGCGTCGCAAGCAGCGTGTTCGTGGTGAGGTCGTAGATGCGGATCTGCGCCACCGATGTCGGGCCCGGGCCGGGAGCGCCCTTCTGCACGATGAAGAGCCGGGTCGCGTCGCCTGGCGCGTGCGTGACAAACACCGGGAAGGTGAGTCCCGACACGATCCTGTCGGTGCGGACGTTCACCACCTGCGCCTCCGCGACCGGGCCGGACGCGAACAGGGCGAGGGCGGGAATGGCGGCGAGGGCGAGTGTCTTGAGCGCGTTCATCGTCATGTGGATCTCTCGGGAAACGGGGCTCTTCGCTGTCGGGACTCCTACCCGACACCCCGACGCTCTGGCGAAGGGGAAGACGGCGGCCTCGTCAGGGGCGCAAGTCCGACGTTCTATCGAACGCTGTCCAAGGCCTCTTGACGGGTTGACTGAGGGGGTTGCCAGGCACTCCGGCAACCGCTCCAGTTGCACGGAAGATACGGGCCATCCGGGGCCGAGCGTGCAACATTGAGACTCGTTTCTGGCAAACCGGACCTCCATTGATTCCGCGAACGCACCCGCCTGCACGCCAGCCGCGGGTCAGGTCCGGAAACCCGGCAGACAGGTCGCGTCTGACCAATGAGCTGGCCCTTCGCGAGCCATCAGCCGCGACCTACGGCGCCTTCGCCGCGCCGCCCGAGGCCGCGGGATCGAGCAGATGCTCAAGCAGCGCCCACATGGCGGCCTGCGCCTCGAGGTAGGCGTCGGCGGCGACCATGATGCGGTTCTCCGACTCGGGATCGCTCGGACTCGCGTCGAGGATCGCCTCGCGCAGGAGCGGCCACGATGCGGTCGCGTAGCCAGAGTCGCGGTCGGTGCCCGCGATGAGGTTCCGGAACCACGGCCGGTCGCGCAGCCCATCCTCGTAGAGCCAGATCGAGCGCAGCGCCCACAGATCGCGCGCGTCCGAAGCGCGCGGGGACTTCGCCACGCGCTCGTCGGCGCGAACGGCGAAGCGACGCATGGTCCCAAACGTCTTCTCGATCGTGTCGAGCAGCGTCTCGGTGATCGGGAGCGCTTCGCCGAGCTCGGTTGCGCGCGACGTCGCCAGTTCGCGCAGCCGCTTCGACTGGGCGATGCCGTCGTCGATGAGCGCCGTGATGGAGACGTGCTGGACGTCGGCGTCGGCAAGTCGCGCCACGATCGCATTCACGATGCCTGTCACCATCCGTGCCGACGCGTAGTCGTCGCCGACGATCTCTCGGTACCACGCGATCGTGTCGTAGTTCGAGTGATAGCTCACGCCTTCGCTGCCGCTTGCGAACAGCGCGATCGACGGCACGCCAGCGTGGCACCAGAACGCGACGTGGTCGCTGCCGCCGCCGAGATCGCCGAAGTTCGGCGCACCCGACTCCGACTTCGCCCACACGTCGATCGCGCGAGCCGTGCGCGTGGCGTCAGGGGCGTGTCCGATCGCCTCGGCGACCAGCGGCCGCAGCGTCGGCGCGACGGCACCGCCTGGCCTCGGTCCCATCGCGGTCATGTCGAGATTGATGTAGGCGACGGCCTTCTGCGTGAGGCCGGCCGCGTCGCGCTCGACGAACTCGCTCGAGCCGAAGATCCCGTACTCCTCAGCACCCCACGCCGCGAAGACGAGCGTGCGATCGGGCCGCTTTCCCTCGCGGGCCAGCGCGGCAAAGGTGCGCGCCGACTCGATCGTGCAGATCGTGCCAGCAAGGGGATCGGCCGCGCCGAACCCCCATGCATCGTGATGGGATCCGACGATCACGAATTCGTCTGGCCGCACAGCCCCCTCAAGACGTGCGACGACGTTCGCGGTGGGCCTGATCGTGCGCGTCTGCTCGACCTCGAGCCGAAGCTTCAGCGTGGGGTCGTCGAGCCGGTACTCGCACGCGAGTCCGCCACGCCAATCGGCTGGGCTTTCTGCGCCCTTCATACGCGAGAGGATCTCGCGCGCTGCGCCGTAGCCGATCGGGTGCACGGGAATGGTTGGAAGCTTGACCGACGCGATCGGAAGCCGCTCCGCATCCTTGGTCGCCTCGCGGCCCGGCGTGAGCGGATCGCCGAACGAGGGAAGCGTGATGAGCGAGCCTCGCTGGATGTAGTCGGCGTTCGCCCATCCCCCGCCATCGGGCCACGTCTTCCCCCGCGTAAAGCCGGCATCGGCCGGATCGGTGAAGATCACAAGGCCCACACAGCCCGCTTCCTCTGCGAACTTCGCCTTGTAGCCGCGGAAGTTTCCGCCATAGCGCGCGAGAGCGATCTTGCCGCGCGGGTCGATCCCGAGCTTCGCCAGCCGCTCGAAGTCCTCCCGACGGCCGTAGTGCACGTAGACGACGCCGGCCTCTGCGATTCCGGAGCCGCTCCACGCATTCCACGCGATGTCGAGCTCGGGATGCGCCGTCGCCGGATCGATCGTGAGGGTCGGCTCGGCGACAGAGAGCTGGAGCACCCCTTTCGATCCCTCAGGCATCGCTGCGGAGCTGCTGGAATCAACTCCAAGGATCGCGAGCGAGGCCTTCACGGGATGCGAAAGCAGCGGGTGGAACTCGTGCACCTCGACGCTCCAGCCAGGAACGCCCGCGCCCATTCGCTCGAACTCCGCGCGCAGCCGCTCGATCGTGCGCGCGTCGCCGGGCGTGCCGGCAACGTGCGGCTCGCTCGCGAGCAGTTCATGCACCGCGGCGAGCGTGGCGGCTTCGGGGCGGCGCGCGGCCTCCGCAGGATCGATCTCCTGACTTCGAGGAGAGAGCGCGCCGGCAAGAGCGAAGGGAAGAGCGAGGATGGCGGTGTTCGGCATGGCGGGGTCTGTCGTGCGGTTTGTCGCTGCTCGAGAGAGTCAGTGTTCGAGGTAGTCAGTGCTCGAGACAGTCAGTGTTCGCGAGAGTCAGTGTTCGAGGTAGTCAGTGTTCGAGGTAGTCAGTGTTCGAGGTAGTCGAGGTCGCGGTGGAAGGTCTCATCGAGCGCGAGCGCGGCGATGATGCCGACGGCGATGCAAGAGATGCCGAGTACCCAGGTCGCCGTGACCACGTCGAGTCCAGGCGCTTCGGGGGTTCCCTTCATCGCGAGCCAGATCGAGGTGATGGGGACCGCCGTCGCGCGCACGAAGTTCGGCGCGCTGGTGGCCGCGGTCGCGCGTAGATTCGTGCCAAACTGCTCGCTGGCGGTGGTCACGAAGATCGCCCAGTAGCCGGTTGCTGCGCCGACGAGGCACATGAAGCCGTAGAAGTACTCCGCACCCTTTGGCGCGAACGTGAAGAAGAGCGCGATCGACGCAGCGAGCAGCGCGAGGAACGCGATGATCGTGCGCGTCCGGCTCTGGATGACCTGCGAAACCGAGCCGCTCGCGACGTCGCCGATGACGACACCGAGATACGCCCAGAAGATCACCTTGGCCGGCTGAATCGGTTCGGCGATCCCCATCGCGCGGCCGATCTCCGGTGCGAAGACGAACATCACTCCTCCGACGAACCAGATCGGCATCGCGGACAGGATCACGAGCGAAAAACGCGCCAGCCGTTTGGGAGGCCAGAGGAGCTGCAGCGGATTGCCGCGCTGCACGCCGCGCGCCTCCGCCTGCGCGCGCATCGACTCGAAGAGACCACTCTCGGCGACTCCGACGCGCAGCGCAAGGAGCGCGAGGCCCATGACGCCTCCGATCAGGTAGCACCAGTTCCACGGGACGTACGACGCGACCACGCCGGCCGCCACGGCGCCGAGAAGTCCGACCGACGCGACGATCGTGGTGCCAATCCCGCGCTTCGACGTCGGGAGCATCTCGGCGACAATCGTGATGCCGGCGCCAAGTTCGCCGGCGAGACCGAACCCCGCGATGAATCGGAGGATCTCGTACTGCCAGACATCGGTCACGAATGCGTTGAGGATGTTCGCGACCGAGTAGAGCAGGATCGAGCCGAACAGCGTCTTCAGGCGCCCGAGCCGATCACCGAGCATGCCGAACGCAAGCCCACCGAGCAGCATGCCGACAAGCTGGATGTCGAGCAGATGCTTGCCGACGGTCGTCAACTCCTGGGGGTCGGTGATTCCGAGCGCCTGCAGGCTCGGCACGCGCAGGATCGAGAACAGCACGAGGTCGAAGAGATCGACGAAATAGCCGAGTGCCGCAACGGCGATCACCAGGACCACGCGTGGACTCAGCCGCTGGGATTCGGGCATCTCGCCATGGTACGGGAAGGCTGCGGGCGCCCGGTACCCGCAGAGCCCAGGCTCTGCCTGACGGAACCTACGCCGCGGCGGCCGCCACGGCGCCGTCGACGGCCACCTTCTTCCGGATTCGAACGCGCTGCACCACATGGAGCACGCAGAACAACGGCAGCAGCGCCAGGAGAACGCGCACCGACCAGGTCATGGTCTGCGCAATCAGCATCGCACCCCAGTTCGGGTTGACAAGCTTGTCGTAGTCCTCCTGCGACACATACGACGAGGGAAACCGCATGAGCACGATGGCGGTCGCGTTGTAGACGACGCGCTCGACGCGTGGGTTTCCGAACGGCACGTAGACCGACTCAAGCCACCGGAAGAATCTTCGGATCTCCTTGCTCTCGGCAGTCGCGAACACCACGGAGTCGAGGAAGGTCCCGTAGTAGTCCGACTGCCGGTCGCACCGCGCGTTGAGCGGCGTGATCGAGACGGTGAAGGGCGGAGCTTCGCGCAGTTCCGCAAGATCGAGCGGAATGCCCGATCGAGACGGGACGCCGCCGTCGAGCACGTCGATGAGGCCGATGCGATCTGTACCGTTGTGGAGATACCGCGTCCGAATCAAGACGTGCCCGGAGCCCCTGAGGTAGCCGTCGACCGGCAGGAGGTCGATGCGCTGGAACTGCAGGTCTCGTTGCTCGAGGTAGTAGGAGAGCCCGCGCACCTTGTTGGCACAGTTGCCGAGGCCCTCGAGGATGGTCGCGGCGTACAAATCGGCGGGGAGCACGAGCGCGAGCATCGAGCTCCCTCGATAGGGGATCGATCCAATCACCCTGTCGGCGTCGAAGGGTGCCTCCTGCGCCGCCCAGTCCGGCTCGGGCACCGAACCGACCCGAAGCGACATGAGCTTCTGGTAGCCGACGGGCTCGGTGGCGACGAAGTACACCACCCCGGCAACGACCACGAGCAAGAGCGCCAGAACGGCGCGCCCGAGCCATTGCAGGGATCGATGAAGGAAGGAACCGGTCTGCTGCACCACGGCGACTTTCAACGATCTGCGGAGGGATCCCCTCGCGGGGTGCTTCTATTCGGCTGCGCCCTTGAGATGGGTCCGCGCTGTTCAGAACCGCCTGACAGGACCAAATGATACGAATACGCCCCCAACGGAAGAAGCCCCTTCTGACGAGTCGCCGATGGCTTGCGCGGTGGTATGGGACGCATGCGGCTTGGGTCGGGTGTCGTGGGCCGATATGCGTGCAAGACGGCAGTTTCCGCGCGGTGCGCCGCCACGGGTGGTCGATTCCGGGTTCCGCTACACTTCGCGACCCTTCGAGGACAGGTGTCCGAGCGGTTGAAGGAGCAGCATTGGAAATGCTGTATACGGCTTTCGTCGTATCGGGAGTTCGAATCTCCCCCTGTCCGTTGTTTGAGCGCTCTCCGCTGCGGCGGCTCGCTTTCGACGACCGCCCGCCGAATGAATCGGCGGGCGGTCCTGACGAGTTTGACCGCTCGCCGAATGAATCGGCGTACGCGGCGCCAAATGGATCGGCCGCGGCGGAGTCCACGCGCACGGGTGCCCGCATGCTTCAGCATGCGGAACGACACGTGTCAGACGTCGACTCCTTCACGCCTGCCCCGTTCCGACACCTTTCCGCTCCGGCTTCAGCCCAGTGCGCGTCCCCCGCGCATCACGCGGTGCAGCACCTTGCGCGCCTCCGCGTCCCAGCCTCGGTTCGCGGCCGGACTCGCCGGTGACGGATGCAGCATCGTCACGATCTCGGGCGCACCCTCGCCAAGCGCGCGCGCGGCGCACTTCGACGCGAAGCCGCCGACACCCACGACCACGCGAGGCGCGAGGACCTCGACGATCGCGCGCAACGCGTCGTCGCACGCGGCCTCGATCGCCTCGCGTTCCGCGCGCGCCAACTTGTCGGGCGTGATGTTCGCCCCGCTTTCAGCCATGAACGCAAGCGGGCACCAGTTCCACACGAACGCCCGTGCGAAGAAGCGCTCCGGCGTCCCGAACTCGCGCGCCATGAGTCCCCAGAATCGCCGGCCACTCACCTCGCTTCGCTGGCATGCGAAGCCCTCGATCGGACGCCTCGGATGCACGACTTTCGGCACGCGCACACGAGCCTCGATCCTGAGAAAGTCGCGCACCGCCGCCACTTCCCCGAACGGAACGCCCGTCTGCGCCATTCCGAATGGACCGGGATTCATGCCGAGA
>JBIKXP010000234.1:0-4796 GCA_044355685.1 Phycisphaerales bacterium
CGCTCTCGACCTGAAGGTCGCGCGAGCCCCACACCGCGAGCGTCGGCACCTCGAGCCATACGAGCGCCGCGCGTGGATCAAGCCGGATGAACTCCGACATCCACGCGCCGGTCAGCTGTGCGAGCGTTTGGTCGTTCAGCGAACGCAGCGTGTTCTCATCGGGTATCGGCTGACCGGCGAGAGTCAGCTGCTCGCGAACAAGCGTTGCGACGAACGGTCGGAGCGCGTCCGCGGGACGCGCGGAGATCATCTCTGTCATCAGCGCTTCGTGCGCGGCGATCATCGGGGCAAGCTTCTCCTCCGACACGCCCGTGGCCGCGACGAGCGCCTTCGTCTGCCGGGTGAGCACTCGCCCGCCGATCTCACCAGGTGGCGCAATCAATACGAGGAACGCCAGCGGATTCGTGGGCGCATCGCCCGCGTTCTGCCACGTCGCAACCAGCGGACCCACGATTCCACCCTCGCTGTGGCCGAGGAGTCCGATGCGCGCCGGATCGATCCCAGGCTGACGCTTCAGCCACTCGACGGCAATGTCCGCGTCGCTGGCGAAATCAGCCGTGGTTGCGCCGGCGAAGTCGCCGGTCGACGATGCGGTGCCGCGGTCGTCGAGTCGGAGTACCGCGACGCCAGCACGGGTCATGGCGTCCGCGAGCACGGCGAAGGGCTTGTGACCCATGAGCGATTCATCGCGGTCCTGGGCGCCCGAGCCGGTCACCAGCACGACCGCGGGCACGCGGTCCGCGACGGCAAGGTCACGCTTCGAAGGCAGCGTGAGCGTGCCGGCGAGCACATGGCCGAGCGGATGCGCGACCTTCACCTCGGTCGACTCGTACGGGAACGGTGGCCTTGGCTGCTGGGGTCGCCGCAGCGTTCCTGCCTTTGCGCCCGCGACGGCCTCGAAACGAATCGGGCCCGCGAACGCGCCCTGTGCAAAGGTGCCCTCGAGCACCTGCATTCCGGCGAACTCACCTGGGCCGCCCGTGGCCGCAAGCGTGATCGTCGCGGGCGCGGGCGCCGCCAGAAGGATCTTGAAGCCGACGTCGGTGCGCGCCACCTCGACCGGATAGTCGCGAATGCCCTGGACGAGGATGTCGATCGTCCCGCACCAACCGTGTGGGCCCTCGCCAAGCGCGAGCCGCATGGGGAGACGCTGGCCGGCCGCCTCAAGCGTCGCGGAGAAGACGCGGGCATCGGGAATTGCCGCCACGTCGTCGACTCTGCGGAGCGACCATGTGCCCGAAGGCGCCGGCGTCTGCCGCCGCTCGCGCAGGAAGGCGACGGAGCCGCTCGCGATCTTGCCGCCCTCGCCGAGAGCGCCCTCGAACCGGGCGCGCTCGCCCTGTGAATCGAGCGTGAACGAAAGCGCGTTGCCGTTGGCGACGAGATCGACCGCTGGCGCAGCGAGCGCACCCGCGCGCATGCACCAGACGGTGACCGACGGCTCCGTGCCACGCATGGCGACACGGATCGTCATGCGCAGTTCAAGCGTCGACGATCGGTCCACGGAGGTGATCGTGGCGACGCCACCCCAGTCTCCCAGCCACTCGGCCGCAAGCGGCGCCACCGCGACCGGTGCAGCCGGCGGCTCGGCGGGCGCTGGAGCGACGGGTGGCGGCGTGCCGATGCCGCGGCGCGGAGCGGCGTCCTGCGCCTCTGCGCGCGCGGTAGGAGCGAGGACGTTCGCGAGGACGGTCGCGAGGACGGTCGCGAGGACGGTCGCGAGCGAGCAGAGCGTCGCAGCGCATCGGCGCGCGCGCTGGCCTTCGACGAAGGGACGGAATGACATGGAGGGTCTCCGGGGCAGAGGCGGGCGATCAGTCCGGATCGTACGCGAGGCTCTCGCCGACCTTGTTGTCGGGGGTGCAGATCACGACCTTCGGGCGGTGCGAACGCATCTCCTCGAGCGAGAGATGGCAGAAACTCATGATGATGACGCGGTGCCCCACGCCGGTCAGGCGCGCGGCCGCACCATTCACGCCGATGACGCCACTTCCGCGGGCGCCGCGGAACACGTACGTCTCGAACCGGTTCATGCTGTCGATGTCGGCGATCAGCACCTTCTCGTTGATCCGCAGCCCCGTGGCATCGAGCAGGTCCTGGTCGATGGTGATCGAACCCATGTAGTCTGGGTTGCAGAGCGTCACCGTCGCGCGGTGAATCTTCGCGAAGAGCGCCTCGCGAAGCATGCGCTCAACCCTCCGCCCCTTCGGCGTCGGGCTTGGCGGCGCCTTGTCGGGCCGCTGCCTCACGCGCTGCGCGCGCGGCGGGCGGGAGCTCGCCTTCGGCGCGGCGCCAGTCGACGCGCTTGCCATCGGCGTGGAGCAACTCGATGTCGTAGTAGAGCCGCTGGTCGGGCTCGAAGAGGTGCGCCACGATCTCAACGAAGTCGACCACGATCCAGGTCGAGCCATCGTCGGCGTTCGTGCGGAAGGGATGCTGGCCGCGCGCCTTGCCGAGATCCTCGAGGTCCTGCGCAGCCGCGCGCATCTGGCGCTGGCTGGTGCCAGAGGCGATGATCACGAAATCACACACCTGGCTGCGGCCGCGGACTTCGAGGAGCACGACATCGGTGCACTTCGAGTCTGCGAGCGTGCGCGCCATATCGATCGCGAACTGGCGCGTCGACTCTGGATCAGCAGTGCTGCGGGATCGCATTGGTGGGCTTAGAAGCCGCCGCCGCGCGGACCGCGCGGGCCCTTCGACTCACGCTTCGGGCCGCGCGAGGCGCTGCCGCCCTGGCGATCGGATCCGACGCGCACCGGACGCGGCTCGTGACGACGAGCGTCGCGGCGCTTGCGCTCAGAGGGCTTCTCGTAGTGCGCCCTGCGCTTCACGTCCTTGGTGAGGCCTTCCTTCTCGCAGAGCTTCTTGAATCGACGGAGCATCTGCTCGACGGACTCGCCACTACGGGCCTTGATACGGATTGCCATTGAAAATCGTGTCCTTTGGGGGTGGAAACTGCCGAGTCGCCTATTGGACACGAATCAGCCGACCCGGTCAAGCCACGTGGTCAGAACGGACGCCGGCCGCCAACGCCGCGCGCAACGACCTGCCCAGCAAGGCGCGTATGCTGCCGCCTCCGTGCCGCTCATTATCGACACCTACAACGCCCTCCACGTGACCGGCGTGCTGCCTGCGGAACTCGCCGTCGGCGAGCCGGAGGGGCTCGCCCGACTCATTGCCGGAAGTCGCTTCGGCAGAGAGGCGGTGTGGCTCATCTGCGACGGCGTTCCAAGGGGCGCGTCCCGCGTCGGGCGCATCGTGATCGAGGGCGCGGGCCCGGGGAAGAGCGCCGATGACCACATCGCCGCGTTTCTTGACCGCTCGAGCGCACCGCGGCGGCTGACGGTGGTGACGAGCGACCGCGCAATCCAGCGGAAGGCGAAGTCGCGTGGGGCCGAGTGCATCAAGAGCGAGGCGTTTCTCGCGATGCTCGCCGAGGACGCGCGGCACGCGCGGCCGGTACGCGCGAAGCCGCAGCCGGCAAGTCCGCGGCGAAGCGTGCCGCTTTCCGAGCGCGAGGTGGCCGGATGGATGACGCTGTTCGAGATCACGGCGGAGCACGCCGCGATTCCTGGCGCGACGGGGCTTGCGCCGAGGGCCTCGGCCGAGCGCGACGCCGCGCCGGCGCGGCGCCGAACCCGCACGGACGACGCCGCGCTCGAACGCTACCTTGAGGCGACGAAGGATCTCGCCGATCCGCTTGCCGTTCTCGACGGCAAGGCCGGCGGGCTGTTGCTTGCGGCGCTTGGAGAGATCGACGACGCGGCGCTCGAGCGTCTCATGCAGGCGCATGAGCCGCCGGTCATAAAGGATGGCGCGCGAATCGGCGGACGAAAGCGCACGAAGGAATCTCGCCGCGACGGCGGGCGAAAGCGAGACACGCAATGAGCACAGGACACGGCCCGACCCCCTCGATCGACTTCGATTCGCCGCCAGCGGACCCGGTTCCGGTCTTCGAGCATTGGTTCGCGGAGGCGCAGAAACTCGCGATTCCGAACCCGAACGCGATGACGTTGGCGACGGTCGACGCCGACGGGGCACCGAGCGCGCGCATCGTGCTCTTGCGCGGATTCTCCTGCGAAGGCGCCCGATTCTTCACCAACCGCAACAGCCGCAAGGGCCGCGCGCTTGCGGCACACGCGCGGGCGGCGCTCCTCTTCCACTGGGACCTTCTCGACCGCCAGGTGCGCATCGAAGGGCGGGTGTCGCTGGCGACCGACGCAGAGAGCGACGAGTACTTCTCGCAGCGGCCCGTCGACAGCCGGGTGAACGCGTGGGCGAGCGACCAGAGCGAGCCCGTCGCGAACCGCGCCGAACTCGAGCGACGAGCCGCCGAGCTCACGGCGCGCTTCGCGAACCGCGACGTGCCGCGCCCGCCGCACTGGGGTGGCTATCGCGTCAGCCTCGACCGCATCGAATTCTGGCAAGGCGACAAGTACCGGCTGCACGACCGGATCGTGTACGCGCGCCAGGCGGACGGTTCGTATGTGGTGACGCGCCTCTGTCCCTGACCAGAAACGGTGCCAGGCACCGCTTCACTCTTGAGCGCCGGAGCGAGCGGCCGCAGCCGCGACCGCTCACACCCGCCACACGTCGAAACGCACCGTCGTTCCCTCGATCGACCAGTCGGGCCTTGCGAGTTCGGGCGCATCGTCGCCACGCTTGAGCACCACGCGCTTCCGCGCGCACGCCCGCGCCGCCGCCAGCAGTTCCGCGGCATCGAGGTCCGCCCCCACCGCTTCGCGCAGCGCCACCATCTCCTTCCGCGGCAGCGCGCTCTTCTTCTTTTTCGG
>JBIKXP010000063.1:0-15594 GCA_044355685.1 Phycisphaerales bacterium
ACGCGCTCACCGTGCCGCCAGCCTCGAGCCTCTCGATGAACATGAGCTTTGTGCACGGAAACGGCGACGTCGACATCCAGCTCTTCTCCGCGTGCGGAGGCTCTGCCGTGCTCTCGCGGACGGCCGATACGAGCAACGAGGTGTTCACGTGGTCGAACACGACTTCATCGAGCACCATCTACATGCGCGTCTACCTCGGCGCGGACACCCGCAACGACTACTCGTTCAGCTTCACCGTGAACACGCCGCCGCCGGTCAACGACGACTGCGCCTTCGCCTCGCAGGTCGAATCGGGCTCGCACGCGTTCAACACGTTCGGCGCCGCCAACAGCACGCCGGCGGTCTCGGCCAGCTGCACCGACGGCGCAGGAAGCACCATCAACAAGGACGTGTGGTTCCTCTACCTGCCCGAATGCACCGGCACCGCGACGATCTCGACGTGCAACGCCGCGACGTTCGATTCCCGCATCGTGGTCTACCGTTCGAACGCGTGCCCCGGCGCCGCCAGCACGGTGCTCGCCTGCAACGATGACGCGGCCGGATGCGGCACCACGAGTTCCCTGACAGTGCCAGTCGATGCCGATGTCGTCTACTACATCCGCATTGGCAGCAAGGCGAACGTCGGTGGAACCGGCACGCTCACGCTGACCTGCACACCGGACGCACCGTGCCCCGCCGACATCGACGGCAATGGCGCGGTGGACAGCGCCGACCTCGGTTCGCTCCTCTCGAGCTGGGGAACATGCGGCGGATGCGCGGCCGACCTCGATGGCAACGGTGCCGTCGACAGCGCCGACCTCGGTTCGCTCCTCTCGAGCTGGGGCGCCTGCCCGTAAGGCGCGAAACGCCTCGCGATGACGAATCCGGAACGCCCGCGCGAGCTCGCGCGGGCGTTTCGCTTGACGGCGGGTCCGGCCGGCGCGAACGTGCGCGGATGTCGGAACACTGCTCCCCTCTCGTCGCGCTCGCCGTCATCATCGCCCTTGCCCTTGGCGCGGCATCCTTCGCCACCGCGCAGACGCAGTCGGGCGGGCGCGCGCCGAGTTCGCTCGTTCCCGCACCCCGCACCGACGAGTGGGCGATCGCACGCGAGAAGGAGTGCATCAGGCGCGCGAAGGAGTCGAAGCCCGCGAAGGTGGTGTTCGTCGGCGACTCGATCACACAGGCGTGGGAGGATCCGGGCAAGGCCGCGTGGGAGAAGTGCACCGCGCCGATGGGCGCCCTGAACCTCGGGAACTCAGGCGACCGCACGGAGAACGTGCTCCATCGCCTCGCGCAGGCGCCGCTCACGCGGCTCGAGCCCGAGCATGTGTTCCTCCTGATCGGAACGAACAACCTCGGCCACGGCACGAGCAACGCCGCAGAGACGCTCGCGGGAGTGCAGGCGGTTGCGGAACTTCTCGCGGCGCAATGCCCGAAGGCCACGATCCACGTCATCGAGATCTTCCCGCGCGGCGAGGCGTTCAACGCCATGCGCGGCGACATCTGCCAGATCAACCAGGCGCTGCGCGCGTGGGTTGCGGCGAAGAAGGACCCGAAGCTTGCGATTCACGCGATCGGCGATGCGTTCCTGTCGCCCGACGGCTCGATCTCGAAGGAACTGATGCCGGACTCGCTTCACCTCAGTGCACGCGCCTACCAGATGTGGGCGGACGCTATCGTGGCGATCCTCCGGCGCTGACGCGGCCGCTGCGGGCCTCACTCGCGCATGCTGCGATCGTCGCGACGCTCGCGGAGCACCTCCCGCTCGCGCTCCTCCGCGTCGATCCACGTGGGCGGCGTTGCTCGAACCACCTTGCCATCCTTGTCGAGCACCACGCTGTAGGCCCGCTCCGGCTCGCCCTTGAAGGCAGCGCTCGACGCGAGGCTCGAGAGTCCGTCGCCCCACTGAAGGCGCTCGCCGTCGATCCCGTCGCGCGCAGCCGAAAGCGGCCATGTCGAGCTCGGCTTCCCGAGCATCGCGATGACCTCGTCCCGGGTCATGCCGGGCGTGACGCGGGCGAAGCGATCGACGACCTCCTGCGAGGCGCAGGCGGCGAGGACGAACAGCGAGGCGATGGCGGTGGCTGCGAAGCGCATCGGCGGATTCTCCCACGGCCCTGCGCGCCGCTCAAGCCCCTGCGCTTTGCCCTCAACGCCCCGTCAGTTGCCTCCGGCCGCGGCGAGCGGCACGCCCTCGGCCTTCGCAGCCTTCGTGAGCGACGCGTCGAAGGTCGCAAGCGCGGACTTCGTTCGGATGGCGAGCTCGAGGTAGCTGGCGTCGTACGCGCTCAGGCGGTGCGCCTCGGCGAGCTCTGCGATGCGCAGCGACACCGCGATGTCGGGCGCTGGCTCGAGGTGGATGCAGAGGTCGAAGGCCGCGCTGATCGCGGTCGCAGATTTCGCGCGGTCGAGGAGCCCCGCGCGCTGGCCACTGCGAACGGCGTTCACGAGCTCGAACAGGAGCACCGCCGGCGCCGTAAGCGCGCCCGCGGTGCGCACGACCTCTCGCGACACCGCCGTGCGCGAGAGAGGGCCGAGCGAACTTGCCATCAGCGGCACGAGAAACGACGCGTCAACCACGGTGTCCTGCTTCGCCGGCATTCACTTCCGCCCTTCCTTGATCCATGACATCATCTCGTCGAACGGAACCGCCCTCGGCTGGGTCGCGCGAAGGGCGTCCAACCGCTCGAGCGCCGCCGCGCGCCGCGACTCGACCGTGTCCTCGGGCACGTTCTGCAGGACCGCGATGCGCCGCCCGTGGCGCGTGATGTAAATCGTGTCGCCGCGCTCGACCATGCGCAGGACTGCGGAGAAGTTGGCTTTCGCCTCGGCGGTGGGAATCTCGCGGACCATGTTCTGACTATAACTTCTAGTCATCGTGGCATTCGCAATATGTGCTGTTTTTCTGACCACTTTCTCCCCGCCGCCCGCGTCCATTACTCTTGCGGAATGACCCCTGCCACGGCTGAATCATCTTCGTCCGCTTCGCACGCGAAGCCCGCGCCCCTGGCCCTCGGCGAAGCGTCCGCCCGCGCAGTCGCCGCGCTTGTCGCGAAGCACGGCGAGTCGCAGCGCGCGGCCGCCGAGCAAGGCGTCGCGCGCGTTGCGGCACGCTGGAGCGCAGCCGACGGAGACGCCGCAGCGTTCGAGGCGTTCTGCACCAGGCACTTCGTGGCCGACCCAGCCGAGCGCACGCGGCTACTCGCGCGCGTCGAGGGCGCGCTCGAGCAGATCTCGGGTCATCTCTACGAGATGCGCCGCACGCTGCGGCGCCACCACGACCTTCGCGGCGACGAGTTCGAGGGTGTCGACGACATCCTCGCGCAGTTCGATCCGTCGCCCGATCTTTCCGAGCAGCTCTACCGCCAGAAGCTCGCGCATCTGGCGCTCCTCAACTTCGCGCGTCCGAAGCTCGACGAGATGCTGCGCGACGGCCCGACGTGGTCGATCGACCAGTGGGTCGGCGCGCGCGTGGCACACCAGTTCGGCCCGCGCATTCCCGCGGAACTCTCGGACCGCGCGCGCAAGAACTCGTTCGAGGCGGGCAAGTTCGTCGCCGACTTCCACGTGCCGGTCGGAGGCATGACCGACGCGAACGGCAAGCGCTGGTTCGAGGCCGACCGCAAGCTGATCGCGCACTGGCTCGTGCGCGAGGAGATCAAGGCCGGCTACGGCGACGCGGATGGCGTCCACAAGCAGCGCGCGCTGTCATGGGTGATGGCGAGGCATATCGATGGCACGATTCCCGCGCGCGTGATGAACGGGAGCGAGAAGCGCGACTGGAACCCCGAGAAAAACACGGTCGCTGGCGGCGACGCGGGCGAGTTGCTCGGCCTCGTGCGCTACGAGCACTGGATCAGGAACTTCCGCATGGCGCAGGAGTTCGATCCGCTGTATCCAGAGGAGCCCACCGCGATCGCGCGCAAGTTCGCGCTCGAGCGCGAGATGCCCGAGACCGAGGTCGAGAAGCTGATGGTCGACCTCCTCGAGTCGCCGGTGCGCAGGGACATCGCCGCGTTCATGGCGAAGAAGCTCGGCCGCGCGCTCGAGCCCTTCGACATCTACTTCGAGGACATCGTCGAGGCGAAGCCAGCGACCGAGATGAACGCGGCCGTGAAGGCGCGCTTCGCGAACGTGAAGGAGTTCGAGCAGAAGCTGCCCACCGTGCTGCGCGAGCTCGGCTTCAGCGACGAGGACGCCGACTTCCTCGGCACGCATATCCGCGTCGAGGTCTGCAAGGGCGCGGGCCACGCGATGCGGCCCGAACTCACGGGATACGGCGCATGGCTGCGCACCTCGAGCCTCGAGAAGGAGATCGGCTGGGACGGATTCGACACCGCGATGCACGAGCTCGGCCACAACCTCGAGCAGCTCTGCTCGACCTACTTCGTGTCGCGGCCGTCGATGCGCGGCGTGCCGAACACGGCCTGCACCGAGGCGTTCGCCTTCCTCTACCAGTCGCTCGCGAAGCGCGTGATCGGCGTCGAGGACGCCGCCGAGGCGGAACGTCAGTTCGCGGTCGACTCGGTGGCGACGATGCTGTCGGCGTGCCAGATCGCGGGGCCGTCGCTCCTCGAACTGCGCGCGTGGCGCTGGCTGTACGCCCACCCGAAGGCGACGGCCGCCGAGCTGCGCGCCGAAGTGCTTCGCATCGCGCAGGACCTCTGGAAGTCGTACTACGAGCGCGATTTCGGCCCGGATCCGTACAACATCCTCGCCGCGTACCAGCACATGATCGCGCACCCGTTGTATCTGCCTGACTACACGCTCGGGCACATGATGAGCCACCAGATCCGCTCGTATATGCGCGGCAAGGACCTCGCCGCCGAGACGAAGCGGATCACGAGCCTCGGTTGCCTGACGCCCGATCTCTGGATGAAGAAGGCCGTCGGCTCGCCGGTGTCGCCGGCGCCGCTTGCGAAGGACGCTGCGGAGGGATTGAGGAAGCTGGGTTCGTGAGCGGTCGCGGCTGCGGCTGCGTGGAGGTCCGCGATACGGCCGCGAAACCACCACTGGAAGTGGTGGGACCAACGGAAGGCTGTCGCAGTCGTGAGTTTCGGTGTTCGCGCGGCGCGCCCGAAGGTGCGGACGAATGCCGTCCAACGAAACACCGCCCTGCGTTGCAGGGCGGTGTCATGATTCGATCGAGTGTTGGCTCGCTTACGCGCTGAAGCTCGAGCCGCAGCCGCAGGTCGAGGTCGAGTTCGGGTTGTTGAACACGAAGCCCGAGCCCATGATCTCGTCCTTGTAGTCGATCGTGGTGCCGTTGAGATACAGGTAGCTCTTCGGGTCGCACACGATCGTGACGGTGAAGGTGTCGGACGTGCCGGTCTCCGTCGCGGTGGCCGTGCCTCCGCCCTGACCTTCCGCAAGCGCCGCGGTCGAGACCATCGGCGTGCGGTTGTAGGTGAAGTTCCACACCTCGTCCGAGTCCTTCTGGACCTCGGTGAGATCGAGCGTGTAGTTGAAGCCCGAGCAGCCTCCGCCCTTGACGCCGACGCGAAGCTTCATGTTCGCCGGGTCAAAGCCGTGCTCTGCGATGATCTGATCGATGCGGCGCGCCGCTGTCTCGGTGACGGTGACTGGCATGGTTCGTTTCCTCGCGCCTCAGTGCGCCGAGGCCTCCTGGGTGGTTGCGACGGCGAGGCCGTTCTTCTTCTTGTAGTCGGCAATCGCGCTTCGGATCGAGTCTTCCGCGAGCACCGAGCAGTGGATCTTGACCGGCGGGAGGCTGAGCTCCTCGACGATCTGGGTGTTCTTGATCGCGAGCGCCTCGTCGATGTTCTTGCCCTTGATCCATTCAGTCGCGAGCGAGCTCGAGGCGATGGCGCTGCCACAGCCGAAGCACTTGAACTTGGCGTCCTCGATGACGCCCGACTCGTTCACGCGGATGTGGAGCTGCATGACGTCGCCGCACTCGGGCGCGCCGACGATGCCGACGCCGACATCCTTGCGCGTCGCCACTTCCTTCGAAGTGCCGAAGCTGCCGACGTTGCGGGGGTGCTGGTAGTGGTCGATGACCTTTTCGCTGTAGGCCATGGTTGTGTCCTTTGTCAAAGCGCGTTGCCGCGCTGGGGTTTGCGTTGTCTTCTCATCTTCAGGATCCGAAGAGTCCTTCTTCGGATCCGTCAATCACCGGCACTGACTTCCTTCGGAAATCAGTGCGTTTGCCACTCGATCTTGCTGACGTCAATCCCTTCCTTGAAGAGATCCCACAGCGGGCTCATCGTGCGGAGGTGGTTGACTGCCTTGACGATTGCCTCGATCGCGTAATCGACTTCCTCTTCCGTCGACCAGCGGCCGAGTGAGAGACGCAGGCTCGAGTGCGCGAGTTCGTCGCCGACGCCGAGGCTCTTGAGTACGTAGCTCGGCTCGAGGCTGGCGCTCGTGCACGCAGAGCCCGACGAGCAGGCGATGTCCTTGATGCCCATGAGGAGCGACTCGCCCTCGACATAGCCGAAGCTGATGTTGAGGATGTGCGGCATCCGCCGCTCGGCGTGGCCGTTCACCTGTGTGACCTCGAGGCGCGACGAGAGCTCGCGCTCGAGCTTGCGGCGCAGGTTGAGAAGGCGCTCGCGCTCGGAGTCCATCTCGTGCATCGCGATCTCGCACGCCTTGCCGAAGCCGACGATGCCGGTGACGTTGAGCGTGCCCGAGCGCATGCCGCGCTCGTGTCCGCCGCCGTCCTGGATCGCCTCGAGCCGAACGCGCGGGTTGCGCCGGCGCACGTAGAGGGCACCGACGCCCTTCGGGCCGTACATCTTGTGGCCCGACCAGGACATCAGGTCGATGTGGTCCGTCTCGACATTCGTCGGCATCTTGCCGACCCACTGCGTTGCGTCGGTGTGGAAGATGGCGCCGCGCTCGTGGCAGAGCGCGCCGATCTCGGGCACCTCGCTGATGGTGCCGATCTCGTTGTTCGCCCACATGATCGAGACGAGGATCGTGTCCTCGCGCATCGCCTCGGCGACCATCGCGCGGGTAATCACGCCGTCCGGGGGCGGCGTGAGGAAGGTCACATCGAAGCCTTCGTTCTGGAGCCGCTTGCACGGGTCGAGCACGGCCTTGTGCTCATGCGCTGCGGCGATGATGTGGCCGCGGCCCTTCGTGCCTTCGGGGCCCTTTGCGTACATGCGCGCGGCGCCCTTGATCGCGAGGTTGTTCGACTCGGTCGAGCCGCTCGTCCACACGATCTCCTTGGGCGAAGCGCCGATGAGCGCGGCGGCCTGCTCGCGGGCGAGGTCGACCGCGTCCTCGGCCTCCCAGCCGAACTTGTGGTTGCGGCTCGCAGAGTTGCCGTACTTCTCGGTGAAGTACGGAAGCATCGCCTCGACCACGCGGGGGTCCGTGCGGGTCGTGGCGGCGTTGTCCATGTAGATGGGCAGCTTGACTGCCATCGGCAATCTCTCCTAACTCGGGTTTGATAGGCGCTGGTCCGTCACCGACTTGGCGCCGGACCGTTGCGACTGAGTCTCATCATAGGGCTTCGACGGGCGCGCGAGAACCGTTGCGGGTATGGTGCGATTCGGAAGCCGGAAAGTTCGGCTTGATCGTCCGGCACCCCCCGAGGTCGCTGACATGCGCATCGTCGATGATCCCAAGGAACTGTCGGCCCCCGACTTGTGCGGCTGCGGCTTTGTGCCCACCATGGGGGCGCTGCATGAAGGCCACGGGTCGCTGGCCCGCCGGGCGGCGGACGACGGCCGCCCGGTCGTCGTGAGCATTTTCGTGAACCCGACCCAGTTTGGGCCGAGCGAAGACTACGTCCGATATCCACGTACGCTCGATGCAGACTGCGCCCTCCTCGAGCCGCTCGGCGTGGCAGCGGTCTTCGTCCCGGCGGTCGAGGCCATCTACCCGCGGGGGCTCGAGGCGGCCCGAGCCGAAGCCGCTGCGCTCCCGCTGCCGGACATCGCCACCACGCCGCGACTCGAGGACGCCTGCCGTCCCACCCACTTTGGCGGGGTCGCGCTTGTCGTTGGCCGGTTGTTCGACCTGGTGCGCCCGGCTCGGGCGTACTTCGGCGAGAAGGACTTCCAGCAACTGCGGCTGATCGAGGACATGGTGGCGTCGGATCGCGCACGCTTCGGCGCGCTCGAGATCGTGCCGTGTCCGACCGTGCGGGAGCGCGATGGGCTCGCGATGTCGAGCCGAAATCGCTACCTCGCGGCCGATGAGCGCGAGGCGGCGCGTGCGCTGTCGCGGGCGCTGCAGATCGCCCATTCAGCCCAGCGGGTCGAGACGGCGGAGAGGCTCATGCGGGATACGCTTGAGTCGCACGGGCTCGCCACCGAGTATGCGGTGGTGCGCGATGCCCGCACGCTGATGCCGGTGGTGGGCTTCGAGCGGCCGACGCGGGCCCTGATCGCGGCCCGGCTCGGATCGACGCGGCTCATCGACAACGCTGCGATGACCGTGTGGCGGTAAGCCGATCGCACGCGGACGGTGCGCCCCACTTGCAGCGCGGAAATGTGCGCATCGGATCCGGGGATGCGGTTGCCGGAGATACACTCTGCGGCGGAGGTTTGCCCATGAACGTTGTTCGAACCGCGACTCTCGCTCTCTCTCTCGCCGCCACCCTCGCGCTCGCGACCGCCTCGGTCGCAACGCTGCCGCAGGACGGCGGGAAGCCCGCCGACGAGGCCCCCATGCAGGACGGCTCGAAGGAAGGGCCGTCCGATCGCAAGTCGCCCTCGAAGCCGTCGAAGGCCGAGCGCGACGCGGCGAAGGCGAAGGCAAAGTGGTTCGAGAAGCTCGACCGCGAGGACAAGGCAGCCGTCGAGGCGGCGGTCGGATTCGCAGCCCCGGCGCTGCCCGAGGACATCGAGGTCCTCGGCATCGCGCTCGAGAAGATGGCGGACCTCCGCGGCAAGGTCGTGGTGCTCCAGACGTTCTCCTCCAAGTCGAGCTCCGGCATGAACGCGCTGCGGCGCGCTGCCGAAGCAGCCGAGAAGTCGAAGGTCCCGTCGCAGGACGTCGTCGTCCTCGGCATCCACACGCCCGATGGCCTCGCCAACGCCAAGGCAACGCTCGAGAAGCAGAAGGTGACGACGCCCGTGCTCCTCGATGCGACCGGCGCCATGTGCGATGCGCTTGGCGCGTTCCGCAAGCCCATCGCGTACGTCGTCGACCGCCAGGGGAATCTCCGCTACGGCGGCCTGACCCCGCAGGGAATCAGCGGCGCGCTGGCCGAGTGCGCTGCGGAGACCTACGACCCCGAGGTCCCTTCGAAGACGCGTGAGGAGGCGAAGCCCGTCGACACGACCGTGAAGTTCCCGACCTACACGACGCCCGTGCAGAGCGCCACCGATCTGCGCGGCCAGCGCGCGCCGCAGTACGCCGTGGAGCGGTGGTACAACGTGAACTCCGAGCCGAAGCTCGACGGCAAGCTGATCGTGATCGACTTCTGGGCGACGTGGTGCGGGCCGTGCATCGCCGCCATTCCGCACATGAACGAGATCGCGCAGGCGTATCCCCAGGACGTGGTCTGCCTCGGCGTGTCCGACGAGAGCTGGGGACGGTTCGAGGAAGGCACGCTGAAGAAGAATCTCCGCAAGTCGGGCTTCAAGTATCCGGTCGGCATCGACTCGCAGGCCCGCATGAAGAATGCCTTCGGAGTCCGCGCCATTCCGCACGCCGCCATCGTCTCCTCCGATGGAATCGTGCGTTGGCAGGGCCACCCGATGAGCATCACCCCGGAGGTGATGAACGAGTTGGTCGCTGCGAACCGCTCGGCTCTCGGGCTCGGGACCGGCGACGCGGGCCGTTCAGGCACCGCCAACCGCTGGCAGCACTCCCAGAAGTAGTGACCCACCGCCAGAGCCCCGCCGGGTAGACGGCTCTTCTGACATTCGCGCGAGTTCGCTTCCGCGGCCAAGCCGAGATCGGCGTGTGTCGCTATCTTCGTTCGCTTCCCATGCCTCGACGAAGTACGAACGGAGCGAACGCGCGCGCGAACCCAGCGCACGCATCGAAGAACGCAAGATCCTCAAGGGGATCGAAGGCCTCGAAGGGCGTGGCCGCGGCGAAGCGGGCGCGCCGTCGCGGCGTCTGGCGAACCGCCGCGAACAGCGACCGCCACGAGCTGTACGAACTCGCCGTGCAGGAGGTCGTCTCCGAGTGCGACTTCATCGACCGCGTCTGGCGATCGTTGCGTGGCCGCGTTGCCTCGACGCTGCGCGAGGATTTCTGCGGCACCGCGAAGGCCTGCACAGAGTGGGCCCGGCGGCGCAAGACCAACCGCGCCATCGGCGTCGACCTCAACGACACGGTGATCCGCTGGGGCGAGGCGCGGCATCGCTCGAACCTGCCTGAGGGCGTGGCCGAGCGCATCACCGTGCTGCGCGCGAACGTGCTCGAAGTCGACACCCCGGGCATCGACTGCGTCGCGGCGATGAACTTCAGCTACTTCATCTTCAAGGATCGCGCGACGCTCGTCCGCTACTTCAAGCGGGTCCACGACTCGCTCGCGGACGACGGCCTCTTCTTCTGCGACGCCTACGGCGGCAGCCAGGCGCACGAGGAGCAGGAGGAAGAGCGGCATCTCGACGGCTTCACCTACGTGTGGGACCAGCACCACTACAACCCGATCAACGGCGACGTGGTGAACTACATCCATTTCCGGTTTCCCGATGGCAGCGAGATGAAGCGCGCGTTCGCCTACCACTGGCGCCTGTGGAGCCTGCCTGAGATCCAGGACGCGATGCGGGAGGCGGGGTTTGCGAAGACCACCGTCTATTGGGAGGGAACCGACGAACGGAGCGGCGGCGGCAACGGCATCTTCCGGCCGTCGACGAAGGGCGAGGCCTGCCCCGGCTGGATCGCCTACATCGTGGCCGAGAAGCGGGCGAAGTCGGCGAGGGATTCCCGAAAGGGACCGCAGGCTGAAACGCGGGCGGGCGCTCGGTCGAAGGCGCACGCGAGTGCGAAGCGCGCGCCGCGGGGCGCTTGAGTCCGTCTCAAGTCACGGGCCGCGCCGCAGGGACGCGATCGCAGGGTCGAGTAAGGAGCCAACCATGACGAAGGCCATTCCGGACACGGCGCTTGCGGGAGAGATCGCAGGCGGGCTCGCGCGGGTGGAGGCGCTGTTCGAGTCGCAGCTCGCGAGCGAGTTCCCCGCGGTCAACGATCTCTGCGCGCACGTCGAGCGCTATCGCGGCAAGATGCTGCGTCCGACGCTTGTCCTCGTCTCCGGGCTCGCGTTCACGCGCGACGGCGCGTCGCTCGCGCCCGCGCACGACGTGATCGCAGCGACCGTCGAGATGATCCACATGGCGACGCTCGTCCACGACGACGTGCTCGACGAGGCCGAGGTGCGGCGGCGCGGGGAAACCGTGAACTTCCTCCGCGGCAACGAGACCGCGGTGATGCTGGGCGACTACCTCATCTCGAACGCGTTCCACCTCTGCTCGCGTGCGGGCGACCCTGCCCTGAACCTGCGGCTCGGCGAGGTGACGAACACGCTGTGCGAGGGCGAACTCGTGCAGCTTTCCCGGCGGCATGACCTCTCGCTCGACGAGAACACCTACTTCGAAATCGTGCGGCGGAAGACGGCGGTCCTCGTCGGCGCGTCGTGCGAACTCGGCGCGAAGCTGGCGGGCGCATCGGCCGACGAAGCCGCGAGCATGCGCGTCTTTGGCGAGCGGCTCGGCGTCGCGTTCCAGATCCAGGACGACCTGCTCGACCTTCTCGGCGACCAGGCGACCGTCGGGAAGTCGATCCTGCGCGACCTCGAGAAGGGCAAGCTCACGCTGCCGATGATCCTGCATGTCGCGCAGACCTCGGGCGCGGAGCGCGCGTCGGTGCTCGACGCGATCGCCGGCAAGAAGGCGACCGTGCTGCGCGAGGCGCTCACGCGGTCGGGATCGATCGACGCCGCGCGCTCGCGTGCCGTCGAGATCGTGGCGCAGGCGAAGCGCGGCTTGCCGGCGACGCGACGCGCCCACTCGCGCGAACTCCTGCTCGAGCTCGCCGACCGCGTCGTGGCGCGCGAGAGTTGACTTACCCGCGGGCGGCGCGCCCAGTTCCGACCGCTCGGTAGGTCGCTGAGGTCGCCGCTGTCGATGGCACCGCTTCCGTCGAGATCGGTGCCGCCGGGCAACCTCCACGCCGCCAGCAGGATGCCGAGACCGGCGCTGTCGACGGCAACGCGCACGATGCTGCGACCATCGTGATGGACGGGCCCGGAAGCTCGAGGCTCGCCGGCAACCGCCAGGGCCACACGCGGCAAGACGGTGGGCGGCGAGACCGTCGCTGCGAAAGACGCCGTCCTCGCGATCGCAACCGCCGCGAGGCACGCCCCGCGATGACGAGTCGGTCGCGGAGGACGCGACGCCCGGATGTCGAAGAGTTGCGCCCGGAGAGAGGATGCAGCGAATCTGGCGAGGTTGGAAGGGGCGCGGTGCCCGATCGGTTGATTTCGGAGGCGGGAAGTACACTCGACGCATGGATTCTCGCCGGCCCAGGACCTCTTGGATTGCCCCCGTGCGCTGCGCCGCCTGCTGCGCCGCAAGCCTGCTGCTCACCGCCTGCGGCGGATACTTCCGCTCGTCGCCAGACCTCGCGCACGCAAGCGGCGCGATCGTGCCGGGCGAGGCGAACGCCCCGCGGGCCCTCTTCATGTTCGAAGGCTCGACCGGGCGGGCGCTCACGTGGTCCGACGTCATGGCCGCCGCAAGCTGGGCCGATGCCGTCTTCATCGGCGAACGACATGACGATCCCATCGCGCATGCCGTGCAGCTTGCGATCTTCGAGGATCTGGCCGCGGGCTACCCGGGCACCGCGCTTGCGCTCGAGCATCTCGAGCGCCACGAGCAGGCGATCGTCGACCGCTATCTTCGCGGCGAGATCGGCGTCGACGAATTCATCGACTCGACCGGCTCGCGCAACTGGGCCGGGAAGGACACGTGGGTTCGCTTCTTCCAGCCGCTTGTCGATGCGGCCGACGAGGCTGGCTCGCCGGTCGTCGCTGCGAATGCGCCGCGCGACGAGGTCCGCCGGGCACGCACCGAAGGACACGCGGCCCTCGCGGCGCTTCCGGAATCCGAGCGCACGACGTTCGACCTGCCGCTCGGGAAGCCCGCGGGATTGCCGGACTCGCGCTGGAACGACGCATGGGCGGCGTACCAGGATCGCTTCCGCGCCATCATGTCGTCCGATGGAGGAGCGAGCGACCCCGAAGTGCGCGCGCGCCTCGACTCGCTCTTCCTCTCGCAGTCGGTGTGGGACGCGACGATGGGCGCATCCGCGTCGTACGCGCTTGACGCGGGCGCGCCGAAGGTCGTCCTCTGCGCCGGCTGCTTCCACGTCGAGAGCCGGGGCGGGACGGTGCTGCAGTTCGAGGCGCGCAGGCCGAGCGCGCGCGTTCTGACCGTCACGATCATCGACGACTCGAGCGACCGACTCCGTGAGTCCGATCGTGGCATCGCCGACATTGTGATCTACGGCTTCCCCGTCGATCGAAGCCGCGCCGAACCAGAGCCGCAGACGGACACGAAGCCTGACCCGGCGCCGGCCGAACCTGCCACGGCGCCCGCCGAACCCGCCACGGCGCCCGCCGAACCTGCCACGGCGCCCGCCGAACCTACCACGGCGCCCGCCGAACCTGCCACGGCGCCCGCCGGAGAGCCCGCGCCTCTGGCTGAAGCGGCGACTGCGGCGGCTGGCGACGCGCCCCCCTCGCATTGAGTCATCGGTTCCGAGCCGACGGTCGGCGCGAACTCCGACGATCTTGAAGGAATCATGCCCTCACAGGCGGCACAGGCGGCACGTTCCCTAGGCTCGGCGCGATTCGACCGCTCCTTGCTCGGATGGCGACTTCTCCGCTCTTTCCGTGCGCGCCCCCCCAGTCGGGTAGTCGATACACTTCGGCACTTGAGCCCCGCTATGCCAGACCTGCCCACCCAAAAGAAGACCACCTTGGTCGAAATCGACGTCCGCGACACGCTTCTCTACGTGAAGCTGGTCGGTCCGCAGGTCGGTCAGCGCGAGTCGCCGATCATCAGTCAGGAAGTCGAGCCCTACATCCGGGCCGCGAACAAGGCCCTGAAGCACTTCATCATCGACCTGAAGGGCGTCACCTTCATGTCGTCGATGGGCCTCGGAGTCTGCATCGCCCTGCGGCACAAGGCCGCTGCGGCCGGCGCAAAGCCGATTCTCTTCGGGACCTCGAAGGAGCTGCTGCAGCTCTTCACCATGATGCGGATCGACCAACTCTACAAGTTCGCGAAGGACCAGCAGGAACTCGACACCCTGCTCAAGTGACCGTGGTTGCGGCGTCCGGCCCGCGCTGGCCTCAGCGCTTGCGGCGAACACGCCGCACCAACCGCTGATCCACCATCCATCGAAGTTCCGCGCGGCCGATGACCGCCGCAGCGTCTTGACCATCCGGCGGCATCCGGAGGCACATCGCCGCACCCTTTCGGAAGTCGATGCGCAGGGATCCGATGGATCCCGCGAGCAAGAGCGACGCGCACGCGGAGAGCATGGGTTCGTGGCCGACCCAAACGACCGTGCGCAGGCCGCGCATCGCGGCGGCCGACCTCGCGAGCGCCTGCATGCGCTCGGCCCCAAGCTCTTCATCTCCAAAGGCCGCGTCTCCGCGCGGCTCGAGCCGTTCGGCGCGCATGGGACGCGGCCATCCGGCGCGATGTCGGAGGATCTCGGCGGTCGCCCAGGCTCGGTCGAAGCCGCTTGACTCGACGAGATCAACCCCGGATGCGATCCGCCCGAGCTGCTTCGCGGTGCGTTCGAAATCGATCGCTCCCTCGGAGGTCAACGGCCTGCGGGCGTCATCCGGCCACCGGGCGGAGTCCCGTTCGAAGGCGACGGCATGCCGAACGAGGATCAAGTCCATGGGAAGCCCTCCGAGACACGCATGACACCACCGCTGGCGGCGGCCCGACTCGCGGATCGGGCGGGCAGCGGGCCCAGTCTGCCAATCTCAAGCGCCAGCCGACCAGCAGCGTAGCCGAATCGCGGCAAACTGCGACAATCGGGCCATGCCATCCGCGGCTCTCTTCACGAACGCCCGCATCCTCACCCTTGCGCAGCACGGCGCGCCCGCCGGCGCCCGCCGCGGCGAGGCGATGCGCGAACTCGGCGTAATCGAGCGCGGCTATGTCCATGTCGTCGACGGCCGAATCGCTGCGGTTGGCGCAGGCGTTCCGCCGTCGCACATCAAGACCGGAGCGAGCAACCGCGACGGGTGCGTGGTCATGCCTGCCTTCGTCGACTGCCACACGCACGCGTGCTGGGGCGGCGATCGCTACGGCGAGATCGCCCGGCGACTCGCGGGAGTCTCCTACCTCGACATCCTGGCCGCAGGCGGAGGGATCATGTCGACCGTGCGCGCGACGCGAGAGGCGTCTGCGACGGGGCCTTCCTGCGAAGGGCTCCTGAAGATCCTCTCCAAGCGGACGAGCCAGATGCGGCGGCGCGGAAGCCTCGCGATCGAGGTGAAGTCTGGCTACGGGCTTGAGCGCACCACCGAGCTCGAGATGCTCAGGGCGATTCGCGCGCATGGAAACACCGCCGAACGCGACGGCGACGGATTCTTCGTGCCGACCTTCCTCGGCGCACACGCGATCGATGGCGACGAGACGGCGTACTGCA
>JBIKXP010000235.1:0-4758 GCA_044355685.1 Phycisphaerales bacterium
CGTCCTCGCATCGCTCGCAGTCTTCGTGTTCTCGTCCTTCCTCCGTGCCTCCGTGCCTCCGTGAGAAAACCGGAGCCCGATCGGCGCCTCCATCGCAGTTCACCCACACGATTTCCTGAAGCGCCCGCAAAAAGAACCCGGCCCCGCGCGAAGCGGGGCCGGGAGCAATCTCGTTCAGAGCATCCCGGGATGCGGTTCAATCACGGATGCGGCTCACATCTCGAGCATTCCGGGAGTCCTTCCCGGGATGCGGCTCAATCACGGATGCGGCTCTCTTCACGAGCATCCCGGGAGTCCTTCCCGGGATGCGGCTCTCTTCACGAGCATCCCGGGAGTCCTTCCCGGGATGCGGCTCTCTTAATGACATCCGCACCCAGCGCCGCAGCTCGCGCCTGCGAGCTGCTTCTTCGCGGCGCCCGCCGCGATCTTCGCCTTCGCGAACGCGATTGCGGCTGCACCGGTCGAGCCGCCCTTCGCGTTCTTGAGCACCTCGGCGGTGGTCGCCTCGATGTCGACGATCTTCTGGTCGATCTCGCTCTCGGTCATGCCAAGGTAGAGACCCGCGAGGCGGATGAGGCCGCCGGCATTCGCGACGAAGTCGGGCGAGTAGAGGATGCCGCGCTTCGCGATTGCCTCGCCGTCCTCGGCGGGGTTGCGGAGCTGGTTGTTGGCGGTGCCGCAGACAATCGAGCACTTGAGGTTCGCGATCGTCTTCACGTCGAGCACGCCGCCGAGCGCGCACGGTGCGAGGATGTCGACCTTCTCCTCGAGCAGATTCTTGTCGTTTCCGAGCGCAACGCAGCCGAGTTCCTCGACGGCGCGCTTCATGGTCGGCACATGCACGTCGGTGACCATCACCGCAGCGCCCGCCTGACGAAGGAGCTTCGCGAGCTTGTAGCCAGTCGCGCCGCAGCCCTGAATCGCGACCGTCAGGTTCGCGAAGTCGACCTTGCGGCCCTGGTGCGCAAGGCACGCCTTCATCGAGTTGAAGCAGCCGAGCGCGGTGTACGGCGACGGGTCGCCGCCATGGCTCACGGTGTTGCCGCCCATGACATGCTTCGACTCGAGCGCCATCCAGTCGCAGAACTGCGGGCTGACGCCGACATCTTCGGCGGCGATGTACTTGCCGGCGAAGGTCTCGACGAAGCGGCCCATGGCGCGCGCCTCGGCTTCGGTGGGCTGGTGGCTCGAGTTCGGGATGATGATGACGCTCTTCGCGCCACCCATCGCGAGGCCCGACGCCGCCGCCTTGTAGGTCATGCCTTCCGACAGGCGCAGCACGTCGTACAGCGCGTCGTCCTCGGTCGCGTAGGCCCAGCGGCGCGTGCCGCCGAGCGCATTCCCCAGCACGGTCGAGTGGACCGCGATGATGGCCTTGAGGCCGGTCTTCGCGTCGTGGTGGAATGCCACGCGCTCGTGGCCGTAGGACTGCATGTCAGCAAGGACGTTCATGGCGATCTCAAGACCTCAGAATGAATGGGTGTTGGGACAACGAGTATCGGAACGATAGCGAAGGCGGTTCGCACAGGGAGCCGCCGCGGTTGCGGAATCAGTGCGACTTCAGCGCCGCCATGTCGCCCTTGTAGATCGAGCCCGACCCGAACTGCGGAATCTGGCTCTGTTGCGAGGCGATGTCGCGGCCGTTGCCGAAGTACTTCTGGTCGGGCGTCTTCTCGGGAATCGAGTAGCCGCTGTTCGGCAAGAGGTCCGACGCCGCGAACGCGGCCGCGGCGGCCTTCTTCATCGATGCATCGTTGTTCACGAACAACGCGCGCAGCTCGGCGGCCTGCTCGCTGCGCGCGAGTGCGCAGAGGTGCTCGACGATCGCGAGCTCGCGCTCGGCGGCCGCGCCGTCGAGGCCCGCGCGCAGGTTCGCGTCGCAGCGCGACAGCGTGCAGATCATCGCATGGATCCACAGCGAGCTCATCGAGAGGCGCGACTGGATCATCTGGTTCGCGATCAGGCGCTCCTCGTGCTCCTTGAACATGAGCTTGACGTGGTGGCTGTGCTCCTGGATGCGCACCATCAGATCGTCGACGAGGTGGCGGATGCGCGGATGCGCTTGCGTCGAGCGCGGCGCGCCGCGGCGGAAGCCGAGGAAGAGCTCCGCGCCGACCTGCATGGCGGTTCCGACATGCTTGAGCGGATTCGCCTTCACCTGCAGCAGGTACTCGCCGAGCTGCTTCGAGCCGTAGGCGAAGATGAACGAGTGCATGACCTCGTTCGCGCCCTCGACGATGATGTTGATGCGCGAGTCGCGCCACATGCGCTCGACGTGGTTCTCCGTCATGTAGCTCTCGCCGCCCATGATCTGGACGGCGTCGTTGACGGTGCGGTAGCCGAACTCGCTGCAGAAGACCTTGCACATCGCGGTCTCGAGCATGATGTCCTCGTCGTGGCGGTCGAGGAAGCCGGTCGTCATGTAGAGCATCGCGTCGGCCGCGTAGACATACGCAGCCATGCGCGCGACCTTCTCCTGCACGAGGTCGAACTCACCGATGGCGCGGTCGAACTGGTGCCGTGACTTCGCCCACTTCATCGCCTGCTCGTAGCTGAAGCGCGCGGCGCCGAGCATGCCGGCCGACAGCGTGCAGCGGCCGTAGTTGAGGCAGGTGAGCGCGACGTTGAGGCCCTTGCCCTCCTTGAAGAGGAGGTTTTCCTTCGGCACCTTCACGTTCTTCAGGCGGATGCGCGCCTGCCAGGTGCCGCGGATGCCGCACTTCGAGCGGTTGCGGCTGAAGATGTCGACGCCTTCCATGTCGGGCGTGCAGATGAGCGCGGTGACAGCGTCCTTCGTCTTGCCCGTCTTCGGGTCGGTGATCTTCTGCTTCGCCATGACGGTGAAGAGGCCCGAGAGGGCACCCGAGGTTGCCCACTTCTTCTCGCCGTTCAGGATGTAGTGGGTTCCGTCCGCGCTGAGCTCGCAGCGCGTCTCCTGGCCGCCCGCGTCGCAGCCGACGTTCGGCTCCGACAGGCAGAACGCGCTGAGGGTCGAACGGGCCATCAGGGGGAGGAAGCGCTTCTTCTGCTCGTCGTTGCCGAAGAGCATGACCGCCTTGCAGCCGATCGACTGGTGCGCCGACACGAGCACGGCGGTCGAGCCGCACGAGCGGCCGAGGCGCTCAAGCACGCGGTTATAGCTGGTGATGCCGAGTCCGAGGCCGCCGAACTCGGCGGGAATCGTCATGCCGAGGACACCGAGGTCGAAGAGCTTCTGGATGACCCACTGCGGGATCTCCTGCTTCTGGTCGATCTCGATCGAGGGGTGCTCGTTCTTCAGGTAGTGGTCGAGCGCTGCGAGCAGCTGGTCGCACTTCGCGGTCTCCTCGGCGGCCTGCGATGGGTACGGGAAGACGAGGTCCTCGCGGAAGTTGCCCCAGAACACGTTCTTCAGGAGACCGATCGTCGACGGATCCGGCCCGAGCATCTCCTGGGCCTGCTCGATCTGCTTGCGGTCCTTTTCGGAGACGTTCTTGAGGTCTTTGGCGAGGTTGGCGTTCGACATGGTTTGGTGCTCCTGCGGGGGAAGGGGACATGATAGGTTGACGGCCGCGCAAGGGCACCGCGTCGGGGCGCCTGCGCGAGGGGAATTCACGATGAACGGCAGCGCGTTTCCAGCCACCCACGCAACCTGGCTGCGCACGCGTGTTGGTGAAGGGGTTGCGACCGCAGAACGGGCGAACGCAGCGGAAGCGGCGTGGATCGCTGTGATGGAGCGTTATGCGGCGCCGCTTGTGGTCTTCGTGCGTGGGTCGAGCCTCGCGAAGCTCGGGGAGCCCGCCGAGATCGTGAACGGGTTCTTCGCGTCGAGGCTCTCGGACGCACGGTTTCTCAAGGGCTGGGCCGCGAGCGGCATGGGGCTGCGGCGCTGGCTGATGAACGGGATGCTGTTCTACGGACAGGGCCTCGCGCGCGGTCGACTTCGAGATCTTCCGGCGGCATGCGATCGACGGCCAGCCGTACGCGGTGTTCGCGCGCGAGGTCGGCCGCAGCGAGCAGCAATGTGCGGGCGCGACACGCCTCGTGGCGCAGCGGGTGCGTGCGGCGCTGGCGGATGTGCTGCGCGGCGAGGGCGTCGCGGAACACGAGCTTGACGCGGAAATCGCGCGGGTGCGCAGGGTGTTGTGGGTGCGCGCCTTAAGGATTCGCCGCATCCGACAAGTAGAATCGCGATTGTCCATGGTTCGAAGCACGCTTCAGTTCGATGAATCACGTCTCCGCAGGTTCTGCGCCGAGAAGGGGATTCGCCGTATCCGCGTCTATGGCTCCGCGGTCCGGCCCGACTTCGATGCAGCGCGCAGCGACATTGATCTTCTGATCGACTTCCAGCCGGGAAAGACACCCGGGTTCGCCTTCTTCGCACTCGGCGAGGAGCTTGCCGAGATCCTCGGACGCCGGGTCGATGTCAACACCGAGCAGATGCTGAGCCGTCACTTCCGCGACGAGGTCCTGTCCGAGGCGGAGTTGCTCTATGACGCGGCATGACCCGCAGGTGGCGCTTCGGCAGATGCGGGACTTCGCGGTGGAAGCGGTCGAGATATCGGCGACGGCCGATCGTGCCGCGCTCGATTCGGATCGCAAGCTGTTTCTCGCGCTGACGCGACTGGTCGACCTTGTGGGCGAGGCATCGACACGGGTCGACGACGCGACGCGCGTGCGCCACCGCGGCGTGCCATGGCGTGCGATCAAGGAGACGCGGAACCGCCTGATTCACGCGTATGACGACATCGATCGCGATGTGCTCTGGCAGATCGTGCG
>JBIKXP010000064.1:0-15524 GCA_044355685.1 Phycisphaerales bacterium
GGGTACTTCGCATGCAGCTGCTCGACCGCGAACTGGTCGCGCAGTCGCGCGATTGCGCGCATGAGCGTGTGCGCAAGCGGCGTCGCGTCGGGCACGCGGCGATGGATGCGCTCGAGGTCGGCGAGTTGACGCCGGTCGAGCGCCGCGTCGAGCGCGGGCTTGAGTTTCGGTGCAAGGGCCTCGGGGACATCGATCTTCGCGGCGGCCGCATCGAAGGCGTCGCCCGCGAGGTCGCGCACGGCCGACGTCTCGTAGCGCTCGAGGATCTTGCGCTTGCGCTCCTCGAGCATCGCCTTGAGGACGTCGAGGCTTGGACCCAAGCCCTTGATCTGCGAAGGATCGAGGTGGATCGCGTCGGCGAGTTCGCGGTCCGTGAACTTGCGGCGAGTGCCGTACATCAGCATGTGGTCGAGCATCGCGTCGGCGGCCTCACCCGAGCGCGGCTTGGTCGGCGGAGGAAACTCCATCGGGTCGTAGCCGAGATAGGTGTGGGTGATGCCGCCATAATCCTTCACTTGCTCCGCACCTCGTAGCTGACCCGGCCATGCTTCTCGACACGCGAGATGCGCTCGGTCGCCCAAAGACCCGCCAGCACAAACTCGACGCAACTCGCGCGCACCGCCGCGTCCTCGGAAGCGTTCACCTCGAAGGCCTTGTTCCACGCCTCGGGCACGTTCGCAAGCACCTTGGCATAGTGCGCCGAAGGCAGCATGTCGCCCACCTCGATCCGCACGCCCTTCGCGAACACATCGGCGATGTCGCCGAGCCCATGGGCGTCGACGTATTCGGCGAACACCTTCGCGATCGCCTCCGCCACGATCGCGTCGATCGCCTGCGCCTCGGTCAGTTGATGCGAACCCATGAGATCGAGCTCGAGCTTGCCTACGGCGCTCGCCTTCAGGTGCGCGAGGTCGCTGATGCGCGGAACGGCGGGCTTCTCGCCGAGCGCGATGGCGCGACGACGTGCGTTCGCCACCATGGTGCGGTAGTTCGCGATCCCGAAGCGCGCGGAGACGCCGCTTGCCTGGTCGACGAAGCGCGAGGTGCGCGCGCTGCGCGAGATCTCCTCGACAAGCGCCTCCATGAAGGGCGGCACGACGACGGGGAATTCACCGCCAAGGTCGATGCCGGCTTCCTGTCGCGTGATCGCGACGCCGAGGTCGCGCTGCCGCGGATAGTGCGTCTGGATGGTCGAGCCGATGCGGTCCTTCAGCTGGGGAATCACCTTGCCCGAGCGGTTGTAGGTGCTCGGATTCGCGCTGAAGAGGACGAGGATGTCAAGGTCGAAGCGGATCGGATACCCGCGGATCTGGACGTCGCGCTCCTCGAGGATGTTGAAGAGGCCGACCTGCACGAGTTCATCGAGGTCGGGAAGCTCGTTCATCGCGAAGATGCCGCGGTGCTGGCGCGGGATCAGGCCGAAGTGAAGCGCATCCTCCGCCGACATGCTGGTGCCGCCGATGAGTTTCGCAGGGTCGATCTCGCCGATCACGTCGGCGAACTTCGTGCCGGGCGCCAGGCGCTCGCCGTAGCGCTCGCTGCGGTGCCACCACGCGATCCGCACGCGCTCAGGCGCCGTCGACGCGAGCAACTCGCGTCCCGCGCGCGTGATCGGGCGCTCGGGATCCTCGTGGACCGGCGAACCTGCGATGTCGAGGTAGGGCAGCCATTCGTCGAGATAGTTCGGCAGGAGCCGCATGAGGCGGCTCTTCCCTTGCCCCTTCTCGCCGAGAAAGAGCATGTCGTGGCCGGCGAGGATCGCATTCGCGATCTCGGGGATCACGGTGTCGTCATAGCCGACGATTCCCGGGAAGAGTTCCCCGCGGGCCGCGAGGGCGCGGGTGAAGTTGGCGCAGAGTTCATCCTTGACGCTGCGGGAGCGCCAGCCGGAGGCGCGAAGTTCGGCGAGGGTGGAGATCGTCGGGGCGGGCATGGCCATGTGCTTGGCAGGATAGGCGTCGCGAGCCGGAAACGGTGCCTGGCACCGTTTCTAGTTCTGGACTTCGACGCGCGTTCCTGGCAGCAGGTCGCCTGTCAGACGGCCCTCGCGCTGCATCTGATACAGCACGGTGGCCTCCGCCGCCGCATTCGCCCACGGGTACTTCTCCCGCGCCAGTCGCACCGCCCTGTCGCGGGCGTTCTCGTCGGGCTTGTAGCGCGCGTGCTTCATCCGCGCCTCTGCGGCGACCGACGCTTCGCCAAGCTCCGTCGCAGCGCGGTTCACCAGCCACCACGCCTGCGCATGCTCCGGATCGACCTCGAGCGCCGCACGCGCCACCGCGAGCGCGCGCTCGGCAAGTGCCCGTCGGCCGGAATCCTGCTCGGTCAGCGCCTGCTCAAGCAGCGTCTCGGCCAACTCCGCCAGAACGCGCGTGTCAAGCGCGAAGTCAAATCCACGCTCGCGTGCGCCCGCGAAATCGGTCGTGCGCACCCGCTCGAAGGCCTCGACCGCGCGCGCGAAGTTCCCATTCTGCTTGTCGACGATTGCCGTGAAGTAGGCAAGGCTCCACGGCGGCGCCGCCGGCGCTCCCGCGTCGCCCTTCTCCCCTTGCGCCGCCGTCGACAGGAACACCGCGGCGTCGTCGAGCCGCCCCTCCCGGATCGCAAGCCGCGCGCGCGCAAGCGAACCAAGCGACGGCGCGACGTTCGCCAGTTCCGCAAACGCCTCGTCCGCCTGGCGAAGCGCCCCGCGACCCGCGCCCCGATCCGCTTCGCGGAAGAGCCCGATGCCGTAGTCGTACCAACGCTGCCACGCGGGAATCGGGTCGGCCGCTGCCGCACGCGCGGCGCCGTATACGGTGCCGTCCGACGCGCGCACGGGAAGGCTCACGCTGTCGCGCGCAAGCACCATGACCGGCAGGTCGTTCACGCGATCAGGCCCGTACACGTAGCGCATGTACGTCGTGTCGAACTTGCGGTACCGCACCTCGACCTCGACCTCGAGCGGCGCGGCAGCGTCGGGCGGCACGTGCAGCACGAGATGCGTCACGTCGCCCGCGCCCGGCGGGATCTGGTTGTTGTAGAGCGGCAGGAAGATGTCCTGCGGGTTTCGGCGATCGATGCGCCCGCCATCGCGGTCGATCACGAAGGCGTTGAACATCTTCGACCATGGATCGAGCGCGCCGATCGCGGTGTCGAGGCCGCCCGTGCCGCCGATCTCGCGGCCACCGACCGACGCACGCGCCCAAAGCCACGCCTCGTTCGAGTCGGCAGTGCCTTGGGTGAACTCGTGGCCGATGTCGAACGTGCGCACGACGGCTTCGATCAGATACGACTGGCCGGCCTCGAGCGTCGGAAGTTCGTCCGCGATCACGCGCAGCGCGCCGTCAACGACGCCGCCCTCGCGGACCGCGAAGAGATCGACGCGCAGCGTCTTCCGATTGAACGCGGCGTGTCCCGCGATGATCTTCGCGCGCGCCTCTTCCGCCGTCTCCGCGGCCATCGCGGCCGGAAGGTCCTCCGCGTAGGCGTTCCGAAGCATGGCCGATGCGCTCATGTCGGTCACGCAGGCGATCGCGGTGTTTGCGCTCGGGAATGCATGCGACAGAATGCTGCGCGTGCCGCTTCCATCGCGATCTCGCGCAGCGAAGTCGGCGCTGGGCACCGCCTGCATGTGGCACTGGTTACAGGTGGTTGCGGCCCTTTCAGGCTGATACCAGCCAAGCGCGCCGTGACCGCTGCGCGCCGAGAAGAGGAACGACCCATAGTGATCCTGGCCACGCAGCCACTTGTAGTCGTTCAGCGCTTCCGGCAGGTGCACCTTGTGGCAGGATCCGCAGAACTCGTTCGAACGGTGCACCTCTGGCTTGAGGAATGTGTGCTTGTGGAAGGCGGGCTTCGCCTTCACCAGCTGGCTCGAGACCCAGCGCAGTGCCGGCGACTCGCTGAACGCAAACGGGTAATGCGGGCTCTCCTCGATGGTGTAGTCGGCGTTCCCGCGCGGACTATCGATCGAGACGATGCCGTGGCAGACGGTGCAGGTGATGCTCGCGCGCCCGAGCGGATCGTTCGCGGCGTCGTAGAGCGGATCGTCCCAGCGCGCATCCTCGAAGGCGCCCGAGAAGAACGGCACCGGATCGTGGCAGCCCGCGCAGAAGTTCGCGTCGTGCACGTTTCCCTCGCGGGCGAACGCGCGCTCGCGCGTCTCGCGCACGCTGGCTGCGTACAGCGGGTTGTTGAACGAACTCACCGCATGCGCCGAATGCGCCCAGGAATGCACGACGTCCGCATGGCAACCGAGGCAGTACTCGTTCGCCATCAGGCCTTCGGCAGGAATGAAGCCACCGGTCGTCGTCGACGCAAGCGACGGCTCGAAGTACTGCGCTCCATCCTCAGGTACGCGCACCTTCGGCTCAGGCCAGACCGCGTGGGCAGCGACGGCGAGCAGAGACACGGCGACAGCGACTCCGCCCCAGCCCGCGCCGACCTTCCACTTGATGGTGCGTCCCGACAGACGGTGCACGACGAAGAGCCACGCCACGACGAACGGTGCGGCGACGTGCAGCCAGTACACCGTCTCACGGACGGCTGGCTCGCGCACCCCCACCACCACGCCGCCGAGTTCAACGCGCGTCAGCGCGATTCCAGTCACAAGCAGCACGATCGCCGCCACGAAGGTCGCGATCCCCGCCGCAATGGCGCGCGGGTTCGGCCTGTTCGAGACGTTCCGCCAGTGCAGCACGCCGAACACGATCGTCGGCGCGACGATCGCAAACCCAAGCACGAGGTGCGCGAGGAAGTTCCACAGGTAGAACGCGCCTTGGATCGACTCGCCCGACTTCCACTCGAGGAAGGTGACCGTCGACAGATAGACGCTGTTCACCGCGAGAATGGCGAACAGGCCAAAGACGGCTGCAAGAAGCCACTTCAGCTTCGGGCCAACGGCAGGACGGTACTTCGCCACGGTGTCAAGATACTCGACTTCCGTCGAATCCACGCCGGGAAAGTCAGGATCGTCCCCCCGCCGGACGCGTGCGCGTCGACTTCATCAGTTCGCGGGCGCGGTCGTCGATCGGCCGGACGGGAAGCGGCTCGATCGTCTCGCCGTCCCGCGTGAAGACATCCATGTCCTTGCACCATCCGCGGGAATCGAGCAGATACCGGCGACGGCTGCCTGGTGCCGGCGCCGCGGCGGGCGACGCGAAGTCGAACGCCACTTCCTCGCCCGGCCCGAACACGACGAGCGCACCGTCTTCCCGGGCAAGCAGTTCGCGCACGTCGCCAAACTCGGTGTAGAGGCCACGTTGGAAGCGGCAGTCCCAGAGCGGAAGGAGCCGGCCACGGTCGTAGAACGGCTGCTTCTGCGGCCCGGTCGTTCGATAGGCGAAGCCGACCGAGGCGAGCGTCGCGCGCACGAGCTCGAGCTCGACAGGCTGCGCCGGCAACGGCTCGCGCGCAACGAGCCGGATGCTGTCGAAGTAGATCTCCATGTTCGTGCGCATGCGAAGCGCAGTCGCGCCTTTCGGGAGCTCGTCCTTCGGAATGGGAAGCGCCATGCGCCGCGGCATTCCGGCCGGGAAACCCCAGGTCGCGACCAGTTCATGCCACGACCCGTCCGCGCCGCGAGCCTCGAGGCTCGGGGCCGCGTACGTCGCTCCGGCCTGCGACGCGGCGAACATCGTCTGGCCGTAGGCATATTCGATCCATCCATCGATCACGAGCCACGGCTCCGGAATCGAGTCGATGGCGACATCGAACTCGACGTCGACGATCTGCTCGCTCGCAAGCCGTCCGATGAACCGCGCGTCGACGGGCCCCACGTCGCGGGCCGTCAGATCGGCTTGCACCAGCGCGTCATCGTTCGTCGGCAGCCACTCGGAGCGCCACGCGATCGGCTCACCCGTCGGCATCGCCCCGCCCATCCCCATCCGCTCATCGGGCGCGACATCCCAGCCTTCCGGCAGATCCACCGCAAGAAGCCGCACGGAGTCGAGCATGCACGACTCCTCCATCGGCTCGGCAAGCGACAGCGACAGCGTTCCATCCGGCTTCGGGACGAGCGCCTGTGCCGGAAGCACGATCGTCTCGCGCGGCCGCGGTTCGCTGTAGACCCCTGGCTCGAGCAGGTAGCCGATGCCGCCGACGCCAAGCACGTCGGTGACGAACGCGAGTTCCGATCCGTTCCATGCGAAGACCACTGGGCACGAGGAGATCTGTCGCTGCGTCTCTGTGATCACGTGGAGGCGTCCTGTCTCGAGCGCGGGCTCCGACTGAAAGACGCCGTCCGACCACTCGATCTCGACATAGTCGATCCGGTCGAACGGACCGGTGCCGATCGAGACCGGCGTCAGCGACTGGCCGCGGCCCGTACTTGCGCGGAAGGCCTCGCCGCCGAACCACTCGTTGCCGATGCGCGCCGCGTAGCTTGTTCCGATTCCACTCGTGTTCGAGCGCATCGATTGCGAGGGATCCGTCCTGCCCGAGAAGCGGATCGCCGCATACGGCCCGCGCGCCGGCCCCGCGCGATGGACGAGTGGCGCACCATCGACGCGAATCGTGATGATCTCGGGCCCGCGGAGCGGGTCGAGCGTCACGAGCGCCGAACGCAGGCGCCCCGGCGGCACCGGCACGTCGACGAGCAGCCGCCCCGACTGATCGCGGACTTCCGTGCGGTCGACGCCGAAGACGACGAGATCCTGATGTCCGTCGCCGGTCACGTCGCCGACGGCAAGGCGCGGACTCGCGTTGCGCGCGTACATCTCGTTCCGCGTCGGGAACTGGAGGTAGCCCGACGTCGCGAGTACGAACCGCCGAAGCGGAATGTCCGTGAGTTCAACGACCGCCGCCGACGCAGCCGACTCGCCGAGCTGCTGCTCGCTGAGTCCGGGCGGTCGGCCTGGCACCCACTTCAGAAGCCGGTCGTTCAGGAAACACTCGTTCGGCGAATTCTCGTTCAGCACGAAGATGTCGCAGTCGCGGTCGAAGTCGAAGTCGCCCACGATCACGCCCACCGGATTCAGTTCCTCGGACGCGACGCCAGCCTGCTCGCCGATCTCGCGGAAGGTGCCGTCGAGCTTGTTCACGTAGAGCTGGTTGGGCGCATCGCGGTAGCAGAGGAAGAGATCGAGGTCGCCGTCATGGTCGAGGTCGGCAAGCGCGCCGTCCACGCACGCGCGTCCACGGCCACCCACGCGCGCCTCGACGGTGGCGTCGCGGAACGCGCCGTTCTCGTCGGCGAGAAGCAACGCGTTGCCGCCCGTCCGGCACGCGTAGAGATCGGTGCGACCATCGGCGTCGATGTCGCCAGCAAGAATCGACTGGACGCCGCCGCCAAGCAGCCCGACAAGCGGATGGTCGGGCTCGGCCCGGTACGCACCGTCCTCGGTCGCCATCAGGACGAGCGACCGCACCTCGTCGGAACCGGCTGCGGATGGCAGCCTGACCGCGCGGGCGATGATCGCGTCGAGTCTGCCATCCATGTCGATATCGACCGTCACCACGTGCTGGTCGGCATCGTTCGACCACTTCGGCGTGAAGCCTTCCGGCCAGCGGATCGGGAGTTCCACCGGTTCATCGAAGATGTTCCCTTGCGGCGGCTGGAACTCGCGCCGTGCCGGCGAATCGGCCACCACGGCGAGCCCGAGCGGCCCCATGCGCGTGTACTTGAACTCCGCGTTTCTTGCGCGCGGATTCACAGCGAGCCGTTCGAACGCCTTCAACGCAGCCTCGGCCCGCTTGTCGTCGCCGAGCTTTCGCGCGCACCGCTGCACGCCAAGTTCCGCGCTCTTGAGATACGGGTCGCGCTCCGCGGACTTCTGGTACCACGCGAGCGCCTTCGCGGTCTCGCCGATCTGCTCGAGCGATTGCGCCGCGAAATAGAGCGCGTACGCGTCGGTCGAGCGTGCCTCGGCGACAGGCACGAACGCCGCCGCCGCCTCGCCTGCCCTGCCGAGGTAGAGGAAGCAGAGGCCCTGGCAGTACCGCGCGCGCAGCGCCAGTTCAGCCGACGGGTTCGTGGCGAGGAAGTCCGCGAGCATCGCGAGCGCCTCGTCCTGCGTGCCCTCGCGCGACTGGTTCAACGTCGCGATCGCGCGACCAAGCGCCGCTTCCGGCGGTTTGGAGGGAAGCGCGAGCGCCTCGCCATACTTCGCAAAGGCGGCCTCGAACTCGAAGCGGCCCATCAGCGCCGCGGCTTCGTTCAGGACCTTCACGGTCGCGGCGTCATAGACAGGCTGCGCCGACGACGGCTGCCCCGCACCGCCACCCTGCGCAGCGCCTCCTGGCGTCGACCCGCTTCGATCGCACCCCATGCTGACGACGCACGTCGCCAGCGCTGCGACGGCGAACGACGTGCGGACAAGCCCCGACATGCAAGGACGACAGACTTCCATGCGGGCAGGATACGCGCTTCACGCAAGGCGGCGCTTCGCAGCCGCAATGCGCGTCTCGTTGGAATCGATGGTGATGCCGCCCGAGCCCGCGCGCGGAAACTGCGCGCGCGCCGCATAGGGGTGGACTTCCGCGCGGTAATGCGCCCGCATGTCGTGGCCGCGGCGACGCTCGCGCGCGTCGCGCAACGCCGCCAGATCGATGGGCGCCACGACCACCTTCTCGCCGGCGCCGGGATCGGCCTGCGCGAGGATTCGCCCGTCGAAATCGACCGCCATCGAGCCTCCGGGCCACGAGAACGGCGGATAGCCCTCGAAGCTCGCGCCTTGGTTGCAGGCGAGGACGAACGCCGTGTTCTCGATCGCGCGCGCACGGTTGATCGTCGTCCACCAGTCCATCGGCGCCGTCGCGCCCCACGGATCCATGTAGGCGCTCACGCGCACGAGCACTTCCGCTCCGTTGAACGCGAGCTGGCGGATCGACTCCGGAAAGAGCCAGTCGTAGCAGATGGCGCAGCCGATCTTTCCAATCTCGGTGTCGGCGACGGGAAACGGGTCGTCGGCGTAGCCCGCGATGTCGTGCGGGCTCGCGTGCACTTCCCACGGAATCCACGGATTCACCTTGCGGTACTTCGCCACGATGCCGTCTGGTCCGATGAGGCAGGTGGTGTTGAAGACGGCACCGGGATAGCGTGCGTCACGCTCGATGAACGTCCCCGTCTGCACGAAGCAGCCTGTCTTCTTCGCGAAGCGCGCGTAGGCGTCGGTGTGGTCGTTCGGAATCTCGACCGCGAGGTGCTCAAGGAGCTCGTCGACCGTGAAGTAGACGGGCGCCGCGTGCGCGAACTCTGGGAACGCGATCAGGCGCACATCGAAGAACGGCGCGTACCCCGCGACCGTCTGCTCGGCCATCGCGATCATGCGCGCGACGCGCGACGGGATCTCGTCGCGCGTCTTCGGGTTCGCGAACGCGGTCTGGATCGCGGCGGCGTGATAGCGCTCGACGGTCGGCTTGGTCATGTCGTGCAGCCTACGAAGGTCCGACACCTTGCGCCATCGCCAACATCACCGTGGATTCCTGCAGAAATCCCGCAATGGCGCGCAGCGGCTCTCGTTCTTACATCATCATGGAACAGATGCCGCAGCCCGCCCGCCGCCTGGCCCCCACGCCCTTCCTTCGCCTCCGCGCCCTCGCCGCAGCGCTGTGCGCGTGCGCCGCCACGCTCGGCGCGCACGCCCAGTGGACGACGCCGCCCGTCTCCGCGCCGGGCGTCGAGTACCGCACGTTCTCGAGCGCGGCCGCAGGAACGACCGTCAGCTACCACATCTACCTGCCCCCTGCGTATGCCGCGCAGCCGAACCGCCGCTTCCCCGTCCTGTATTGGCTGCACGGATCGGGCGGCCCGACGCAGGGCATCGCGCAGGTCGCGAGCTACTTCGCCTCTGGGATGACGCAGGGCAGGATTCCACCCATGCTCGTTGTCATCCCGAACGGCATGACCTACAGCATGTGGTGCAACTCGAAGAACGGCGTCGTCCCGATGGAGACGGTCGTCATCGACGACCTGATCCCGCACATCGACGCGACCTTCCGCACGGTTGCCCAGCGCAGCGGCCGCATCCTCGACGGCTTCAGCATGGGCGGCGCGGGAACGGCGCGGCTCGGCTTCCGAAGGCCCGATCTCTTCGCGGGCGTCTCGATGCTCGGCGCAGGGCCGATCCAGGACGACTTCCTCGACGAGCCGCCGGGAAGCGCGATCCCCCCGAAGCAGCGCGCCGCGATCTACCAGATGGTCTGGGGCAGCGACCCGCTCTACTACCTCGCGCAGAACCCAAAGACGATCGTGACCGATCGCGCGGAGGCCGTGATCGCGGCGCAGATCCGCGTGCGCCAGGGGATCGGCTCGCTCGACACGCTCGTACCGATGAACGAGGAGTTCTCCGCGCTGCTGAACTCGCTCGGCATCGCGCACACCTTCACCGTGCTCCCGGGGCTCGATCACAACGCAGGCGCGGTCCTCAACACGCTCGGTCAGGCAAACTGGGACTTCTACAACGCCGCGCTCGCGATTCCCTGCAAGCTCGCGGCGGACATCGATTGCAGCGGTACGGTCGACAGCGCGGACCTCGCGGAAGTGCTGGCAAACTGGGGCGAAGGCAACGGCCCCGCCGATCTCAACGGCGACCGCTTCATCAATTCCGCTGATCTCGCCCAAGTGCTTTCGAGCTGGGGACCGGTTCCGTAAGGACGAGCGGCTTGGCGTCTATTCGCGCTCGTCGATCCACGCCTGCTGGATCGCCTCGAGAATGCGCTCGTTGCACGGGTGACCCGGCTGTTCCTTAAAGCCGGGCAGCGCCTCGACCAGCGCCTTCAGTTTGGGAAATGAGACACCCACCGGATCGACGTCGTCATGTCGATCCGCAAGCTCCTCCGCGATCCGCTGGACGTCGAGCCAGTGCATCTTGCGCCCCGCAATTCAGTGCGGAATCTCCTTCACGGCGTTGCGGTTCCACGCAGGCACGCGCACCACGATTGGCACGCGCTTGCCTTCGCCGAGATCCTTCAGCTCGCACTGGCAGGCAAGCCGCGACGTGCGACGGATTCCAGGGGCCTCCTCGACGCGGTCCTCCTCGTCCTCGCTCGCCTCGCTCACCTGCTGCGCGCCCTGCTCGAGATAGATGTGGCACGTCGAGCAGGCGCAGACGCCGCCGCACGCGTGCTCGATATTGATCCCGTTGTCCATCGCGACCTCGAGGATCGACTCGTGCTCGCCACCAAGCACCTCCCACACTTTTTGCGGGGTGCCCGTCAGCCCCTCCGGATCCTCGAGGTGGAAGGTGATCGGGATGACTGGCGGACCGTGATGATGGCTGTCGTCGCGCTTGAGATGCATGTTTCGATCGCTCGTAGGCCGCGGATGATAGCCGCGCGTCCCGCTGCGGTCGCGGCGCCGGCCCGAGCAACCCCCGTGCGGTTGCAGCAAGCCGGTATGCTGCCGCGGATCATGGATCAGTTGCCCGGAAAAATCGCCCAAATCCTCGCGCGCGAGCTCGACGGGACGCATCCCCTGGTCGTGCTTTCGACCGATGACGAGGCGGGCGTCCGCGAGCAGGTGATCCACGCGTTCGATCCGATGATCGAGTGCCGGCACTGGTCGTCGCTGCGAGGGATCTCGAAGGGCCGCTTTCTCGACGAGTTCGCGCCGGACACAGAGACTGCAGCGGCCGCGCTCGCATGGCTGCTCCTCCAGGCGCCGAAGCATCGCTCGGTGAACTTCTTCTACGATCTCGGACCGCACCTCGGAGACGCGCGGACCGCCCGCGCACTCAAAGAGGCGGCGGCGTGGGCGCGCGGCCTCTTCGGCACCATCGTCCTCGTCGAGCGCGACGTGCAGCTTCCCCCGTCGATCGCCAACGAGGCACACCGGGTCGCCATTCCGGCACCCGACCATGGCGAACTCCTCGAACTCGTCCGATCGACCGTGCGCGAGATCTCTCAGGTCCGGAAGATCGAGGCGTCCGTGCGTCGCTCCACGCTCGAGGCGATCGCGCGGACCATGCGCGGCCTCACGGCGAGGCAGGCACGACGCGTCATCGTCTCAGCGACAACAGAGGACGACCGCTTCAACGACGACGACCTCGAGCGCGTGATGATTCACAAGCGCAACGCCTGCGCCGATCTCGACGGCGTCCTCGAATTCGTGCAGGCTCCGGTCTCGATGGACGAGATCGGCGGACTCGGCAAGCTGAAGAAGTGGCTCGCTGATCGCCACATGGCCTCCGCCGTGAATGCAGAGGAGTTCGGCCTGGCGAACCCGCGGGGCATGATGCTCTTGGGCGTTCAGGGCGCGGGAAAGAGCCTGGCGGCAAAGGCCGTGGCCACGGCATGGAAGGTGCCGCTCCTGCGCCTTGACGCCGGCGCGCTCTACGACAAGTACGTTGGTGAGAGCGAACGAAAGCTGCGCGAGTCGCTGGCGCAGGCCGACCGCATGGCGCCGGCAGTGCTTTGGATCGACGAAATCGAGAAGGGCTTCGCAAGCGCCAGCTCGCTCTCCTCAGATGGTGGATTGTCGCGGCGAATGTTCGGCACGCTGCTGACGTGGATGCAGGAGCGACGGTCGAGCACGTTCCTCGTGGCGACGGCGAACGACGTGTCCGCACTGCCGCCGGAACTCCTTCGGAAGGGCCGGTTCGACGAGATCTTCTTCATCGACCTTCCGGGAGAGGAGGCGCGACGGGCGATCCTCGGCATTCATCTCTCGAGGCGGAAGCGCGATCCGGGCGCGTTTGATCTCGCCGCGCTCGTCGAGGCGACGAAGGGTTTCAGCGGCGCCGAGATCGAGGCCGGCATCGAGAGCGCGCTGCGCGACGTCTTCGGCGACGGCCAGCGGCCGCTCGAGACGAAGGATCTCGCGGCGGCCTACCACCGCAGCCCGCCGATATCTGTCATCATGGCCGATCGCATTGCCGAACTGCGCGACTGGGCGCGCGAGCGCTGCGTGCCGGCGGAATGAACCCGCATCGCACCCGGCTTCATTGCTGCTAGTCTCTTTCCGATGGACGTCGACCCCGCCCCCCCGCTTCGCCCGCTCGGCATGACCCGCGCGCAGTTTGTGACGGCGGCGCGCGCGCACGGCCGATCGACGCTGGCAGCGCTTGCTGCGTACCGGGCGCTCTACCGCGAGGGAATCGTGCCCGATTGGTGCGAGGTGCCCGACTACCCCATCACCGCGACGCTCGTCGAGGGCGCGACGAGCAAGTTCGTGCTGCGCCTGAGCGATGCCGGCATGGAGGGACTCGAGACAGAGAGCGTCCTCATTCCGATGCCGCGCGCGAGCGGCACCACCACGACGCTGTGCGTGTCGAGCCAGATTGGCTGCGCCATGGGTTGCCGGTTCTGCGAGACCGCGCAGATGGGACTCATCAAGAACCTGCGCGCCGACCAGATCGTGCACCAGTGGTGGAGTGCGACGCATCGGGTGCCGCGGGAAGACGCGGCAAGCGCCGTGAAGAACCCCCACGCGCGAAGCGCCGTGAAAAATATTGTCTTTATGGGCATGGGCGAACCCACCGACAACATCGACGAGGTGATCCAGGCGATCCGCGTCCTCGTCGACCACGACGGCGCGGGCGTGCCCGCGTCGAACATCTCGATCTCGACCGTCGGCAACCCTGATGGCATCCGCAAGATCGGCGAGCTCGTGCGCGAGCAGGGCTTCCATCGCCTGAACCTCGCGCTGTCGCTCAATGCGCCGAACGACGAGATTCGCACCGAGATCATGCCCGTGAACCGCGCGTGGCCGATGGCGCGCCTGAAGGACGCGCTGCTCGAGTTCCCCCGCTACTCGCAGGCGGCGTTCTGCGTCGAGTACGTGCTCATTCCTGGCGTCAACGATTCCGACGAACACTGCGACGAAGTCTGTGCGTTCCTCCGCGACGTGCGCTGTTCGCTCAACGTGATTCCCTACAACCCGCGGCGAAACTCGCCGTGGCCCGCGCCCGACGAGCTCTCGGTGGAGCGCTTCATCGCGCGCGCCGTCGCGAACGGTCAATTCACCAAACGCCGCGGCACCAAGGGCCGCAACGTGATGGCGGCATGCGGGCAACTTGGCAACGAGAAGATCCGCGCGCGCAGGTACATCGCGGAAGATGGCTCCGCGAAGCCGGTTTCGCTTGGGATTCCAGCAGCGAATCCCGCTTCCGCGGCGCAGACGGCGCAGACGGAGCAACGCCCTTGAACGAGATCCGCCACGATGCGGCGCCGCGCGCAGGGACAAGCCGCCAGCGATTCCGCGACTACCGCGCGGAGCTCGCGAAGCGCGCAAAGGACAAGTCGGGGAACGCGAGCGGGAAGCCCGCGAAGCCGAAGGGCCAGCGCGCGCGCTCGTTCGGCGCGCTCTTCCGCGCGTATCTCGGGCTGCTCGGGCCGTATCGCGCGGCGCTTGCGGTCGCGTTCGGAACCCTCGCCGTCACCACGGCGCTCGCGCTCGTCCCGCCCTACGGCATCAAGCTCGCCATCGACAGCGTGTTCGGCAGCGTGCCGCTGCCCGAATGGCTCGTGCGCGCCGCGCCCGCCTGGCTCGACCTCGAGCACCGCAGCTCTGTACTCGCGTGGATCGCGATCCTCACGCTTGGCACGATCGTCGTGAAGGTGTCGCTCGGCGTGGTCGGCAGGAACCGCGCCACGATCGTCGCGAAGCGGCTGCAGGTCGCGCTCAGAAAACGCGCATTCGCGAAGGCGATCCACCTGCCGCTCTCGCGCGTCCAGGACCTCAAGGCGGGCGGCGTCTCGAGCCTGTTGCGCGAAGACGCCGGCGCAGCAGGCGAGCTGCTGTTCGGCCTGCTCTACAACCCGTTCCGCGCTTGTATCCAGCTCATCGGTAGCCTCGTCATCCTCGCGTTCACGGACTGGCGCCTGCTTGTCGGCGCGATCGTGCTCCTGCCGATGGTGTGGTTCAGCCACAAGGTGTGGATCGGGCGCATCCGCCCGGTGTTCCGTGATCTCAAGAAGCTGCGCGACGAGATCGACGGCCACGCCGCCGAGAGCTTCAGCGGCATTCGTGTTGTACGCGGATTCGCTCGCGAAGAAGCGGAAACCGGCCGCTTCGCGCGCGGCACGAACCTGCAGGCGCGCACCGAGATCCTCGTCTGGTGGTGGTCGCGCGGCGTCGAGATCGCGTGGGAACTCTTCATCCCCACCGCCGCCGCGGCGCTCCTCTGGTACGGCGGCAACCAGGTCGTCGAAGGCAACCTCACGGCGGGCGACCTCGTCATGTTCCTCACCTACGTGACGCTCCTGCTCGGACCGCTCGAGGTGCTTGCGAACACGGCCACAAGCCTGCAGACCGGTCTTGCGAGCCTCGACCGCACGCTCGATCTCCTCGAGGAGAAGGACGAGTTCGCCGAGACCGCCGCACGCGCGACGGTTCGGCTCGACCCTGCAGCCGTGCGCGGCGATGTACGCTTCGAGGGCGTGTCGTTCCGCTACCCGGCGTCCGACCGTCCCGTGCTTGCCGATGTCTCGTTCGATGCGCCGGCGGGCACGATGGTCGCGCTCGTCGGCCACTCGGGCGCTGGCAAGACGACGCTTTCAAACCTCGTCGCGCGCTTCCATGATCCGACCGAAGGGCGCGTGACGCTCGACGGGCACGACCTGCGCGACATCGCGCTTGCGTCGTACCGGCGGCTGCTCGGCAT
>JBIKXP010000236.1:0-4746 GCA_044355685.1 Phycisphaerales bacterium
GGACGACTGGCCGCCCTGGCCCACCCCTCGAAAACGCTGCGCAGAAAGCGAAAGACGCGCCCTCGTTGAGGACGCGTCTCTCGTGCGTTTGGCGAGGGCTGCTGTTCGCAACCACTCTTGAAGTAGGGCGGGCTGGATTCGAACCAGCGTCTTATCGATTATGAGTCGACGGCTCTAGACCGCTGAGCTACCGCCCCGAGGTTCGGGGAGTGTACCTGCGCTCCCCGCCGCGCCGCCTGCGAGGAATCCTGTTGCCCACGCCCACTGGAAGTTGAAGCCGCCGATGCGGCCGTCGACATCGAGGATCTCGCCTGCAAGGTGGAGGCCTGGGCACACGCGCGATTCCATCGTGTCGAGCTTCACTTCGGAGAGCGGGACGCCGCCCATCGTGACTTCGGCGTAGGTGAAGCCACGGTCGCCTTCGACCGAGAGTGGCAGCGCGCACGCGGCGCGGGCGAGCGCCTTGCGCTGGTCGCGCGTGAGCTGGCGCAGGCTTGCAGCGGGGTCGACGCGTGCGACTTCGCAGAGCGTGCGCGCGAGGCGCTCGGGCACGAAGTCCCGCAGGAACGCGACGGCGTTCGCGGCCTTGCTGGCGAGGAGCTTCGCGTCGAGCGTGTCCTCGCGCTCGTTCGGGATGAAGTTCGCGAAGAGCCCCGCAAGCGAATCGTCGCACACGGCGTCGCGCCAATAGCGGCTGATGTCGAGCGCGCACGGGCCCGAGAGGCCGAAGTGGGTGCAGAGGAGCGAGTTCGTGAACTCCTTCATCACCTTGCCTGTGCCGCTTCTGAGCGAGAGCGTCGCCGGAAGGGTGAGGCCCGACAGCGCGCGCAGTGCATGCGTGCCCGGCAGGATGAGCGGCACGAGCGCTGGGTACACGCGGTCGCTCACCGTGTGGCCGAGCGCGCGCGCGAAGTCGTAGCCGCCGCCGTCGGAACCCGACTTCGGCAGCGCCTTGCCGCCGGTCGACAGGACGACGCGCGGCGCACGGATCTCGCCCCAATCGCCAGTGACGAGAAAGCCACCGTCTGCGTGGCGCTCGAGTCGCGTGACGCGACGCGGGAAACGCAGGTCGACGCCTGCATCGCGCGCGGCCTGCAGCAACGCGTTCAAGATCGTATGCGCGTCGTCGGTCGTCGGAAAGAGCTTGCCCGTGTCCTCACGCTTGAGCTCAACGCCGTAAGCCTCGAAGAAGCGCACCGTGTCTTCGACGGTGAACTTGCGCAAGACCGTGCGGATCGCGCCAGGCGTGCTGCCCGCGTAGGCCTTCTCGTCGACCGCGTGGTGCGTGACATTGCAGCGCCCGCCGCCTGCGACGAGGATCTTGGCGCCGATGACGCGCGCGCCGTCGAGCGCGATGACGCGCGCTCCCGCGCGGCCAGCATGGATCGCGGCGAACAGCCCCGCGGCACCCGCACCGACGACGACGAGGTCTGCGTGCTCGATCACGGAACCTCTGGCTTCGTCGGAGTGAGCGCGACCGAGCCCTTCAGCGTGCGCGCCTTCTCCGCGAGTACCTCGATGTCAATGTTGTCGCCAGCCTTGCCGGTCGCATAGAAGCGCACGAAGCGCGAGCCGCGGCCAGGCACGCCCGACTCGAGCATGATGCGGTCGGTGCTGGCCTGGTTCCCGTTGAGGTTGATGTCGAAGCGATTCGACACAAGTCCCGACGACACGATCTTCGCGCCCGCGGGCGCCTTGAGCATCACGCGGTCGGGCAGGCCGATCTTCGACTGCGCTGCGCGCGCGGTGCGCGTCGGGATGAGCGCGTCGTTCACGATCTCGACGGTGACTTCGAAGAGCCCGTCGCCGAGATCCTTTACGAGCGGCGCGCCGAACGAAAGCCGCGGCATCTCGCTCGCGTGGAAGATCGTGAACGCCGCGTTGCGGTGGCACTCCTCCTCGAGCATCCAGGATGGCGGGATGCGCGACGACCACTTGTTGCTGCCGCCGACGAGCACGGGACCGAGCGTCGGGTGCACGACTTCCGTGAGCGGCGTCCGCGTCTCGCCGAACTGCAGGCGTTCGCGGAAGCGCTCGCGCTGCCCGGGCGACGGATCGCCGCCGTTCTGCATGATCCGCTTGTCGGTCCAGAGTTCGTTTGTCAGACTCACGACGCCGAGCGACTCGGCGAGCCAGGTCACGAAGCCGCCGCGCACCGGGTAGAGATCCGACCAGAGCACCATCGATCGGTAGCCGGGAAGCATCTCGGCACCTGCGTCCTGGATTGCGTTGTACGTGGCGAGATCGCCAGAGTATGCGCCCTCGCGGTTCGGAGCGCCCGGGCCGCGCAGAATCATTCCACCCGTGTTGTGGTAGGACTGGCCCGCTGCGATGTTCGGCCTCGCGTAGATGAATCGTGCGATGCAGTCGGTCTCCGGGTACGCCAACGGCCAGTCGCCCGCGCCGCCCTCGACGTGTCGTGGCTGCCAGTCACCTGGCCAGTTGCGGTTCATGTCGTAGCCGCCGGGGCCATCCTCGTTGATCTCGCCGTCGCCGTCGTTGTCGAAGCCTTCCTGGCCGGCAATCGACCATTCGCCGCGGCGGATCGTTCCGTCCGCGCGGGGCGCGGGCGACACTGGTTCCATCTCGTTCGGATCGAGCTCGCTGCGGCGGTGCGTGCCGTTCGGATCGCGACGCCACATCATGCCGATCGAGCCATCGCCATCGAGGTCGTCGGGGCCATCCTCGTCGGCCCTGCCGTCGCGGTCGTTGTCGGTCGGCTTCATGCCCGTGCGCGACGAGTGCGGCGAGTTCTGCGTCTCGAACCATGCCTGCCGGCCGTCTGGATTGGCGCAGGGGATGAAGTAGAACGCGACGCCGTCGACCAGCGACGTGAGCGCGTCGTTCTTCCCGTACTGCTCGACGAGGTACCAGACGGTGTAGAGGACCGTCTCCGATGCCTGGATCTCGTTGCCGTGGATGTTGCCGTCGATGTACATCGCGGGCTTCGAGGTGTCGGACCCCGTCTTCGCGTTGTTGAGCGTGAGCACGAAGATCGGGCGGCCTTGCGAACTCGTTCCGATCTCCGAGTAGGTGAGGAGCTCGGGGTGCGCGGCCGCGAGCGCCTTCGACTCGGCGACGAGCGTCGGGAAGTCGCGGAAGTGGTCGAAGCGGAGCGCGGACTTCGACTCGGGGCGCTGCTGCGCCTGCGCGACGGGCGCAGCGAGGAGCGACGCGGCAAGCATGACGGATGAGAGCACGATTCGAGAATTCATCGCGCGGCCTCCTTCGCGGGAGTGGGGGAGATCGGTCGGACGATCGGATCAAACCATGCGCCCGTCACCGTGATGGCGAGCGTTTCCTTGGGATCGGTGCGGAGAATCCACGCGAACTCGCGCGATTCGCCCGCGGCGATGCGCTCGATCTTCTCGACGGGCCTTCCGGAAAACACCGACTCCGGCTTCAGTGGCACGCGGACGATGATCGGTGGCGCGGCGTCGGCGATCGCCGACATCGCGGTTGCGGTCGGCGCAACGCCGATGTTTGTGACGCGAAGCTCGACTCGGATGAGGCCGTCCGCAAGGGGCGTGACGGCCGCGTCGCTCACCTCAAGCTGCGGCCGGCGCTCGGCGAGCGCCGCAACGAACGCTCCGGCCGATCTCGCAAGCGCGCTGGCCTGCTCCATGTTGGGCGACTCCGTGAGGAACGGGGCGATTCCGCCGATCTCGACCTTCCCGAACTTCGGGTGGTCGAACGCAGTCCACGGGCTCAGGCCCGCGCCGCCATAGAGCGTGTCGGAGACGCCGAGCCACGCTGCGCGCTCCGGGTCTCCCGTCTCTGGGGGGGCGGGCGTGCCCTCTGGAGGCTTGGGCAGCTCGGGCCGCGACCAGCCGTTCGCGGCGACGGCCGCAACTCCGCGGTGATTCGCAAGCCAGAGGACGAGCGATCCTGCGAGATCGCGGTTCGCAGAGCGCTCGATCTTGGTGGTGTCCTTCCAGACCTTCGCGATCTCGCGGTAGAGGCCGTGGTCATCGGTGTGGTAGACCATGGGCGTTCGGCCAGTCGAGTCGTTGTCCTTCGTGTCGGGGAAGTTCACGAGCGTATCGTGGCGACCGAACACCACCGCAGAGAGAATGTCCGGGTGATCGCGGACGAAGCTCGCGATCGCCATGGCCTCGGGCTCGCTCAGTTGGAAGAGGCCGGCGTCGGGATCGAATTCGGGGTAGCGGTGCGGGAAGTTGCGGTCGAGGTCGACGCCATCGCGGGGATCCTCGCCCACGCGCGTGTCGCCATCGACGTCGAGTCCTTCGCTCGCGACAACATGGGTTGCGCGCTCGCCCTTCTCGCGGTTGGGAAGGCGGGTGATGCGCGGATCGGCGCTGTCGACGACATGGGTCGGCGCAGTGCCCGGGGGCGCGGGCATCCGCATGTCCCTGATCGCACCATCGTTGTTGACATCGATGGGGGCGTCTTCGTCGGTTGCGCCGTCGCGGTCGCTGTCGACGGCGCGCGCGTTGGTCGCACGGGGCAGGGCTGTCGCAAGCGCGATGGCGCGCGCATCGGGGTTCGCGAGCGGCAGCGCGTAGATTCTGACATGCTCGAGGAGCCCGGGCTTCTCCTGAACGATGGTCGCCACCGACTCGATCACGCACTCAGGCGACGCGAGTTGCGCCGCATCCATGCCGCCGACCAAGAGAATCGCGGGGCGGCGCTTGCTGAAGTCCTGGTTGCCGAACACGAAGAGCTGGAGCGGGCGCTTCTCAAGCGAGAAACCGATGGTCCGAGCGGAGTACGGTATGCCGCGCG
>JBIKXP010000237.1:0-4693 GCA_044355685.1 Phycisphaerales bacterium
ACGACAAGCAGACGGTGCTCGGTGCCGGGAATCGAGCGCTCGACGATCGCCTCCGCATCCTGCGCCGCGATGCTCGCATACGCGGCCCGTACCGAATCCTCGGTCGAGAGGTCGAGCAGCATGCCGCGCGCGGTGCTCGACTCGGTCGGCTTCACGATCACCGGCAGCCCGATCTCCTGCGCGGCCTCCCATGCCTCGTCCGCAGAACGGACGACCGTCGTCTTCGGGACCGGCACGCCGCAGGTCGCAAGCAGCGACCGCGTGAGCACTTCGTCGCGGGTGATCTCCTGCGCGATCGCGCTCGTGTGGCCGGTCTCAGAGGTCCAGATGCGATGCTGCCGCGCCCCGTAGCCAAACTGGACGAGACTTCCCGCATTCAGGCGAATGTGCGGGATCTGGCGCTCGGTGGCCGCCGCGACGATGCAGGCGGTGCTCGGATCGAGGTAGCTGCGGTCGACCTCGTCGCGGACGGCCTCGATCGAGTCGGCCACCTCGAACTCCTCCCCGCGGAGAACCGCCGAGAGCAGCCGATGCCCTTCCGCGAGCGCGATGCGCGCCACGCGCTCGTCGCGTGCCCGGAAGACCATGCGGTAGACGCCGCGGCGCGACGTGCTGCGGGTCTGGCCGAAGCCCGTCGGCATGCCGCCGAGGTTCAAGAGCTCGATGATGACGTGCTCGAGGATGTGGCCGGCCATCGTTCCCGATGCGAGCCGCTGCAGGAATCCGCCGCGTTCGCCGACGCCGCAGTGATGCTCCTCGAGGCCGGGAAGCAAGGCGACGAGTCGGTCGTTGAAGCCGGCAATCGTGTTCGAAGGTCGATCCTCGAGGCTTCCGAGGTCGAGCCACACTTCGAGCGCGGGCCGGTAGGTCCAGATGTTGGGGCCACGCAGGTAGTTGATGCGCAGCAGTCGAAGGTCGTCCATGGCGTTCTGCCTCGAACTTGCACCGCGTTCGTCGTTGCGGGCCGTTGCGTTCGAAGCACTGTCCATACTGTACCGTCGCAAGGGTGAGCGAATCATCGTGAGCCGGTCCATGCTTGTTGCGCAGCGCGCCGATACGTCCGAGGTCCATACGACCCAAGTTCCATACGACCCAAGTTCCATACGACCCAAGTTCCACAAGACCCAAGTTCCACATGACCGAGGGTCCACACCGTCAAAGCTCGACTCGGTGCGCCGACTTCACGACCCGGCGCGCACACCGGCTTGAACGACCAACCCCGGGCGAACTTCCGACACCCGGGCTCCCGCGACCCGGGAACGAGACCCCGGGAACGAGACCCCGGGAACGAGACCCCGGGAACGAGACAGCCGAGCCCCGAAGGGGCCCGGCGGGAGGCGGCAAATGGCGTGTCCGAGCGACCGGGCATTCCCTCGGGCGACCAATCTTTCGTACTTTCCCCCTTCCGCGCTCCCTCCCCCGATGACGACCATCCCCCCTCCGGCCACCGCAACGCTCGAAGTCGACCTCGACAGGCGGCTTCGGTACGCCAGGGGCAGGGTCGAACTCACCCCAGGTGCCTTGATCGACCGAACGGAAGGCGGCGAGCGCGTCTGGCCGCTCGCAAGGCCCGGGGCCACCGCGCTGACGCTTCGCCACAGCGACCACGCCGGGCTTGGGATGCTCGAACTCCTCGACGGCGACCGGCGCCTCCAGTTCTGGCGCTTCACGCTTGACGCAAACGCGGCGGCGCTGCGCTTCGCGACGCAGTTCGAGGCGGTGCAGCATGCGCTCCTCCACGGCGCGCCGCCCGCAGGAAACGATCTCCCCGCGGCATGCCCCACCTGCAACGCAGCGCTGCCCGAGGGTTCGGACGAGTGCCCCGCATGCGAGCGCGAACTCCGTTCGCCGCCGTCGACGTGGGTGCTGCTGCGGCTGTGGCGCTTCGCCCATCCCTACCGATGGAAGCTCCTCCTCGGGATCTCGCTCATGCTTGCGGCGACGGCCGCGCGACTGGTTCCGCCCTATCTCACCATCCCGCTGATGGACGATGTCCTCATTCCCTTCCAGAGCGGAAAGGTGATCGAGGCGACGCGCGTCGCGTGGCTTCTCGGCGGACTCCTCGGCGCCGCCGTGTTCGCATGGATCCTCGGCTGGATGACGACGTGGCTTCTCGCGCTCGTCTCCGAGCGCATTGCGGCCGACATGCGCACCACGTCGTTCGGGCATCTCCTCGGCCTGAGCCTCGACTACTTCGGTGCGAAGCGCACCGGCGACCTGATGGCGCGCATCGGATCCGACACCGACCGGATCTCGATCTTCCTGTCGCTGCATGCGCTCGACTTCATCACCGACGTGGTGATGCTCGTGATGACCTCGGTCATCCTCTTCTCGATCAATCCGTGGCTTGCGCTCGTGACGCTCGTGCCGCTTCCGGTGATCGGCTGGCTGATCCAGGCCGTGCGCAGCCGGCTGCGCATGGGCTTCGAGAAGATCGGCCGCGCGTGGAGCGACGTGACGAACGTCCTCGCCGACACGATTCCCGGGATCCGCGTGGTGAAGGCGTTCGCGCAGGAGAAGCGCGAGGCGCAGCGCTTCGCCGATGCGAACCGCGCCAATCTCGCGGTGAACGACCGTCTGAACCGTACGTGGAGCCTGTTCTCGCCGACCGTGACGCTCCTCACGGACGTCGGGCTCCTCATCGTGTGGGCCTTCGGCATCTGGCAGGTGAGCAAGGGCGAGATCACGGTGGGTGTCCTCACCGCCTTCATCGCCTACATCGGGCGCTTCTACGGACGCCTCGAGTCGATGAGCCGGATCGTGTCGATCACGCAGAAGGCGGCGGCGGGCGCGAAGCGCATCTTCGACATCCTCGACCACAACTCGAGCGTGCCGGAGCCTTCGCAGCCTGTGAAGATCGACAAGCCCGAAGGCCACATCACGCTGAAGAACGTGGGATTCCGCTACGGAAGCCGCGCGGTGATCCGCGGACTCGACCTCGACATTCGTCCCGGCGAGATGATCGGCCTCGTCGGCCACAGCGGCTCGGGCAAGAGCACGCTCGTGAACCTGATCTGTCGCTTCTACGACGTGAGCGAGGGCAGCATCCACGTCGACGGCACGGACATCCGGCGTTTCGGCGTCTCGGACTATCGCCGCCACATCGGCCTCGTGCTGCAGGAGCCGTTCCTCTTCTTCGGTTCGATCGCGGAGAACATCGCCTACGGACGGCCCGGCGCGACGCGCGAGGAGATCGTCGCCGCCGCGCGCGCCGCGCGGGCGCACGAGTTCATCCTGCGTCTTCCGCACGGGTACGACAGTCTCGTCGGCGAACGTGGACAGGGACTCTCGGGCGGCGAGCGGCAGCGGATCAGCATCGCGCGCGCGCTCCTCATCGATCCGCGCATCCTGATTCTCGACGAGGCGACTTCGAGCGTCGACACGGAGACCGAGAAGGAGATCCAGGCTGCGCTCGACAATCTCGTCGAGGGCCGCACGACGATCGCGATCGCGCATCGGCTCTCGACCTTGCGCAAGGCGGACAGGCTGGTTGTGCTCGATCGCGGACAAGTGGTCGAGGTCGGGCCGCACGACGAGCTGATGGCGCGGCAAGGGGCGTACTGGCGCATCCACGAAGCGCAGGCGAGGCGCAACGACGAGGAGCGCAAGGCGCAGGCGGATTCGTCGGCGTTGCCGACGGCGCTCAGAGAGGCGGGAGCATGACGACGCCGGCGTTCACACTCGAGCGCGATGCGCGCGGACGGCTCGTCTGCACGCTTGCCGATGGCACGCGGCATGCCGGCGTCCTCCCGGTGCGGGCATTCCCGCTGAGCGCGCCGGACCAGGACGTGAGCCTCGTCGGCGGCGACGGACACGAAGTGCTCTGGTTCGCGCGGCTCGCCGACGTGCCCGAGACGCAGCGCAGGTTGATCGAGGAAGACCTTGCGAGCCGCGAGTTCATCCCGACCCTCGAGCGGATCCTGAGCGTGTCGACCTTCTCCACGCCGAGCACGTGGACGGTCGAGACCGACCGCGGCGAGGCGCGCTTCGTCCTGAAGGGCGAGGAAGATATCCGCAGGCTCGCGCTCGGGGCCCTGCTGATCACCGACACGCATGGGCTGAGCTATCGCGTGCGGGATCGCTTCGCGCTCGACCCGCACTCGCGGAAGTTGATCGAGCGGTTCCTGTAGGTTCTGTTTGGAAACTCGCAGTCGGGGACAACTCGCGCGCGCTCCGCGCTCGGCGACGCCGGGCCGAGTCGCCGCCCCATGCGGGACGCTGTCAGTTCAATCAGAGGGATTCGAAATCCGAGGCGGAGGCGCGAAGCCGACGCCGAGGATCCGGATCCCGATGGGGCGCGGTCGACGCGACGAGTCGGGCGTGCTCGGAGCGTGCGGCGCGCTGCGCCGCGCCGCGGCGCGACGACCACGCCCAGCGAGGAGCGTGCGGCCGCGCGTGGACCGCATGGGGCGCGGTCGCGCCCCGTCCGATGTCGGGCCGAGTCGCCGCCCCATGCGGGACGCTGGTCACTCAACGCACAGGGCCGCGGCTTTCGCCGCGGCCCTGTGCGTTGAGTGACCCCAGAGGGATTCGAACCCTCGTTACCTCCGTGAAAGGGAGGTGTCCTAGACCAGGCTAGACGATGGGGCCAGCTGGAACCGAACCGGAATCCGGTCTAGGGGAAGGCGAAGATGATAGCGGCTCCCACGCTCCTGTCGAGTTCGCTTCCCGATACGCTCGTCGCCATGCCGCC
>JBIKXP010000001.1:0-49622 GCA_044355685.1 Phycisphaerales bacterium
GTGGAGCGTGTACATGGAGCTCCTCGGCATTCGCGCCGAGATCGCGGCGATGGACCCGGTGACCGCCGACTTCTCGCGCGAGTACGGCCGCTCCGGCGACGAGCTTCGCTACATGCACGACGCGCCGTTCAGGAACTTCCGCCGCATCGCCACCGACATTCAGTCGTGGCTCGGAAGCGGCGCGAAGCTTCCCACGATCACGCCGCTCGCCGCCGACCGATTCGGCTACCTCGTCGGCGCGACGATCACGCCGGAAGAGCACCGCCGCGGCGTCTACCTCGGCATCGCGACCGACGAAGCGCAGGATCTCGTGGTGAAGTACGTGATGAACTCGCGGCAGTTCAAGGTGGGCCCGCGCCTCGCCTTCGACGCAGCGGGCGAGTCGGAAGGCCTTCCGCTCGAGCACAAGTACCAGCCGCCGCGCGGATTCCCCGCAAGCCGCGAGAAGCGGCCCGTCACCTACTTCCAGATCAAGGGCGCGTCCGGAACCGATGCGCTGAAGAAGGTCGTCCGCGACCACTTGAATGCGCCGTGGGAGCTCGGCATCTTCACAGCCGACGACCTCGCGCGCTGGGAAGTCGCGCTCTACGTGCCCGAAGCCGAGCGCGCGGAGGGCAAGCGATGAAGGCCACCATCGCGCAGCCGAAGCTGGTGCCGCTCTGTCGGCCGCTCTTCGACTTCGTCAGCCAGGCGCGGCTCCAGGTCGACGCGGGCAGCGGCGAGTTCGCGAGCTTCACGGCCGAGCAGCTGGCCGACCGCGTCGATCACGAGCTCGAGCAGATCCGCCAGCGGAAGAACGCGGCGCCCGAGCTTGCGGCGCTGATCCGCGACGAGGACCCGATCCTCGAGGACCTGCGCGCCTTCGCCACGTGGATTCTCGCAAGCGGCCGCACCGATACGTCGAAGGCGATCAACATGATCCGCAAGCGGCGCGGTCCGGTCCAGGATGAGGCGTTCACCGAGCATCTCCGCGCCGAGCTTCGCAGCGTCAACCCGAGCACGGTCGAGCGGCTCGTGATCTACGGGGTCTGCCTGGGCCTTGGTTACCAGGGCGTCGAGGAGGAGCAGACGGTCCGGCGGTTGCGCTCGGACATCTGGGGCCACATCCAGCGCCTGGTGCCGTCGCCGCGCGCCGAGCACGAGCGGTCGCCCGGTTGCAAGCCGCTCTTCTCCGAGGCCTACGACATCCGCACCGACAAGCTCAACACGGCGCCGGTGCGCTGGTGGACCGTCTACGCGGCATCGATCGTGGCGGTGGTGGCGATCGTCGTCGCCGTCGTGCAGGTGGTCGGCGTTGGTTCCGAGGTGAACGCCGCGCTCGAGGCGATCGAGGGCGGCACGAAGGACATGGTTCCCGCCGACGCGCCGGCCGCGGGACCCGACGCCGCCGCGAAGGCGACCGCGCCGGCTACGACAGCGGGCGCGACGCAAGGTCAGACGCAAGGTCAGACGCAAGACCAGCCGCAGAGCAAGTGATGATCGACTCGATCGGAGTTCGCTGACATGTCGGAATCCTCCAAGCTTCCCGTCCAGAAACTGCTGGCCATCCTGGTTTCGCCCTTCGCGGCGATCGTGCTTCTTCTTGTCGCGATCGTGGCTGCGCTCCTCTATTTCGGCGTGAGCGGCCCTGCGATCGCGGCGGGCGCCATCGTTCTCGTGCTCGCGGCCGGGCTCTTCTTCGGCGGCGTCTATCTCGCCAAGCGCCGCGACAAGCGTGCAGTCGACGCGACGATCGCCGGCATGACCGACTCGATCGGCGCGCAGGACAACACGCCGCAGGCGCGCGAGCGCGTGGCCAAGCTGCGCGCGAAGTGGGAGCGTGAGTTCAAGAAGGTGCGGGCCGACTACGTCAAGAACAAGCCGATCCTGATGATCGTCGGCGAGTCGAAGTCGGGAAAGAGCGTTCTGCTCGACCGCAGCGGCCTCGAGCTCGAGTCGGACAACCGTCAGGAGCGCGACTGGGAGGAAGGCACGGAGAACGTCGACCCATGGTTCTTCCCCGAGGGCCTCGTGCTCGACACCGCGGGCGAGATGGTGGCGCCCGCCGCGGGAAGCGCGCGCATCGACTGGGGCGAGCTCGTCAAGCTCATCACCACCCTCCGTCCGCGCAACCCCGTGAGCGGCGTGATCCTCGCGGTGCCCGTGTGGCGCCTTCTGTCGGACGACGAGAACGCGCGCATCGTGCAGGCGAATCTCTTCCAGCGCGAGTTCCAGCGGCTCGTGCACAGCTTCGGCGTCCGCTTCCCGGTGAGCGTCGTGGTCACGATGGCCGACCTCGTCGATGGCTACTCCGAGTTCGCGCTGCGCCAGTCGGCCGCGCGCCCGGGCGACAAGTACACCATGCTCGGCTGGCCGCAGTACCAGCTGTCCGACGAGTTCGGCGGGCGCGACGTCATGGGGGAGTCCGTCGGCGGCATCACCTCGCGCATCGAGGCGCAGGTTCTGCACGACACCTGCAACCCGGAGACCGCGTCGGTCGAGGCGCGCGAGGCGCTCGAGATCTGGTGCTTCCCGAGGAACATCCGATCGATCGGACAGCGGCTCGCCGACTACCTCAAGATCGTCTTCAAGGAGAAGCAGAGCGAACGGGTCGCGAACGCGCCCTTCTTCCGCGGCGTCTTCTTCGGGTCGTCGATGCAGTCGATTCGCCGCGGCGAACCGCGGCGCAAGGAGCCGGAGCGTCCGCGCAGCGAGCCGTTCAACATCCGCGATCTCCTCGCCATCCGTCTCTTCGGCGAAGCCGGGCTCGTCACGACCTCGCCGCGCGCCGAAGCCGCGGCGCGCACGCGCAGGCTTGTCGGCGTCGGCGTGCCGCTCGTCGTGGCGGTGGTGTCGGCCGCGGTTGCGCTGATCGCGTTCGATCTCGCCGGGCGCGTCGCGCAGCAGAAGCAAGGCCTGCAGCGGCTCGCAGCACGCGTGCCTGCAGCCGAAGCCGGCGCCACGGCCTCGAGCGCCGGCTCCTCCGAGTGGCTCGCCGTCGAGGGTTCGAAGCCCGTCGTCAAGCAGGCCGTGGCGGCTGAACTTGCGAAGGACTTCGACCAGGCCCGCGGCTTCCGCGTGGACGATCTTCCGTTCTGGCTCGGTTGGTACCGCGGCTTCGCCGACAAGCGCGAGGTCCGCGCCTCGCGCGCCACGGAACTGGCGTGGACGAAGCTCGTGGCCGTGCCGCTTCTCTCCCGTGCCGCCGACGAGAAGTCGTGGCTTTCGGGAAAGTCCGCGTCCGGTGCGTACCGATCGCTCGCGCTTGAGCGCCCAGCAAGCGGCGGCGGACTCGGCGAGTTCAACGGTGAGTTGGGTGATCTCGACCGCGCGGTCGTCCTTTCGCTCAGGTCGGTGATGGGCCCTGCGACCACGACGGGCCCGGCGCGTGCCGCACTGAAGGCGTCCGGCGGCGCGGCGAAGCCGACGGAGGGATCGGCGGGTTCGCTGCGTCCGCTCGTCGTCGCCATGATGGGCGGCGCGCCCACCGAGCTCGAAACGCTGCTGCGCTTCGGAGGCGACTGGAAGGCGCCGGCGCGCGCCGTGGATCTCGCGCGCGAGGCGGACACGCTTCGCGAGCGCTTCCTCGGCGAGAAGTTCGCTGGTTCCGCAAGCGGCCTGCTGCTTGCAGCAGACACGCACGCGGCATGGCGCGCCGGAAAGGTCTCTTTCGAGTTGACCGCCGGACCCGCTGGCGGGGGCGGCGCGGCCGAGGAATCCGCGGAGTTCGTCGACGAAGGAACGGACAGCGAGATGGACGATGGCATCGACGACGGCATCGACGACGGCGATGGCGAATCCTCCGCTGGCGCGACGAAGGCAACCGGGGCGCAAGCCGGCACCGCCGCCCGAGCCGGCGCGGAGACCGCCGTGAAGGTCGCCTCCGCGAATGAAGTGGTCACCTGGAACGACGTCGAGGCCGATGTGTGGGGTGCGATCTCGCAGCTCGGTGAGGCCAAGATCTCGCCAAGCGCGCGCTGGGGCAACCTCGCGGCGCTCATCGATGCTCCCGACGCTTCGGCGCGCCTCTCTGCGTTCCTTCCCGCCGTCGGCGCGAGCAATCGGCCGCGCTCGAGCCTCGGCCGCGAGCCGACCGGCGCGTTCGAGCGGATCGAGCGGCTCGACGCGCTCTACAACGCGCGCGACTCGGGCTACTCCGACGCGGCCCGATCGGTCATCGACCGCATCGATGCGCTCAAGGATGCCACGACCTACACGCCGGGAACGTTGGATGGCCTGGTGAAGCTGGACATCGCGAAGCTCGTGGTGCGTCCATCGGAGAACGCCAAGACGAATGAGGGCGCGGGTTCCGACGAGGCCGACGCGGAGATCGCGGAGGAAGGGGAAAGCGAGGAGGAGGCGCTCAAGCGCGCCGAGCGCGAATTGCGCGTCTACCTTGCGCCCGCGATCGCCGAGTTCAATCGCCAGGTCGCGAGCTACCTCGACCGCTCCGTGAAGGGCGCCGTGATCGGCTCGCTCGGCAGGCCCGATCGAGCCGGCTCGCGCGGTGGAAGCGGCGGCATCAACGTGCTTGAGCCGCTCTCCGACTTCACGAATGTCGACGGACTTGGCCTCCAGGCGAAGTACGAGAAGGATCGTCGCGACCTTGACGAGTGGTACAAGGGCCTGCGTCAGAAGCCCAAGAAGGGCGACCCCGTCGAGACGGCCTTCGTCGCCGCTGGCCAGAGGATCGACCAGCTCGCCCGCGACGCACAGGGTGCGCGCAAGGAGTGGAGGGTTGTCGATGCGAAGGGCTACGAGCCCGGTACGCAGCGGGCGCAGCAACTCGTCGACGCGATCCTGCGCGACGGGCTCCCAACGGTCGAGAAGGTTCGCATCGAGGTCCTGCGGCAGCGGGCGCTGCTTGATGGCGGCGGCGCCCAGGGCGCCGCGAAGGATCCGGGGAAGTCGCCGGCGCACGTCGAGCTCGAGGCAGCGATTCGGGAGTTGGCGCAGGGCGCGTCGGGCGCGGAGAGCCGTCGGCAGAATGCTGCCAGCTTCATCGCGTCGATCCGCCGCGAGCCTCAGGCCTCGCAGCGGGTTGAGTCGGGGATTCGCGCCATCGACAATCTTGCGTCATCCGACGAGCAGGCGTACTGGATGATCCTCTGGCGAGACCTTCTCGTCGTCGCATCGGAAGTGCGCGATCGGCGTCAGGAGGCCGTGGATACGCTTGTCACCAAGGCGAGCGTGCTGTTCCCGCTTTCGAACGAGAGCGATGCGATGGTCGCGAGCGAGGTCCTCGCGCTTGCGCGGGACGGCGCGGTCGACCGGCCGGGCGATGCGGTGGCGATTCCTGCGAATGAGCGCGCCGCTTCGCCTCTGGACCAACTGTGGCGTCACCATCCGGTCGCCAAGCGGCGGGGCGATGCGGACCAGCGTGCGGCAAACCGGGCGCTGGCGCTGTCGCGCCGCCTCGTCCCGGCGGGACCCGAGGGTCCGATGCCGGATGCCCGTGCGCTTCGGGTCACCATGCGTGCGACCGGAGACTGGGAGAAGCTGGGTCCGGCAGGGGTGGGGGCAGTCTCCCGCGCCGTGGTGGAAGCCGACAGCAACGACTGGGGCGGTGGCGCACAGGTGCGCGTGCGCGTCACCGGGGCGCCCGCATCGGCCGGAGGAGAAGAGCGCGTGAAGGAGTTCAGCGTGCGGCCGAACCTGCCGCTTGAGGAGCTTCTGTTCGAGTGGACCGCCGACGAGGATCCTGCGGTCGGCGCTGTCGCGCTCGAGTTCGGCGCTCCCGACGAGATTCCCGGCAAGGAGCGCATCCGGCTCGACGCCCGCGTGCTTCGCGGCGGTCCATGGTCGGTGCTGCGATTCGCGCGCGAACTGCAGCCCATCTCCGACGAGCCCGGTGCGTCGCTCTCGGCTGGCAGCGACGGGTTTGTGTGGGGCGCGCTGCCGGTCGTCGACGGGAAGGACAGGCTTTACGTCGCCGTCGGCCTCAAGTTCGAGTGGGTTCTCGATGGCGACGCCTCGGCTGAGAAGACAGTGGCGATCCCGATCGTCGAGTGGCTTCGCGAGAGCAAGCGGAACTGAGTGGGTTCAAGCGGCCCGGCTTCGAGTGGCTGTTGGTCGAGCACGCGAGAGGACCAGTAGGAAGATGCCCGTGAAGAACTCGCTCATGTCCACGATCGGCGGATGGTTCTCGCGCGAGCCATCGGTGCCCGTGGCCGTCGCGGTCTTCGGGAAGTCGGCCGTCGTCAACGGCCATCAGGATCTCACCGGCGACGCGACGAAGTCGCTGCTCGAGTTCGCGCGCACCAGCTACTACGAGGGGGCGCTTCCCAACTGCTCGGCGTGGGAGGCGGATCTGCGCGATGGAGAGCGCGTCCTCGCCACGCATATTGTTCGGTGGTTCGGAGGCAGGTTGACGGTTGCGCGCGTCGCCGCGGTGGCCGAGGGCGGGGCGACCACCAAGGCCTTCGCACCCATGATCTCTTGCGTCGAGGTCGACGGCGCCCACGGCGTGGAACTCATGCCCGCGATCGACGAGGCGCTCGCCGGTATCGAGCAGTCGCTGCTCGACGCGCGTCCTGAGAATTGGGCCGCGATCCTCGCGCCCGTCAGGAGCTCGATGCTTGAGCGTCTCCATCGCTCCGCGTCGAAGGTGCCTTCGAGGTCCGAGTCCGATGCCGTCGCGACGGAGCATCTCGCCCGGCTCGGTGAATCGGCGACCGCGTGGGCGGAGAGTCTCGCCGAGGAACTCAACCTCGAGATGCCTTCGGCGGCGGGGGCGTCGCGCGTCGCCTCGAAGCCCGCGACGCTTGGCTGCCGCACCGCCGAGGCGCCACGAACCTGCGGCGACATCTCCTCCGACCTCCGTGGATGGACCGCCTTCCTCTGCACCGCGGCTCCCGGTCTTTCGGAGTGGTGGATGTTCGGCGGGGAATCGATCGCATCGATTCGCTTGGTCGTCGGCCATCCACGTGACCGCGACTTCACGTGTCTCTGGCGCTCGTGCGAGTCGGCCGGGCTCGTGCCGCAGCCGCTTCCAGAGAGCGGCAGGGCGCGAGTTATTGAGCGAACTTCGATCTGGCTGAAGGGCCGCTCGATCGAGCCTAAATCCGCGACTCCCTCTTCGGACTCGGATTCCGGGGCCGCAGGAGGTTCGGATTGATCCGTGGCGCGCGCGCGGATGGTCGTGTTTGTGCGACCATCGGATCCCCGCGCCGCCCCGTTTCGACGTCGATTCGATTGACACCCCTCCTCCTGCGGGGTAGTAATGCCGGGTTCCACGCGGGACGGAGCCCGCCGGTTTGCGCGGCCGCTTTCGTCGGTCGCCGTGGCCAAGCGTCGGTTGGGCTCTCGCCAGAGTCCCAACCGCGAGGCCCATGGCGTCCTCGCGGACCGCTCGACAGTCAGGATAGATGCAGGAAGCGTGATCGTCCGCGCACCACGACTGTGGACTCGAAGCTGTGATGCTGTGTCCGTGTTCGTCGTCGTCTTTGCCGCTGTCCGAGTTGGGCTTCAAGACCCTTTGCTGGGCTGCGTTTGCTGAAATCAACTGGAGATATTGACATGCGTCGTTCGGTGCTCTCGGAGCAAGTTGCGAAGACCCCCTCGGCATTGTTTCGCGCAACCGCTGCGCCGCGCCATGGGAATCGTTCCTCGGATCGCTCTCGGTCCGGGGGCTGCGTGCAGCGCCGCCTCCCGATCGGGCCTGCGACGAGCCTCGCCGGGTTCCTCTGGGCGTCGACCCTGCTCGGCGGCGTTGCCTTCGCCGATGCGATTCAGGTTGACGAGTTCACGGTGCGCTGGCAGCGGCCGGTCGGCCTTCCCGAGTTCGAGAAGCCTCGCGAGAACGTGAGCAACATCGCACTCGCCTGCGCCGAGTACCTCGCTGCGGTCGGAGGCGTCGACAGCGCCGGTCTGCTTGCGCCGATGCCGATCACGATCCTGAACAAGCCGCTCGGCTTCGGCGCCGTCATCCGCAAGTCTGAGGAAAAGCCGCTCGGCGAGTCGGGCCCAGACGACTTCGAGAACGCGCAGATGGTTGCGCCGACCGAGCTCGGCACCGTCGCGCAGGGGGTGTACCGCTCTGCGGTCGACTTCCTCGTCGAGCGCGCGAATCGCTTGGCAAACTCGGCCGACGTGCAGAAGGACCCGGTCGTCGAGAGGGCCATTCAGGGATTCGCGACGTTCCTCTCCGATCCCTCGAAGCGATCGCTCGAGAGCCCGGCGTTCTGGACGCGCTTCAGCGTCATGCCCGGCAACATCGTCTGGTTCCACGACACGCGTACGAAGGTCGACGGCGAGCGCGAGGTCGGCGGACAGCAGGAAACGCTGCCGCTCCCCCGCGTGACCGCAGGCTTCACGGTCGACACCGAATCCCTTGCGGGCCTCGCCCGTCAGTTCGAGAGCGCGCTCGAGGCGAACCTCTTCCTCCAGTCCGGAGACACGGACACGAGGATCGGCCTCGACTTCGAGGTCGCAGCGCGGCCGGTAGGCGCTGGCTCGCGCACGGTCGAACTCACCGCTTCGTTCGTCGGCCCCGCCGAGGCGCCGGCCCTTCCGGTGCGAAACTTCGCCATCACGTACCGAGGTGGAGATGGCTCTGAGCTGGCGACCGGCTCCGCTGACGCGCGCTACGACCTTCCCGATGCGCAGGCCGTGCTCGCCGCGACGACGGTCGCGCTGTACCGCGTGCGCGAGGGCGAGCGCACCTACCTCACCGACTTCGCTCCGGGGGCGAGCGCCGAGGATAGGGTCGATCTTCGCCTTGACACCGTCTTCGAGCAACCCGAAATGCTCTCGGTGAGCGCCCTACAGTCCGTGTTTCAGGCGGTGCTCGTGACGCTTCAGGCGGCTGAAGGCGACAGCGGCGTCGAAGGCGGCGATCTGATCGGTGTGTTCGTCGACGCAGACGACAACCAGCTCGATCTCTCGCGCGGCTGCCTCGACAGCAGGCCGGCCGACGCAAACGGCGTCTTTAGGATCAAGGTCGTGCCGGGCATCGTCAGCAGCGTTCGCACCGTCGCCTCCGGCGAGCGCGTCTCGCCCGACGAGCGCGTGAATCCGCCCTACCCGCGGTTCGACCGCTTCCGCGCCAACGCACCGTTCCAGCCGGGGAGCGAGACCCCGCAGGTCCTTCGCGAGGCGCCGCTGCGCGAGTACCTCGACAAGCAGAGCCGGCACCCGAACCGCCGCGTCGATGCGGCGATCACCGCCGCCGAGCCAGGGCAGGCCGCCAGCGCCGCCGCGGCCGAGGGCGCGCCGCAGTGGAACTCGCAGGGCACCGTCGGGGTCGACTTCCTCGTCACCGAGAACAAGCCGTGGACGGTGTTCGTCCAGGGTTCGAACACGGGCGTCGAGTCGACCGGCGAGTGGCAGACCCGCGTTGGCTACTTCAACAGCGACGTGTTCGGCAAAGACGAGATCTTCTCGGCCGAATACGTGACCACGAACTTCACCGACAGCAACGCCGTCACCGCGTACTTCGACGCGCCGGTCGGCGAGAGCGACTCGCTGCGCTGGAAGGCCTTCGCCGGATACAGCCAGTACACGGCCTCCGACGTCGGCTTCGTGTTCGCCGATTTCGAGGGCGAGTCGCCCGTCGTCGGCGCCGAGCTCTCGTGGAACGTGGCCCAGTGGGGCAAGACGTTCCTCGACGTCGTCGGCGGCGTCAGTTGGACGAACGTCAACGTCTTCAACGGCCTGACGAACGACACCGGCGACGAGGACTTCCTCATCCCGTACGTCGGCGCGCGGCTCCAGCGCAACAACCGCGACGCCACCACCGACTTCGCCGTCTACCTCGACTTCGGCGTCGGGAGCGACTCGACGCAGGCGCAGCTCAACAAGCTCGGCCGCCTGTTCCCCTCGCAGGACTTCCAGATCCTGCGCTTTGATTTCGCGCAGTCCTTCTACCTCGATCCGTTCTTCCAGGATCCGGGCGACCTCGCGAACGCGACCCTCGCGCACGAACTCTACTTCCGCTTCCATGGCCAGAACAGCCTCGGCAACCGGCTTGTGCCGCAGTTCATGGCGACGGCAGGTGGCTTCTACACCGTGCGCGGCTATCCAACGTCGTTCGTCGCGGGCGACAACGTCTATCTCCTCACGGGCGAGTATCGCCTGCACATTCCGCAGCTTCTCGGGATCGATCCGAACCCGCAGCCGTTCATGGGCATCGGCAATCAACCGTTCCGCCTGCGGCCCCAGTTCGGCTACGGACCGACCGACTGGGATCTCATCGTGCGCGCGTTCGTGGACGCCGGCGTCGTCGAGAACGTGGACAAGCTCAGTTTCGAGTCAGACGAAAACCTCGTCGGCGCGGGCTTCGGCGTCGAGCTGCAGATGTACAAGGGTCTCGCTTATCCAACCCTTCGAAACATGAGCCTTCGGGTGGACGTCGGATTCCCGCTCACGGACCCCGATTTTACCGACATCGACGGAACCCAGATCACGTTTGTCGGCACTTTATCTTTCTGATCTGCCTGAACTTAGGTCATATTTGTTCCTGTCCATAGCCACTTTCCCGTCCGCCTGTTCGTCGAGCGGTCTTGGGGTGAATCAACAAAGGAAGATCTGTCTATGTCTCGCGCACGCAAGGGAACCATCGGTTGGGAACTCGTCGCCGGTCAGTGGATGCAGCGCACGGCTGCGTTCATCCTCTCGCTGACACTTGTCGAGGCGCTGCACGCGCAGAGCTCGACGAGCATCACCAACCCGACCCTCGTGAACGGCAACGTCACGTGGACCGATCTCGGCGGCGGAAACTGGCAGTTCACCGTCGGCTCGCAGTCGGCGATCGTGAACTTCACGTCGTTCGGCATTCCGGACGGCGCGGTCGTGCAGTTCCTCATGAACTCCGACATGCGGGTCCTGAACCGCGTGATCGGCGACTTCCCGACCGAGATCAACGGCAGCCTCCTTGCAAGCGGACAGATCTTCATCGTGAATCCCGCCGGCGTCTTCATTGGCGCAAACGGCGTGGTCAACGTCGGCTCGCTCTACGCGGCCGCCGGCGACGTGACCGACGCTGCGTTCGGCCTTGACGGAAGCCCCGTGCCGACGAGCGTGCAGGCGACGAACGTGCGCGGCGAGATTCGCAACGAAGGCCTCATCCAGGCCTCGACGAAGGCGACGCTGATCGGCACGCGCGTGGTCAACCTCGGCGTCGGCCCGGCGCGTGGCATCGTGGTCGGTCCCGGCGGCGTCGCGCTCATGGTGTCGCACAACGGCGACGTGACCGTGTTCGAACCGGGCTCGAACCCGCAGCTCTTCGCGGTTTCGAACGCGGGGGCAGATATCGGTGGCGTCGGCGTCGACAACTCGGGACGGGTCGAGGTCGGAGCGGGCGGCGTGCTGCAGCTCGGCGCAGGCGACGTCTACTCGGTGGCGATCCGCAACACCGGCGCGCTGAGCGCGCAGGACGGCCAGATCGTCATGACCGGCCGCCAGATCGAGCAGTCCGGCGGACAGTTGACCACCGCGTCGCTCGTGGTCGGTGGAAACGCCGGCGCGGCCGATCAGATGACGCTCTCGGGCGCCGTCAACGCGGACAGCGCGCAGATCAGCGCCTCCGCGGTCGTGCTCAATGGAGCGACCACGTTCCGCGGCCAGGGCGGCGCGGGCGACCAGGCGACCGGCGTGCTCATCATCGGCGACGTGCGCAGCAGCGGCGGCGCGCAAGCCGTGACCTTCGATTCCGCGGTCGCTACGGTGACCGGCGCACTCGGCGGCGTTGCCGCGGAGCGCATCGACAGCGTGACTGCAACCGGCGACCTCAACGCGCTCGGCGCGATGCGGGTTGCGAACGACGTCTCGGTGACGGGCGCGGCCTTCGTCGGCGGCAACCTCGATCTCGGCGGCAACGCCCTGGTCGGCGACTCGCTGACGGTGGCGGGCGACCTCAACCTCGACAACGCAGCCGCAGCGCAGTCGGTGTCCGCGGGCGGCGCGCTCGCCGTCACGGGCGGCGTGACCGCGCTTCGCGACGCCGCGCTCACCGGCGCCTCCGTGTCGGTCGCCGGTTCCGCGACTTCGGCAGAGGGGCTGTCTCTCAACGCAACGGCGGGTGGCCTGAGCGTCGGTGCGAACGCCGGCGCTGGCACGAACCTCTCCATCTCCGCTGCGGGCGATGCGTCGGTCGTCGGCGCCGCAACGGCCGGCGGCGACCTGTCGCTGCTCGCCGGTGGCGCGCTCACCGCAGGAAGCGTCACGGCTTCGAACAACGCCCTGGTCTTCGGCAACTCTGTCGCGATCACTGGCGATGCGAGCGCGGGCGCGGGCGCGCTCTCTGTTTCCGCTGGCGGCGGCAACGTCTCGGTGGGCGGCAGCGCGACCGCCGGCACCGATCTCACTATGGGCACGGGCGGCGACGTCTCGGTCGGAGGGAACACCACTGCGGGCAGCAGCCTGCTCGTGTTCGGCAACGCGGTGAACATCACGGGAGACGCCACGGCCACATCCGGTGCGCTGACTGTCGCTGCTGGCGGCGGAAACGCCAGCATCGGCGGCAACCTCGCCGCCGGGACCGACGTCAACCTGAACTCGGGCGGCACCGCGAGCGTGGGCGGCGACCTGACCGCGGGGAACAGCGCCGTGATCTTCGGTAACGCAATCTCGATCGGGGGCAACGCGACGGCGTCCGCCGGCGCGCTCACCCTCTCTGCCGGCGCCGGTAACGCGTCGATCGTCGGCGATGCGACCGCTGGGTCGAACGTGGTCATCAGCTCCGGCGCAGACGTCTCTGTCGGCGGAAACGTGACGGCGGCGATCGGCGTCGCGCTTTCCGGCGCGAGCGTGAGTGTCACCGGCGACGCGACAGCGACTGCCGGCTCGCTCGCCCTTACTTCGAACGTCGGCAACGCCTCGATCGGCGGCGCGGCGAGCGCAGGCAACGACATCAACGTCAATTCTTCTGGCAACGCGAGCTTCGGCGGCGCGGCGATCGCCGGCAACAGCATCACCGTGAACTCGGTGGGCGACACCACCGTCGTTGGTGCGGCGGACGCCGGCAATGATCTCAACCTCATCGCAGGTGGCGCTGTAAGCGCCGCGAGCGTTACCGCCGCGAACAGCGTCTTGGTGTTCGGCGGTTCGGTCGCGATCACTGGCGACGCCCAGGCGACGGCGGGGATGCTCTCGATTTCGTCGGGCACCGGCGCGGTGAGCGTCGGCGGCAACGCGAGCGCGGGAACCGATCTCGTCATGTCGACGGGCGGCGACGTCTCGATCGGCGGCGACGCCAGCGCGAACAACATCCTGCTCATCTTCGGAAGCGCAGTGAACGTGATCGGCAACGTCTCGACGACCGCCGGCCAGCTGACCGTCGCGGCCGGTGCGGGCAACCTCACCGTCGGCGCAAACGTCACCGGCGGCGCGGATGTCCTCCTGAGCGGCGGCTCCTCCGTCGATGTCGGCGGCAATGTCTCCGCCGCGGGCAATTCGCAGATGTTCGGCAGCTCGGTCGACGTTGCAGGCGACGTCTCGGCGACTGCTGGCAGCGTGATCATCTCCGCTGGCGGCGGCAACGCCTCTGTGGCAGGCAATGCCACGGCCGGAGCCGATGTCACGATCAGCTCCGCCGCCGCCACTTCGGTGGGTGGCAGCGTCACCGCCGCGAACAACGCCACGCTCTCGGGTGGATCGGTCTCGGTGACCGGCGACGCCACCGCGACAGCCGGCGACCTCGCCGTGACGGCGACCGGCGGAAACGCGTCGATCTCGGGCGCAGCGACCGCGGGCAACAACGTGAACATGAGCGCCTCGGGCGCGTTGACTGCCGCGAGCGTGACGGCCGCGAACGACGCCACGCTCTCGGGCGGATCGGTCTCGGTGACCGGCGACGCGACCGCGACCGCCGGCAACCTCGGCGTGACGGCGACCGCCGGCGACGCCTCGATCGGCGGCGCAGCGACCGCGGGCAACAACGTGAACATGAGCGCCTCGGGCGCGTTGACTGCCGCGAGCGTGACGGCCGCGAACGACGCCTCGCTCTCTGGCGGATCGGTCTCGGTGACCGGCGCGGCCACCGCGACCGCCGGCAACCTCGCCGTGACGGCGACCGCCGGCGACGCCTCGATCGGCGGCGCAGCGACCGCGGGCAACAACGTGAACCTGAGCGCCTCGGGCGCGTTGACTACCGCGAGCGTGACCGCCGCGAACGACGCCACGCTCTCTGGCGGATCGGTCTCGGTGACCGGCGCCGCGACCGCGACCGCCGGCAACCTCGCCGTGACGGCGACCGGCGGAAACGCGTCGATCTCGGGCGCAGCGACCGCGGGCAACAACGTGAACCTGAGCGCCTCGGGCGCGTTGACTACCGCGAGCGTGACCGCCGCGAACGACGCCTCGCTCTCGGGCGCATCGGTCTCGGTGACCGGCGCGGCCACCGCGACCGCGGGCAGCCTCGGTGTGACGACAACCACCGGCAACGCATCGATCGGCGGCGCAGCGTCGGCCGGAGCCAACGTGGTCGTGAACACCGGCGGCTCGGCCAGCTTCAGCGGCAACGTGAGCGCCGGCAGCGACATCGTCCTGAATTCCGGCGGCTCGGCCAGCTTCCTCGGCAATGTGAACGCCGGCGACGACGTGAGCCTCGCCGCGAACGCCTTCACCTTCCGAGGCAACGTCCTCGCGTCGGACAACGTCACCATCGACGCCAACGGCGGTGCAGTGACCTTCGACGGCAGCGCCGCCCAGACGGTGCGCGCCGACAACGGCGCCATCATCATCGATGGCGCGGTCACGAAGACCGGCAGCAGCGGTGGAGGCGGTGGCGGCGTCCCCACCCTGCTCCCGCCGGGCGACCTTCTGCTTGACGCGGGCACTACGCTCGATGTGACCGGCGCGATCAACGTCGCCGGTTCGCTCGGCACGATCTCGGGCAGCGCCTCGACCTTCGGCGGCGACGTCGTCGCCAAAAACAACGTCACACTCGATGCCAACGGCGGCGCGATCAACTTCAATGGCGCAGCAGGCCAGACGGTGCGCGCCGACACCGGCGCGCTCCTGATCGACGGCGCGGTCTCGAAGACCGGCGGCGACCTCACCCTCGACGCAGGCACCACGCTCGAGATCACCGGCGCCGTGCAGTCGTCGGGTTCGCTGAGCTCGACCTCGGTCGGCGCCTCGACCTTCCGTGGCGCGGTGACCGCGGGCGACGACCTCACCATCGCTGCGAGCAGCATCGGTCTCTTCGGCAACCTCACCGGTGGTGCCGACGTCGGCGACACGATCACCCTCACCGGTCCGGTCGTGCTCAACGCGGCTAACTCGACCTGGAGCGCCGACGGCATCCGTGTGAACGGCACCATCGATGGCGCCACCGCCGGCGCGCAGACGCTTGCGCTTTCGGCGCTCGACCGCTCGATCCTGAGCGGCGGAATCGGCAACTCGGTCCGGCTCGGCGAGTTCCGCATCGTGAACGGCTTCACCCAGCTGGGAACGGTCGCAGGCGGCCTGTTCGTGGTCGACGCCGACCGCTTCGTGCTCGAGCCGGCCTCGCGCCCGGCGGGCGTGGGCGTCGATCTCGCAAGCCCCGGAAACCTGGTGTTCAACGCCGGCGAGTTCACGATGGCGCAGGGCACCAAGGCGACTGTCATCGGCGACTTCACCATCAACTCGGGCGCCGGCACCGTCCGCCTCAGCGATGTGAACACCATCGGCGTGTTCGAGGTGAACGCAGGGTCCATCCGGCTGGTGGCCCGCAATGGCGCCGGTGCACTGACCTCGATCGGAACGATAAGCGACACCGGCCTCGACTTCGTCTCGCTCGGAGGATTCCGGTTCTCCGTCGTGCCGGTCCTGGACGGCGTTGGCGCAGTTCGCTTCGCGTCGCCGAACGCGACCGGCGACCTGAACGGCACCCTCACCAGCTTCGTCATGCTCAACCTCAACGACTCCGACCTCGGCCTCCTCGGCGAAGCCGGCGGCGTGGTCGCGGCCGACTTCGCGAACATGGCAACCTTCTTCGACCTGATCGCGGACGGAGCCAGCAACGCCAGCAGCGCGACGACGCTCGCTGCGCTTGCACCGGCCGATACCGAAGGCTCGACCGAACCGGGCGGCGTGGCGCTCTCCGCATCGGAGCGTCGTCGCCTCGAGGCGTTGCTTGGCGGCAGCATCGAGATCCGTCTGCCTGAAGTCGCCGAGATCCTCGAGATCGGCCGCGGCTCGGTCGCGTTCCGCGACCACGGCCGCAACGAAGTCGCGGCGCTCGCGGCCGGGTCCGACGTCGAGTCGGTCGCGGCGCGTGGCGGCGATTGGCGGCGCCCGCTGCCTGCGGTCGTTCAGCGCTTCGCAGGCGCGCGCGTGCGCGAACTGCTTGCGACGTCGGACGCGCTCAGCTCGATGCCGCGCGCTGCGCTCTCCTCGGCCGCCGGGGCGATCGCCGACGCCTATACGTCGCGCGCCTCGCTCGCATCGGTCGTCGAGAAGGCACGTGAGTCCGGCAACGCCGCCGAACTCGATGCCATGCGCGCAATCGGCCGCTGGGTCACGCTCGGCGAAGAGCTCGGCCTGACCGACGCCGAGCGGCGCCGTGCGGGCGATGCGCAGTCGATGTGGCCGCAGAGCCTCGTCACGCTGAACAGCGATCTCGAGTCGTTCAGCGTGCCTGCATCCGCATTCGACGCGGAGTTCTGGATGGCGCTCGAGCGTCCGATCGCTTCGAAGTGATGGAGTCGTTCGACGCACCCGCCGATCCGAGCAGGGTCTGGCGGGTGCGTCGAGTTCATGGACATGGTGGCAGTGGATGGCAGGCAACATGGCGCCTGCGTCGGGAGACCGGTGGGCATGGCCGACGACCGCGACTCGATGGCGTCAAGTCTTCTCGAGTCGCTCGGCGAGGACGAGTTGCTGCGCATTCTGTCGGAAGGTCTTGCGTCGCAGGCTTCCGACCCCGGTGGATCGGCATCTGACCGCGACGATCCCGCGGTAGCGCAGCGCCTGCTGGTCGGTGGAGTCGTGCGCGTGATCCTCGAGCGCTCCTTCCCCGCGCTCGCGGGCGGCGCGGACCTCGACGCCATCGAAGCCGACGTGACCGACGCCTTGATCGCGCATGAGCAGTCGCTCCGGCGGATCGAGCGTCTCGCCGCCTCGCTCCACCAGCGCTTCGACCATCGCGGGGGGCGCGGTTGAGCGCGCCGTCCGGTCGCCGTTTCTCGGCCGGTCGGCCAGACGACGCGCTCGAGATCGAGCGCGAGGTGCCTCCTCCGACCTCATCGCCGCGGCCGCAATCTTCGACTGCGTCTGACTCATCCTCGTCCTCGTCCTCGTCTTCCTCCGTGTCTGGCCATGCCGCAGGCCTTCTTGCCGAACTGGCGCTCGCCTCCGCGGCAAGCGACCAGCAACTCGGCTCGCTGCTCGGACTGGTGCACGGCATCGCGCGCGAGGTGCATCGGCGCATGAGCGGGCGGATCGAACTCGACGAGCTGATCTCAGAAGGCTATCTCGCGCTGGTGCAGTGCCGCGAGCGCTACGACGCTTCGCAGGGCGCGTCGCTCGCCACCTTCGCCTACCGTCGCATCGAGGGCGCGATGCTCGACCATGCGCGCAAGAAGCGCTGGTTCGACGAGTCGCGCTACGCCGTCGGCGGCTACCTCTCGTCGATGCGCGAGGTGCTCGACGCCTCGATCGATGACTCGGGTTGGGAGGGTGCGTCGCGCGTCGGCGCCGACGCAAGATGGGCAGTGCAGGCCGTCGGCCGCACGGCCGTGGTCTCCCTCGCGCGTCGTGCCTTCGGCGACTCCGCTCCCGAGGGCGCCGCCGAGCGGGGCGAGTTGCTGCGCCGCATGCGCGACTGCCTCGAGATGCTTCCCGAGCAGGACCGGCATGTCCTCCGCAGGCTGTGGATCGAGGGATGGTCGCTCTCCGACCTCGGAGGCGAGCTCGGCGTCAGCAAGGAGTATGCTCGGCGGCTGAACGTGCGTGCGCTTGACCGCATGCGGCGGCTGATGGGCGCTGGTGCGACGGCGAAGGAAGGCGAAGAAGACGGCGGACAGTCCGCCGAGAAGGAGCGCTAGGGTGGCGGTACTCGAACACGCAACGGAGATCCTGGAGGCGATCCGCTCCGAGACGGCGCGCCTCGCGGGCGAGGAACTCGGAGTCATCGAGCGCACCCGCCTCACCGGAATCAAGTCGCTGAACTCGCGCGACAACGCCGTGATCGCGACGACCGGCTCGACGGATCCGGACGTGGCGGCACGCGCCGAGACCGACTGGCGTGCGGCGACGGAGGACTGGGAGCGTGAACTGCAGGCGGTTCAGGAGGCGCTCTTCCGCTCGAAGAGTCCGTCGCTCGGCATCATGCAGCTTTGGGCGCTGACGCGGCTCTTCGGCGCATCCGGCTTCCGTGCCGGAGTCGACGTCGTCGTCGAGCTGCTGGGCGGGGTGACGGATCCGGCCGAGCCGAACGAGTTCGAGCGGTGGGAGATGCTTCCGTCGCTCGACGCCGGCGAGCCGGACGACGTTCTCCCTCGCGTCCTCGGACGCGCTGGCATCTTCGGGGCCGCGCCTTCGGTCGACTCCGCGACGTCCATCGACCGCGTCGTCCGCAGCAAGGTCGGCGACCTGCAGGGGTCCGAGCGCGGAACGAAGTCGCTCGCCGCGCTCAAGCAGGAGGTCGCCGCGATCGACGACGAGCGGATCGTGACGCTCGAGGCCCTCTATCGCGAGACATCCCAGCGCATCGAGGCGCTCCAGTCCGCGGCCTCGCGCGTGGGGATCGAAAGCAGTTCGCGCCTCCTCGAGGCGTGCCGCGTGCTCGCATGGCGGGCGGCGGAGATCATCCGTACGGAGGCGCCGGAGCTCTTCTCCGCCGCACCGGCCGAAGGCGCCGCCGGCGCCGCGCTGCCTGCACAGCAGGGGGGAGGTGTGGTGGTCGATGTCGCAAACGCCGAGAACGCCTATCTCATCGCGCGCGAGCGGAAGATGCGCGAACTCGAGTCGATCGGCTCGTGGTTCCGCCGCTTCGAGCCGCACAACCCGATCGGATACGTGACGCCCGCGCTGGTGCGTCGCGCGGGGCTCGACCTGCCTTCGCTTCTGCTCGAGCTCTGCAACGGAGCCGGCCTCACCGACGGCGACCGCACGAAGGTGTTTCAAGCGCTTTCGGTCGCCGAGCCCGCGCCGCCGGCAGAGGGCTCGTCGGGTAGCTGAACGTTCCAGGTAGCTGAACGTTCCTCGAGATCGAGGAGATCGGAGCCGCTCGATGGCATCAGGACAACATGACGCTGCCCTCGGCGCCGACGACGACATCGGCCGGGCCCTCATCGGCCGTCCGACGAACATCCTCGTGATCGGCGACTTCGGTGGCGAGTATGTCGACAGCGCGATCGAGGATCGCGCACCGCGGAGGGCGGTCGACGTCGATGCGCTCCTCGGAGAGATCGCGCCGAGGGTCCGGGTGCGGGTCGACGATCTCTCGAGCACGGACGACTCGCTCGTCGACACGGCGCTCACGTTCCGCAGGCTCTCGGATTTCTCCCCGGCCGCGATCGAGGCCGCCGTTCCGGCGATCACGCGTGCTCGCGGTGGTTCGCACGGCAGCGTCGCGGAGCGGAGCGGCACCGACCTCGAGCGTGCGATCGCCGCGGCCTTGCGCGGCGCGGCGGCGCCGCCCCCGGGCGATGGCGACGGACAGGCGCGCGCGGAAGCGCAGCTTGCGCTTGTGCGCGGCGTTGCGCGCCTCGTCTCGCTCGAGCGGTCGTGGCTCGGGCTTTCACGCGTCCTAGACGCCGCGCAGACTGCGCGACACGCCTGCGAGGTCTCGACCCTCGATCTGAGCGCACGCGAACTCTCGCGCGAACTCGCGCAGATCGACGCAGGCGGCGAATCCGCCCTCGCCACGATCCTCGATGCGCTCTCCGCCGACGCCGAGACCCGGCCGGATCTCATCGTCGTCGACCACCCTCTCGGCTTCTCTCCCGATGGCGTCGCCGCGCTGCGTGGTCTCGCGCGGCTCTCGATGGAGTCGGCCGCTCTCGCGCTGGCGTCGCTCGACCCCGCCGCCATCGTCGCCGAGCCGACGTCGGGCCCAGCGGCGGCATCGGCTCTTGCGCGCCTCCTCGACGAGCCGACGTATGCCGGGTTCCGTGCGGTTCGCCGCGAGCCATCTGCGGCGGTTCTTGCAGTCGTCGCCTCGATGGTGGAGCGCCCTCACGAGCACGCGCCTTCCGCAAAATGGTTCCAGAGCGGTGCGAGCGCGCTGTGCGAGTCGCTCGTCGCTTCGGGCGAGACATCGCTTCGATTTGGCCGCACCGGTGTCCGGTGTCCGATTCCCGCGACGGCCGTCGCATCAGGCCCGAGCGGCCCCTCTTCGTCCGAGGTTTCCGACACGCTTGCAGCACGCGGTCTGATCGGATTCGTCCGCGATGTCTCCGGCGCGATCCACGTGGGCCCAAGCGCCCCGGTCGTGCTCGATCCGCCGCGCATGGTCGGAGGTCCCGACGAGGCCTCTCGCGCCGCGGGTCTCGATGTTCGGACGCGGCTCGCCCTTTCCAGGCTGGTGCGTTTGGCGTCCATTGCCACACGAAAGACGGGCGCTCCCGGCCGGGATGCCGGGTCGCTGGGGGCCTTCGGTTCCCTTCTCGCCTCCACCCTCTCCCCGGAGGCCGGAACGCTTGTCGGGGAGGGAGCCGCGGTGACGGTCTGCGCAGGGTTCGACGGCGTTGACGAGCGGTCGCTGCGCCTCGAGATCGCGCTCGCCGCGCGTGGAGGGGGCGTTGGGGCGCTCGCGCCGACGAAATCGCAGGAGCTTCCCGTGGCGTTCGAGGTTCGCTGCGGGTGCTATCCGCTGGCGTAGGCCGAGGGGCCGGGCGGGAGGCTTGGCTGCGCAATACCTGCGGCTACGCAAGGACTTGCGGCGACGCAGGGGCTTGCGGCGACGCAGGGGCTTGCGGCGCCGCGCGCGGATTTTGCCGCAACTTTGGCTGATCGAGTGAGGAACCGCCGCGGATTTGTTGTGTATTCAATGAATGACGCTCAGGGGACTGTTCCGCGATTTGAGCGCATTCCGTTATCATCGCGTTCCCAAAGGGGCAGATTGCCCTTGTTTCAACCGAGGAGATTGACATGACCCGAATCGGTACCGACTCGAAGCTCAAGAAGGAACGTCCGGCACGCGTGGTCTTCGATATCCCGATGCCGAATGGCGTCGAGAAGACGGAGCTTCCATTCGTGATCGGCGTGCTCGCCGACCTCGGGAGCAACCCCGGGAAGAAGCGCGACTCGCTCCGCGACCGCAACTTCACCGAGATCACCAAGGACAACTTCGACAAGGTCCTCGGCGAGATCTCGCCCCAGATCACCATCAAGGTGCCGAATGTCCTCCGCGACGAGAACTCCGGCGAGCCCGAGGAGATCAGCGCGACGATCACCATCAAGTCGATGGCCGACTTCGAGCCGCACAACATCGCCAAGCAGGTGCCCGCGCTCGCGGCGCTGCTCGACCAGCGTGAGAAGATCGAGCAGATCCTCGCCAACGCCGAGGTGCGCCCGCAGGATTACGACGCGTTGCAGGCGCTTTTCGGCGACGAGCGCGTGAAGAAGCTGTTCTCCTAACCAAAGCGCCATCGCGAATTCCCGTGGGCCCGCGCCGCCATCTTGGTCGGCGCCTTCAAGAGGATTGACGAATGTCCGACGCACAGACCCAGTCAACGAGCGCGGCAGAGCTCTCTGCCCGCGCCATCGAGTTCAAGGATCTCATCGAGGACGCCCTCAAGGGCGCCAAGCAGCTGCCGACAGGCAAGTCGGAGGTCGCGGAGATCATCGCGCGTCTCGTCGACAGCGCGATCGACCAAGGCAAGAAGCCGCTCAAGGCCGGTCTTGTCAAGCTGCTCAACGAGGCGAAGGCCGAGCTCGAGAAGCGGATCTCCCGCCAGCTCGCCGCCGTCATGCACGCTCCCGAGCTCCTCAAGCTCGAGGGTTCGTGGCGCGGCCTCCACCACATGATCAAGGAGGCGCCGGACGATCCCAAGATCCGCTTCGACGTCATGAACTGCACGCGCAAGGAGCTTTCCGACGACCTGACGAAGGCCATGAACTTCGATAAGTCGCAGCTCTGGCGCAAGATCTTCGAGGCCCGCATCGGCAAGTACGCCGGAACGCCGATGGCCGCGATGATCTGCGACTTCGAGTTCAGCCACGCACCCGAGGACGTCGCCATGCTCGACGCGCTCGCGTCGATCGGCAAGGGCTCGCACAGCCCGGTCATCACGGCCGCCTCGGCCGGGATGTTCAAGATGGACGACTTCCAGGAGCTCAACAAGGCCGACCGCTTCACGCGCATCTTCGAGTCGAACAAGGCCGAGTACGCGGCGTGGAACACGTTCCGCGAGTCGCCGAACTCGAACTTCGTCGCGCTCACGGTTCCGCGCTTCCTCGGACGCCATGTCTACGGCAACCAGGGCGTGACCAAGAAGGCCGACGGGCTCGAGGGCTTCAACGAGTTCGAGTACGCGGCCGACGGCTCGCTCGAAGGCGTCGACCAGTCGCAGCTCTGCTGGTCGAACGCCGCCTATCTGGCCGGCGCGAACATCGTGAACGCGTTCTATCAGTTCGGCATCGGCGTCGCGATCCGCGGCGAGAAGAACGGCGGCCTCACCGGCTCGCTGCCCAACTTCGTCTACAAGACGAAGAAGGGCACGCAGGTCATGGTCGGCCCTGCCGAAGTCCAGAACGGCACCCGCGCCGACAACGAGCTCAGCGAGCTCGGATTCTGGAGCATGGCCCAGCTCGACCAGCAGGACAAGTGCTGCTTCTACGGCGCGCAGACCGTGCAGAAGCCGAAGAAGTTCACCGATCCCGACCGCTCGAACGACGCCAACATCTGCGCGCGACTCCCGTACGTGCTGGCGACCGGCCGCCTCATCCACTGCCTGACGCGGCACGCGCAGACCATGATCGGAAGCTCGAAGACCGACCGCCAGATCGAGGAAGAGCTGATGGACTGGGCCGTGTCGCAGTTCGTTTCGATCAGCGCCACGACCGAGCATGAGAAGCGCACGAAGCCGTTTGCCGAGATCAAGATCGAGGTCGCATCGGACCCCGAGGATGCCGGCAAGAAGCTCCTGAACTTCTTCCTCAGGCCGCATCTCCAGATCGAGCAACTGCACGGGTCCGTGCACCTCGTCGGAAAGCTGCCGAAGGCGAGTTAACGACGCGCGTCGGCGAAGGAGGCTCCGCGCCGGCCCTCCCGCGATGTCGTCCAGCACGGACCTTCGTCGTGGAGCGCAGGGCGCGGGCCTCCCCGCCCGCGGGTCTGCGCCGCCCATGGCGTCGCTCGCATGGCCGCGCATCGAGAGGCGAGAGACTTGACGCGGATCGAACGCCCGATTTCCACCGCCGCCGCGCCCGATGGGCGTCCGGAGGCGGTGCGCCGTTCGTCGTCGGGCGACGGAGTCCGGCGCTTGTCGCGGCGCGGGCTGCAGTTGCTGCGCCACATGCTGATCGAGCTCGACGAGCGGCTGAACCTCCAGCTGGCGGCCATCGTCGCCGACGCCGAGTTGCAGAGGCTCGAGCGCACCTGGCGCGAGACGCATCTGCTCGTGTCCGACGTCGCCAAGTCGCTCGAGCACGGGCGACGCAGCGGAAACGTGCGGGCCCGCGTCGTCGTTCGCGTGCTCGACCTGAGCGCGGAGGAGTTGCTTCGCGACATCCAGGGCGCGATGAGCCGGCGCAAGACCGAGATGTTCCGGCATCTCTACGGGAAGGGAATCGATTTCCCCGCCGGCCAACCGGTCGGGCTCATCGTGGTCGGCTTCGAGTTCGCCGGCGAGGAACTGCGCCGCGCCGGTCTCGACGACGTTGCCGTGCGCGAGTTCGCCGAGTACTTCGCCTGGCTTGGCAACGAGTGTCTCGCGCCGGTCGTCATGGGAATGTCGCCGACCTTTCTGTCGTTCGATTCGTTCGACGAGATCGCGCACGTCATGCCCGATCGGCTCTGCCACCAGAGGCTCGCCCGAACGACGTGGCTCGACCGGCTCCGCCGATCCGACGAGTCGCGCTTCCTTGTCTTTACCATGCCGCGCATCCTTCTTCGCGGCCCGCATCGTCCGACGCAGGATGTCCGTTGCGGCTTCGGATTCCGGCATGCGCTCTGGCGTGGCACTGCCGATCGTGGAGTTGCGGCCGCGGCTTCTCGGGGCGAGAGCGTGGATGATCGGCATCTCTTCGGAAGCGGCGCGTTCGCGCTCGCCTCGGTGATCGCGCGGAGCTTTGCCTTCTCCAGCTGGTTCACCTACGTTCGCGGCGTCGAATGCGGCGACGATTGGGCGCCCGATGGCGGCGGCGTGTTCATCCCGCCGGCGAGCGAGGAGTTCGGCACCGACACGCCGACCACGGCGGTCAAGCCCAGCGTCGACGCCGTGTTCTCCGAGGACACGGAGGAACGGCTCGGCACGCTCGGCCTCGCCGTCATCTCCGGCTCCCCGACGCGCGGATGGACGGCGTTCCATTCGATCCCGAGTTTCCGCGACATCGCCGCGATCGCCAGCGGCAGGGATGTGGTGTCGGAACGCCTCGGCGCCATGGTGCAGTATCTGCTGTGCGCGTGCCGGGTCGCGCATCTCGTGCACCGCTACTCGCAGACGCTGATCGGATCGACGCTCACGGCACGCCAGATCGAGCAGCACCTGCAGTCGTGGCTTTCCGAGTACCAGGTCGACAACCCCGACACGGGTTCGTCGCTCCTCCTCAAGCGCCCGCTGCGGGGGGTGCGCGCCAACGTGCGAAGCGATCCCGAGAATCTCGGTCGGCTTCTCGTCGACATCTGGCTGCAGCCGCACAGCCAGTTCAGCGGCGCGACGGCGAACCTGCATCTTGTCGCGTCGGTCAACGACTCGAGTCGCCGTGGCGGCACTGGAGGCAGGACATGAACCCCGTGTTTGATGCTGTTCGTTCGGGCGAACTCGACAAGGCGCTCGCGCTTTCGGAGAACGGCGTTCGCGAGAATCCGTCGTGCCCCCTCGCGCGCGGCCTCCTCGCCGACATCCTCATGATTCGAGGCGATTTCGAGCGCGCCGAGACCCACCTTGGCGCCGTGCTTCGCTTCGATCCGTCGCAGCAGCGCGAGATCGACTCGCTGATGCAGTTGCTGCGCGCCGAGTGCGATCGTCAGCAGGTGTTCGCAGAGGGTCGAACGCCGGAGTTCCTGACGCCGCCCACCGAAAGCATGAAGCTCCGGCTCGGCGCGCTTGCGAACATCCGCAGCGGCGACGCGGCGACCGCGCACGGCATGCTGGCGGAGGCGCAGCGCATCGAGCCCGAGTACGTCGCCATCGCCAACGCCGGCGAACCCGCGCCGTTCCTCGACTGGGACGCGCGCTTCGGCGCCACGCTCGAGGCCCTGAGCGCGACCGGCAAGTACTACTGGATTCCGCTCTCCTCGGTCCTGAGCATCGAGTTCGCGCCGGTGCGCACCCTGCGCGACCTCGCGTGGCGGAGCGCCGTCGTGACGCTCGGCGACTCGGCGCGTCCTCCCGTCGCAGACGCCGGTGCCAGTGCCAACGTCGCATTTGTCTTCCTGCCCACGAGATATCCCGGCAGCGAGACGTCGACCGATGGCGCCGTTCGCGCCGGCGGCGCCACCGAGTGGACTGAGCCGGCGCCCGGTGTCGGCATCGGAGTTGGCCAGCGCGTCTATCTGCACGGCGAGTCGCCGCTCGCAGCGGTCTCTCTCTCGCACGTCGCGGTCGCCAGCGGCGATGGCGTCGCGTCCGGCGGCGCCGGGAAGGTCGGTCGATGATGGATGGCCGTGGGCTCACCCTCATGCAGCGCCTCTCCGGCAACGCTCGAATGAGCCGCGCGACTCCGGCCGAGGCGCTGACGCTCGCACTCGAGTCGCTCCTGCAGAGCAGGCGCCGACCGCTGCCAGAGCGCTGGCAGAAGCCAGACACGCGCGAGTCGCCTGGCGTTGGCGCGTCCGTGCTCAACTACGGCATCCCGCCGGTCGAGAACTGGCGCCTCGCCAATGACGCCCACCAGAACGCCCTCGCGCGCGAGATCGAGGAGGCGATCGAACGGTTTGAGCCGCGAATTCGCGTGCTCGGCGTCTCGGTGCGCGTGGCCGACGCCGGCGGCGCCGCGGCCAGCGATGGCACGACGTGGAGCGACCAGATCCTGCTGCGTATCCAAGCCGAGTGGCGGCAGACCGGCGCGCGCGTCGAGGTCGAGGCCGGGTGGGGCATCGAAGAGCATCGTGTGTGGTTCCGCAGGAAAGAGTGACGCGATTTCCCGCAGCGGCGGGTGCACTGGACTCGAATGAACGACTCACTTCTCCAGTTCTACAGCGATCAGTTGCACGGTCTGCGCCGCGAGGCGAAGGCATTCGCCGAGCGCTACGCGCTTGCAAGCGAACTTGCGATCGATGAAAACGGCGAGTCGCGCGATCCTTCGGTCGAACGTCTGCTGCAGGGCACGGCGTTTCTCGCGGCGCGCGTCGAGAAGCGCCTCGCCGACGACTTCCCCGAGCTGACGGAGAGCTTGCTCTCCGTCACGAATCCGATGCAGGTGCAGCCGTACCCGTCGGTGACGATCGTCCAGTTCCAGTTTCCCGTCGACCGGCCCTCGGGCGAGGAACCCGTGCACATTCCCGCCGGCACGGCGGTCGAGTGCGTGCAGAGCCCGAGCGACGTGAAGCCGCGCTTCGTCACGCGTTGGCCGCTGCATCTGCCGCGGGTGCGAGTGAGGGAGGCCCAGCTCGGCCCTGCGTTGCGCGTAGGCTCGTTGCGTCCGCGTGCGAGCTCCGACGCGATCAACGAGCTTCGTCTCGTGATCGAGCCGCTCAGCATGCAGGCGTCTGCCGACGAGCTGGTCCTGTTCCTGCACAGCCCGGGAAGCAGCACCGCGTTCTCGATGTTCGAACTGCTCGGCGATTCGGTCGACCACGTCGCGATCTCCGCGCCCGACGGGACCACGCGCTATCTCGAGGCGGACACGGTCGAGATGTTCGGTCCGGATTGGGACACGCCGCTGGTGCCGCCGCCGATCGGCGGCGAGGCGCTTCGGCCGTACTCGCTCATGGCCGACCTCGCCGCGCTGCCCGAGAAGTTCCTCTACGTGCAGCTGAAGCCGAGGGACGGCGCAACGCCGCTGCTGCCGCAGATTCCGCCCGGCACCGGCAAGCGCGAGTGGACCATCGTGATCTACCTGAAGCGCGAGGCGCTGTCGCTGCATTCGCGCGTGCAAGCGAGTCTCTTCCAGCTCGGTTGCGTTCCGGCCATCAACCTCTTCCCGATGACGGCGGAGTTCCCGCATCGTTGGACGAGCGTCGATCAGCCTGTCGAGCCCGATCGCCAGCGGCGCTCCGCGTACGAAGTGCATTCCGTCCTCGACGTGACGGCGAGCCGCATCGGCGCACCCGACGACCGGGTGCGCTTCGAGCCGCTCTATCACCCGAGGCAGTCCGAAGCATCCGAACTGATGGACCAGGACGCCGCCGCTTCGGCGCCCGGCGATGCGAACCTGCCGGTCGTCGGCTACTGGAGCGCCACGCGGCGCGCGTCGGAAGGGCGACACGACTGCGCGCTGGGAACCGACGTGTTCCTCCGCGTGGTCGACCCCGAGCAGTTCCGCGCGTGGGAGGGCGGGCGCGGCGGCGCGCAGCGCGGCGACGGGCAGTGGGCGATCGCCGCCGACGTGCTTGTCACGAATCGGAACCTCGTGCGCGATCTCGTGCTCACCAGCAGCGGGCGCTCGATCGAGCTGACGGCGGTCGAGGGCGGAAAGCACCAGCTCTCGATTCGGACGCTTGTCGCGCCGACCGAGCCGGGCCGTCGGCATCTCGCGGAACTCATGGGCATCGATTCGGGCGACCGGGTCCGTCCGGCATGGCGTGCCATCGCCATGATGAGCGCAAGCCGAATGTGGATGACTCGGGCCGGTCGGGACGACCAGGCCACGCGCCGCGCGCTGACGCGCTCGTTCCGCGACCTGCTGCGACTTCACAGTTTCCGCGAGGACCCGCAGCGTGTGCAGATGAGTTCGCGCCGCATCCAGGGAATCACCGATGTCGAGTTCCTCTCGACGTTCGGCCGCGTCTCGTCCGTCGAGGGCGATCGCCTCTGCCAAGGCCTCAAGGTTCGCGTGAGCCTGAATGAGGACGAGTTCTCCGATGGCAGCATGTTCCTGTTCGCTGCCGCGCTCGAGCGCATGCTGGGATTCCTCGCGCCGATCAACTCGTTCGTGCAGCTCGAGTCGTACTGCAGGCAGCGCGGCGGTTCCTTCGGTCGTTGGCGCAAGCGCGCGGGGGAGATGCTCCTCTCATGAGCGAGGCCCTTCAGGGACATCTCCGCCGCAACTCGCGCGAATGGGAGTTCATCCAGGTCGCGCGGGCACTCGAGCGTTTCGACCGCGCGAACCGCGGGCGGCGTCGTGGGGTCGCTGCGGCACAGCAGTCAAGCGCCCCCGGCGAGATGGCCGCGTCCGCCGAGCCTCCATTGGTGCGCTACCGCACGTCGCCCTCCATGGCGTTCCCGGTCGGCGAGGTCGCGTCGGTCGATTCGCGCGACGAGAAGGTCGGAACCAGCGGCGAGGTTGCGCGCGTCTGGGACGTCTCCGTGAACTTCATGGGCCTGCATGGCGCGGTAGGCGCTCTCCCGCGCAGCGATGTCGGCGAAGCGCTCGCCCTCGCCGGGCTGCCGAACAACAAGTCGCTGCTCGCGCTCTACGATCTTCTCGGCGCGCCCTTCATCCGGCTGTTCGCCGAATCGATGCGCAAGTACCGCGCGCCGCTCCAGTGGGAGCGCGCCGCCGTGGTGGGCGGCGAGGAGTATCAGGGTGCGGATCCGCTCGAGTCGACGATGCTCTCCTTGCGCGGAGTCGCAAGCGAAGCGCTGCGCGGATCCGATGGCCCGCGCTTCCAGCTCCGGCAGCTGATTCGCCTCGGGAGCGCCTTCGCAGCGCCGCATCGATCGGCCGCGGGCCTTGCCGATGTGCTCGAGACGCTCCTTGGAGTTCCGGTCGGCGTCGATCAGTTCCAGCCCGTCTGGCGCGACATCCCCGAGGAAGACCGTACCCGCATGGGCAACGTCTATGCGCGTCTCGGGCGCAACGCGGTCGCGGGGACGCGCTTCTGCGACATCGCGTCGGGCGTGTTGCTGACCATCGGTCCCATGGATCTTCCGCTCTTCCTCGCGCTGCTGCCATCGGGCGAGCTGCACGGGAAGGTCGCCGACCTCGTCGCCATGTACGCGGGGCATCATCTGCGCGTGCGGCTCAGGCCGGTCCTTCGCAAGGAGGAGGTGCCGACGAGCCGGCTTGGACGTGGCGAGCACGCACCCGCGGCGCTCGGACGCAGCTCCTGGCTCGCCGCGCGCGAGAGACACACCGACTTTTCAGAGACCATCGTGCCGCTTTCCGCCTTCGACGAGGAGGGACGGCGAGCATGACCGCGCGCCGCGCAGGCGGCGTGCAAGTCGGCGGGAGCCACGGGCCCATCGTCGATCGAGAAGCATCAAGAGGAGCAGTCAGATGGAAATCGAACCGAATCGTCTCCATGAGCGCCTGAACCCGTCCTGCGTCAACGCCTTCCAGCAGGGCTTCGCGCTCTGCATGACGCGCACGCACTTCTCGCTGACCCCCGAGCACTGGCTCATCCACCTGCTTGCGATCGAGAAGGGCGACATCGGACTGCTGCTGAAGTTCTTCGAGCTCGACGCGGCCGACCTCGCGCGTACGCTCGCGCAGCGGCTGTCGCGCCTCAATACGGGAAACGGGAACCCGCCGCAGATCCTCGGCGACGTGGTGCTCTGGATGAAGCAGTCCTGGCTCGCGGGGTCGCTTCTCTTCCGCGCCAACCGCATTCGCTCCGGACACCTGCTCTACGCGCTCCTCGACGACGACACGCTGCGCGCATCCGCGATCCAGATGTGGCCGGCGTTCGCGAAGATCGATCGCGCCGAGTTCCGCAAGAGCTTCGCCGACGTGGTCGCCGGGTCCTCCGAAGCGCATGCGGCGGTCGGAGAGGCGGGCGGCGACGGCGGCGACGGCGACGGCGAGGGCGCGGGCGAGCGTCCTCTCGCCGATGACAGCGCGCTCAAGCGCTTCACGATCGATCTCTGCGCCGAGGCAAAGGCGGGACGCCTGAGCCCCGTGCGCGGCCGCGACGTCGAGATCCAGCAGATGGTGAAGATCCTGCTGAAGCAGACGGCGAACAATCCGATCATTCTCGGCGATCCCGGCGTCGGCAAGACCGCCGTCGTCGAGGGCCTCGCGCAGGCCATCGTCGCAGGCACCATCGATGGCCTCAAGGACGTGTCGCTCCTCTCGCTCGACCTGACGCGGCTCCAGGCGGGCGCGAGCATCAAGGGCGAGTTCGAGAACCGCCTGAAGGCGCTCGTCGACGAGGTGAAGTCGTCGCCGAAGCCGATCATCCTGTTCGTCGACGAGGCGCACACGCTCGTCGGGGCGGGCGGAAAGGAAGGCACGGGCGACGCCGCGAACATCCTGAAGCCGGCGCTCTCGCGCGGTCAGATCCGCATGATCGGCGCGACGACCTGGCGCGAGTACCAGCAGTACTTCGTGCAGGATCCGGCGCTGCAGCGCCGCTTCGTCGACGTCAAGATCAAGGAGCCGGACGACGCAGCCGCGTTCGACATGCTGCAAGGCCTCATCCCCGTCCTCGAGAAGCACCACTCGGTGCGCATCCTCGACGAGGCGGTGCGGTCGGCGATCGAGCTGTCGCGGCGCTACATCCCGTCGCGCAAGCTGCCCGACAAGGCGCGCGGCCTTCTCGATACCGCGTGCGTCGACGTGCGACTCGCGGGCGGCGGAGCCAAGCCGGACGCACTCTTCCACGCCGAGCGCCGCTGCGAGAGCACGACGCTCCGCATCACCATGCTCGAGCGCGAGAACCGCGTCACCGGCGCGGGCCAGGAGGCGATCGATGCGGCGAAGGCCGAGCTCGCGAACGCCGAGAAGGAGCGCGACGCGCTCACCGAGCGGTGGAAGCGCTGCCGCGATCTCGTCGATCAGATCCGCGGCATCCAGACCACGCTCGGCCAGACCGAGGCCAGCTCGCAGGCGACCATGCTGCGCGAGGAGCGTGAGCGCCTGCTGGGCGAGCTCGCGAAGGAGCGCGGCGAGCAGCAGATGATGCCGATCGACGTCGATGCGCCCTCGATCGCGCAGGTCGTCGCGTCGTGGACCGGCATTCCCGCCGGCAAGATGCAGGCGAGCGAGATGAAGGATCTCCTCAACCTCGCCGACTTCATGAAGAAGAACGTCGTCGGCCAGGATGCGGCGCTCGACGAGATCTCGGGCGTCATCCAGACGGCGCGACTTGGGTTCGGCACGCCGACCCGTCCGCTCGCCGTCATGCTCTTCCTCGGCACGAGCGGCATCGGCAAGACCGAGACCGCGAAGGCGCTCGCGGAGTTCCTCTTCGGCACGCCCGACGCGATGATCGTCTTCAACATGTCCGAGTACCAGTCCGAGGGAAGCGTGCAGCAGCTGCTCGGCGCGCCCCCGGGCTTCGTCGGATTCGACCAGGGCGGCGCGATCACCGAGGCGGTGCGCCAGCGGCCGTACTCGATCGTGCTCCTCGACGAGTTCGAGAAGACCGAGCGCGCGATCAAGAACGCGTTCTTCCGGGCGTTCGACGAAGGCAAGATCCGCGACGGCGCCGGCGAGGAGTTCGACCTCCGCAACTGCGTCTTCGTCCTCACGAGCAACGCCGGCAGCGACGAACTGCTCGAGATGTGGAAGGACCCCGCGACGCGTCCGCCGCGCAAGGGCCTCGTCGACGCGCTGCGCAAGCATCTCGGCAAGCACTTCGATGCGGCGCTCCTCGGTCGCATGGACCGTCTCGTCATCTTCGAGCCGCTCGATGCAGGCGCGATCCGCGGTATCGTCGAGAAGAACCTGCGTGGCCTCGCGGCCCGCGCCGGGCGGGCGATGAAGACGAAGATCACCTACGGCAAGGAGATCGTCGACCACTTCGCGTCGCGCGCGTTCGACCCGAGCCTTGGCGCGCGCAACGTGCGTCAGGCGGTCGAGAACGACGTCACGGTGAAGCTGTCGCGCGTCGCGCTCGCGGCGCTCAGCGAGTCGCGCCAGCCAGAGGAGATCCGCATCGTGCTCGGCGCCGACGGCGTGATCGGCGTCGAGGAGGTTCGCGCGGCGGCGGAGGCGACGGCGGGCGCCTGAGCGGCGGGAGAGCCGATTCCCAGTCCATCACCTTGCATCCGGCGTAGATCATGCTCAACGAGACGCTCACCTTCGAAAGCCTCCGTCCCGCCGATCAGGGCGCGTTCATCGGTACTCCCGAGAAGCGCGCGCTGCCAGCCGGGTTCAGGCTGTACAAGTTCACCCAGTACGCCGCCCACCGCACCGCGTTCGACGGAGCCGTCACGCCCTGGTGGTCGTCGGTAGATCCGCTCGACGCGTCGGACCCGGGGCTCGCGGGAACGCTCGAGCGGGCGGAGCGCGTCGGCAGTTCGCCGAACGAGTTCGCACGGGCGCGCGCTGCGGTCACCCTCGAGTGGAACGCGATGACCAATCTGGAGCGCGTGCGGCTGATCAGCCCCGTCTGGGCGTTCGTCGGCCGCTGCCGGACGCAGCGCCTCTCCGTCTCGACCGACGAGAGGACGGGCGCGATGCTGGCGCCGAATGTCTACCTGATCGGCGGCGCGTGGCAGCTGTTCATCCCGAACCTCTCGTGGGTGGACATCGCGCTCGATGTGTGACGGCAGATCGCAGTCGACAGGCGGGTCCATGTACGTGCACTTCGCCGGCTTCGCGGGCTGACGCGCGGTCGTCTCCCGCCTCGCGCGTGCGATGCGTCGCTTCCCTCGCGACCGCGTGAAGCACCGTCCTACCACCAGCTGTGGCCGATGCCCTTCGACATGTCGACGACCGCGAGCTTGACGAGCCATTCGTCGGAGATGGTGGCATCGGCGACTCCCGCCGGCTCCTGGATGTTCGTCCGCCCAGGTAGATCGACGTGCGCGGATGTTCGCGCATAGTTCTCGTAGCCGCCCCGGATGTCGATGTCTACCTGCCCCGCTTCACCGTCGCGCAGGAGGTCGCGAGCGGCGCCTTGCAGGAGCTTCTTCGACACGTCCTTGCCCACTTTGACGGAGATCGGCACCGCCGCCGACTCGGTGAGCTTCTTGAGCTGGGTCTTGATCGCGTCCCCTCCCGTGCCGGTGGCGGCGGCGGCGGTTCCGACCGCAAGGGCGACGCCTGGCGAGTCGCCCTTGATGAAGGCCTGCAACGTGTCGCTGACTGCGCTGATGACCACCTTCACGCGATCGACGGCCGCGGGCGCATAGCCTCCCAGCGCGCTCTTGACGCGAGGAAACACCGGGATCACGGTGCTGATGATGTTGGCGGTGGCCTCGACCGCAGCCACGCCCATGTTGCCCGTGTCCTGGTACTTGGCCACGGTCTTTATCACGGTACCGCCCGCTCCCACCAGCACGAGCGTGCCCGCGCCCGCCGTGGCTCCGAACGCCGCGGCAGGCGCCGAGGCGGCTCCGATCAGGATGCTGCCCGAGATGTCTCGGATCCAGCGCGCCGTAGAGACGGCGGTATCAAGCGTGGCGAGGTTGCTCTCGATGGCGGCGAACGACTTCTCGCTCGCCTGGCGTGCGAGTTTCGCATAGAGCTCGTTGTAGCGCCGCGTCTCGATCTGGGCGAATCGAAGCCTCTCGACGAGCCGGTCGACGTTCAACGAACTCGAGCTGATGTTGTAGAAGATGGGCGCGAGCTCGATGAACGCGTCCTGCCCGGCCTGCTCGACCCGCTTCCAGTCGACGCTCACGTACCACAGGTCGGGCATGCCGCCGAGAAGCGTCGGCACGTACCACGGCGACTGCGATTCTCGAATCTCCTGCGCGTTCTCGTACTGCAGCCGCGCCCGGTGGTGGGAGCGGATGATGCCATAGACCGTCTTCCAGTCGATCGAGTACTCCGCGTTTCGGGTCCGAACGAGGCTGTAGGCCATGGGTCACCTCATGCGAGTCATCGCGGCAGGTCGGTTGGGTTCGCGGTCTGCGGTGCGCGTCAAGTTCCCACGCCACGCGCATCGTTGCGGGCGATGTGGTAGCCGGCGGTCGACTTGCCCTTCGGATCGCCGGTTCTCGGATCGCGCACCGTGTACGAGGCCTCGATGTCCTTGAACCCGAGCTGAATCCTCTCGGACGCAGCAGCGTTCTCCGGCATGAGGATGTTGTAGGACTTGATCGCGGCGGACTTGAGCTTCAGGACGTAGACGATCTCGTTCTTGCCCTTGATCACCATGGTCGCGTGGAACTCGACGTCGGAGAAGATCGTTCCGGCGGCGCAGTGGAACGCGAGCTTCACGCTGGCGCGGTCGAGCCGCCGGACCATCGTGACGTCGGTGAACGACGGAATGCCGAGGCCTTCGCCGCCCGGCCCTCTGTTCGTCACGCCGAACTCCATCGAGTCGACCTCCATCCAGTCCTTGTGGCCGGCTTCCTCGGATTCGCCTTTGATCCCCTCGATCTGCAGAAAGTGGCGGTCACCGGGCACGGCAGGCTCCTTCGTTGGCAGAATCGGTCCGAGACGACGCGGACCACAATCGCAGGATGTCTTTGGCAAGTCAACCACCGACCGAACTGAATCTCTGGCCGGAATCCATCGGGTTTCCGGTTGACGAGGCCGCGCGTGCTGCGAAGATCAATGCGACCGCTCGCCGACCGAAGAGATTGGAAATCCATGGACCTTCCGATTCCCGACTCCCCATTGAAGCTTCCCGCGACGGAGAACCTCGCCCCGCAGCTCGAGGTGCCGAAGCTCGAGGTGCCGAAGCTCGAGGTGCCGAAGCTCGAAGTTCCAAAGTTTGAAGTCCCGACGCTGCCGACGCCCGAAGCGCCGTCTGCACCCAAGTTGCCGGGCGGGGTGACGCCGGAGAACAATCCGAAGAGCATCGCCCAGCCGGATTTCGCCAAGAGCGCGCTCTCGAAGGACGCCGCGGGCCGCAACGAGATGTTCGCCGATGTCCGGAAGAACTCCGAGACGCTTCAAGCCACGCACGCGAAGGAGCGCGCCGCCATGGAAGAGGCGATGGGCGACACGGCACCCGAGTCGCCTGCCTTGCCCGAGGCTCCCAAGCTTCCCGAGGCTCCGAAGCTTCCCGAGGCTCCCAAGCTTCCGGAAGCCGCCGACCCTTCGAAGGCGCTCAAGCCGCCCGAGGCACCGAAGCCACCTGATCCTTCTTCGGCTCTCAAGCCGCGATAGCGTTCTGATTGCTCCATGCAGCTCAATCACCGAACGGAATCACGGGTTCGCCGGACGGCAGGCCCATCAGTTCACGCTCCCCGTCGCTGAGGTCCTGCCTCTCGCGGTCCCCCAGCAGCGCAAGCAGCGGGCAAGGTCCGTCACCCGGACCAAGTACGCGCGGTTCCTTCTCGGCGAGGTCGGACCACAGCAACTTGCCTTGCTTGAAGTAGGGCTCGAGCTCGAAGTCGTAGGGATAGGTGGCGATGAGCCATCCCGCGTTGCCTTCGGCGTCCTTGAACCAGTGCGCATCGCGGCACCAGGTCTGGCAAAGCCGCGCGGGGTCGATCTCATGGTCGCTGAAGTACGCGATCGGATACGCGATGTGTCCCGTGGCAAGCGTGGTCCGCGAGACCACCGCCTTCATGCCCGGCAGACGCAGCAGGGCGGGAATCAAGAAGGGGACGGCCGGGCCGGGCTGCACCTGCTCCCGCGCCTCGAGCGGCACGAGGCTGTTGAGGCCCAGCGCGCCCTGAAGGACCTTGAAGTGCTCGCACGCGCGGGGCTCCTCGAACGCAACTTGGCAACGAACGACCCACCACGGGCCATCGACGCCGAAGGGATCGAACGCGCGCTTGAGCGGCGAATCGCAGTAGGGGCAGACCGAGAGCGTGATGCGCGGCAGTCGGTCCGCGTACTCGCCGAGGCGGAGGTAGTACCGCTCGCGGAGCAGTTCGTCTTCGCGCGGCGATGGATCCTGCGCCGGATCCTCCGGGTAGCGCCGTGCGAAGATGTCCTGGAGTTCGGCAAGCAGCGCGTCGCGTTCGGGCTTGGTGAGACTGTCATCGGCCATGTGTTGATTCCTTCACCGAGGCTTCTCCGCTTGCCTGCCCGCGCCGGGCGCGGCTTCCGCAGTCCTGCGACGGCGGCGGCGCGATTCATCGGATCGCGCTTCATCGAGTCGCATTCCGCGGCGGCTCCCGCGACGAAAGCTACTTCTTCTTCTCATCCACGAGGTTCCCGCCATCGTCCCGGAAGCATCCGAGGCAGCGCATCGCGCTCTTCACGTCCGCATCGGATTCGAGGTACACGACGCACTTTCCGGGCGCGACCACGGTGAGCTTGTTGTCGCAGATCGCGAGATCGCGCGTCGGCGCGATCGGAACCGTCGGAACCTTCTCGACCTTGTCGCTATTGAGGTAGTCCTTGAGCTTCTGTGGAATGGAGAAGCTCGAGTAGTCATGGCCGCCTTCGGCTTCCGACACCGCGACCCACTGCGACTGCGGCCCGTGCTGGATCGCGTCCCACTGCAGCTTGTCGTTGATCGCGGCCTGGATGCGCGCGAACGACGGTCCGTCCTGCGCGGGGCGCTCGCAGCGGTCGCCGACGCAGACCACGTCCATCAGGTCGTAGTCGCCGGTGATCCACTTCGACACGTAGCGCTTCCTGCGGAAATCCTTGCCGTAGGCCTGCATTGGCATTCCCTTCCGGTTGCTGCGGAGATCCATGATGATGCCCATGTAGCTTGCCGCTTCCTCCGAGAAGTAGGGAGGCGCCATCTTGATCCCCTGCGAGAGCCTGAACGCCATGTACTGGCCGAGGGGGATGATGCCCGAAGTGCTTTCTCCCTTGAGGTAGAAGAACTTGACGAGCCACGACTCGACGTCGCCGAGATTGCCCTTGGAGCCGCCCGAGATCGACTTGGCGGCGATCACCTCGTGCGGCTTCGGCTTATGGAATCCGAGGATCCACGGCGTGCAGGCGAGGTTGGTCGCGCGGAAGTAGAAGATCATCTGCAGGTCGGTCGCGACCTGCTGGATCACGGGTCGATGCGGCGGCACGATGCCTGAGGCGGACCAGCGGCTTTCCTCGGACTTCTGTTCCTGCTCCTGCTGCTTCTTCCGGGTCTTTTCGCATTCCTCATACTGCGCCCCGACGACGACCGCAGGTCCCTGGATGTGCGCAGGTCCGAAGGTGTTGGCCGAACCCTTGTTCTGCTGCGTCGGATCGCTCAGGCGGCAGACGTTCTGGCCGTCGACCTTCACGTCGAACGAGTAGTTCACGAAGGTCGCCTTGCCCTTGATCTTGTTCGATACGACGCCCATTGCGCTGCCCGCCTCGTCGCCGGTGCTCATCATGATGTTCGAGCCCTTGTGCATTACGGGCTGCCCGTCGAACTTCACGGTATCCGAGCCGTCGGAGATGTCCTTCGACATCGCGATGTTCGGATAGGGGATCGGCACTGGCCCGGCCGGCGTCGGCGTCTTGCAGACATCGGGAAACGCCATGCTCGTGCCGTTGCTGCCGCCATGGGATGGAGTCAGGAAGTTGACTGCGATCGTGACAGGCATCTCAGGACCTCCTCTCCGGCGGCGCCAGCGTGGCCGCCGCGCGCTCCGCCGTCTCGCTCGCGCCCCAGACGACCACGCGCTCGTTGCCCGCGAGGTTCCTGCAAAGCGCGGTCGCGGCCCACACGAGGCAGACGGCGCCGCTCGCAGCGCCGGAATCGCCGATCGAGTCCGCAGGGTGCCAGACATCCTCGTCGCCGTGGAGATCGTGGTAGGCGCGCATGCTGGCGAATCCCCACTCCATGGCGCGGTAGCGGTCGCCGTTCAGGTCGCACACGAAGAGCGGGGGCGCCTTGAAGGGTTCCGCGCCCCTGCGCGCCTCGCGCAAGGCGTGCGTCAGGCCTCGCGCCTGGTTCGGCTCGTCCGTACCGACCGTCGGCTCGGCGGTGACCGCGAAGCCGAGGACCCGCGCAAGGGTCGGCGCGCCGCGGGCCGCCGCGCGCAGCGCCGTCTCGACGCAGATGAATGCGGCCGCTTCGCCGGGACTCACGCCGTGCGGGCGCTGTGGCCCCTTGAGCCGTCCGGTCCGCTCGAGGTGCTCGGCGACTTCAGGGCGCACGAGGGAATCGACTCCGCCGACGATCGCGAGCGCAGCCCGTCCCTCGCGGAGATCGGCTGCGGCGCGCGCGAGCGCCACGAGCGCTGCGGCGCGTCCCGCTGCGATCGGAACGACCTTCGCGCCCGAGCCGGGCGCGGCGCTCCAACCCTCGGCGCGCAGGATGCGTTCAAGCGCGTGCTCGGCGAGCGAGGCGACCGCCGCGGCCCCGGGTTCCGCGTTGTCGAGCCCGAGGTAGAGCACGACCGCTCCCTGAGATGGCATCGCGCCGACTCGGGCCGACGCGACGCACTCGCGCAGCGCAGGCACGAGCAGCTCGACGAGGCGCGCATGTCCGCCTGCGACCATGCGCTCGGGCTCGGTTGGATTCGGCGCTGCGAACCGATCGTGGCCCGGCCACTCCCACGGGCCGCGCTCGCCGTGGTAGCGCTCGAGCTGGACCCGCCCGCCGATCATCGGCTCGCCCGCAAACTGCGCTCCCGGAACCGCGGATGACTCGATCTCGTCGAGCCGCGCGATGCCCGCGCGCAGCGATGCCGCCGTCGCGGCCGCCGACAGCCCGACCGGCGTGACTGCGCCGAGCGCGGTGATGACGAGTTCCGTCTCAGCGCTCATGTGAGGTCTCCGCGCAAGTGGCAGGCGATCTCGCTCAGTTCGGGCAGGCGTCGGTGGATATCGAGCTCGACCTTCCAGACCGCGCGCAACTGCATGGAGTCGAGGTCGAAGAGCATCGAGTCCATCGCCATCGGAAGCTCTCGAGCGGGACCCGAGAGGCTGACGTAGGCAGTCGGCTCAGGACGCGGCAACGCGAAGCGGAGCCGGGCGCGGTCATCGCCGTACACGATCTCGACGAGTTCACCGCCCTCGAGGCGCCGGGGAGCGGTGAGTCCGACCGGCGCAGATTGGTGGAAGCGAGGATCGAAGTCCTCGGGAAGGATCGGCATGCGCTCCTCGATCCACTGCTGGTCGTAGGTGCCCGCGTATCCGCGTCGCGGTTCCCACACCCGGCCGATCGGGGCGAAGGCGGCTGGCTTCACCGGCTGGCCGGCGCTCCGGATGAGGTCCGTGGGATCCTCGAGTTGCGGCAGCAGATCATCCGCGAGAGGCAACTCGCTCCGTGCGCTTCGGAAGCCGCGGCCAACGGGGTTTCGCGCCTCCTCGCCATGGTTCCGAGGATCGGCATGCGACGTGTCGCGTCCGCCGTACGCCAGTTCCCACGTGAGAGGCACCGACTCGAATGGCTCTGGCTCGGTCGCGGAGAGTCCGAATGCGCCGCGCTTCCAGCGGCGTTCGCCGAACACGCGGACTCGCTTCTCGACGGGGCCCGCGCGGAAGAGGACGTCGAGGCTGCGCGTACCCGCGTCCGGTGCGCGCACGGACCCGACGAGGAAGCAGTCGGTCGACGGACGCAGGGGCCCGAGCTCTGCCTCGTCCTTGATGCTGCTCGACTCCGGAGGACCGTGGAACGAATCCCACGCGGCGATCGGGCACTGCCGCTCCGCGAGGATCAGCGTTCCATCCGGCTTGATGGTCCATGTTCCCTTGAGCACGACGACGAGCGTCTCCGCGCCGCGCTTGTCCAGCACGACGGCGCGTTCCATCTCGAATGGCGTCTCATTGGCGATGCGCATTGGTCAGAGGCCTGGGGCGACTTCGTCGCCGGGATCGTCTTCGAAGAAGCGGCTCGGCGTCTCGCGACGCCGCGCCTGAAGGTCGGAGCGGTCGCGGCCAAGCGCGATGCGCCATTGCAGGAGGTTCGGGATGCCCGCTCGATCGGCGGATGCAGCCTCGGAAAGCGCGCGCTGGTCGGCCTCCGCGGCCTCCATCGCTTCAGGAGGAGCGCCTTCGGGGGCCTTCTTCCCCTCGAGCAGCTCGAGGACGCGGAGCGCGAAGGGATCGCTGTCGCGACGCGCGAGTCCCCTGATTCCACCGATGCCGGACGCGGTGCTCCGGACCACTTCAGTCCACGCGGCGCGTCGTCGAACGCCAAGGTCCCGGTCTTCGTGGAGCTTCCCGAGCAGGGCGTTGGCATCGCAGTCGCGCGGGGTCGCCCACGCGAGCGCGCGTGCGAGCGCCTGGCGCACCGCGGGTTCGTCGTGGACCAGGGCCTCGGTCGCCATCCGCTTGTCGAGCAGTCCATGCCACCCAAGCGCTCCAACGAGGGGAGCGGCCCGTGGACCAAGTTGGAAGAGCGTCGGCAGCAGCCCCGCAAGCGTCTTGACGCGCTCGGCACGGGTCACGCGAAGCCCCTCGAAGAACCCCATGAGGAGATCGATGGGTCCTTCCACGAGGCGCGTCTCGACGCATTGCCTTCCAGGGCAATCCGTCGAGAGCGATCCGAGCGCCATCAAGGCCTCGACGATCGCCGCCACCTCCCATGGGTCGAACGCCTTCTCCAGCATCTCGACGCCCACCTCGACGCTCACGGGAGCACCCTCCGCAAGACCGTCGCGATGGGCGGCGATCCGCGCGTCGAGACGCGCGAGCGCGCGCTCGTTCGTGTCGCCGCGGAATCGCAGCGCGAGGTGCTGCATCCGGAGCGTGCCGATCTCCTCGATGTGCTCGCGCATGATGTCGCGCAGCACCGGGCCCTTCGCGGGCGGCAGGGCGATCGTGCTGGTCGGATGGGGGTCGTTCTTCACATCGCGCTCCGCGCTGCGTTCAGTTCAGATCGATCGTCGCGCCCTTGAGCTTGATGGGGCCGCGGCTCCGCTGGAGGATCTTGGTGCCATTGACATCGATGCGGCCGTCCGCGTGAAGGATCACGCGCGCCTTCCCGCAGACGAGTTCGAGCGTTCGCTGGGCGCGGACGGTGACAGTGTCGCCATCCACCCGCATGCTGAGTTCGCCGGGACCCTGGTCGCGTGCGGTGGATGCGACGCGCTCCCGGATGAACGAGATCAAGACGAGTCTTCCGCCCTCTCCGCTCCGGACGGCAAGCGCGCGCGTGCCGAGCCATGCGGCCTTCACGAGGGCGGAGTCCTCGATCTGCATGCCGATCGCGACGGGGCGCGCATCCTTCTCGCCGTCGGGCCGGAAGAGCGCCCGTCCCTCGTCGTCGACGCCATCCAGGCGGCCGAGAACGGCTCCTCCGTCGTCGCGTCCCTGCGGCGTCCGCAGCGGTCCGCTGGATGCGACCTGACTCGTGTCTCTCGAGGCTTCCATCGGTTCCATCGTTGGTGCTCCACAGCTGCCGCGCCGCATTGCCGCGCGGCAGAGGTTCAGTTCTGCGCGATCTTGCTGCCCTTCATCTTGATGTCGCCGCTCGCCTTGACATCGACCTTGCCCGACGCGTCGAGAACGATGTTCTTGCCCTTGATGAGGATGTCGCCGTTCTTCTTGAGGACGATCGTGGCCGATCCGGACTTGAGCGTGATCTCGTCGGCGGCCTCGATCACAAGCGCCTTGCCGACCTTGAGGGCGTCGTTCTTCCCGATCTTGACCGAGCGCTCGCCGTTCACGGTGAGCGTCTCGTTCTTCTTGATCTCGGTCGTCGCGCTTCCGACGACGCCGACGTCCTGGTTCCTCGCGACGACGATGTTCAGGCTTCCGCCGACCGCGATCGACTTCGACCGTCCGACGGCTTCCGTCGCAGAGCCGGCGATGGTCTCGGTCTTGCTGCCGCCGATCGTGATGCTCTCGTCGTCGCCGATCGAGGCGGTCCTGTTCGCTCCGACCGAGAGCGCATAGTTGTTCTCGACGACCTCGGTGTGGTCGTTGCCCACGGCTTCGTCGCGGTTGTGGCCGATGACCGTGTTCTGGTCGTTGCCGATGATGTTGATGTTGTCCTTCTGCGCCTTGACGTACAGGACTTCCTGTCCGTTGCGGTCGTTCATCGTGATCTCGTTGTGGCCGCCGGTCTTGCCGAGGCTGTTCGAACGGATCGTGGTGTTCATCGCCGCCTGCGTGATGTCGCCGGCCTTCAGCGTGCCGCCCGCGTCGGAGACGGGCACTTCCTGCGCCGCGTTGTAGAGGCGGCCGTTGATGATGGGCCGGTCGGGGTTTCCTTCCTCGAAGTCGACGATCACCTCCTGGCCGATGCGGGGAATCGCGAGACCGCCGTAGCCTGTTCCCGCCCACGGCTGCGCCACCCGGATCCAGCACGACGCGCCCTCGTCCTCCTTGTTGTGACGGTCCCAGTGGAAGTGGACCTTCACGCGACCGTACTTGTCGACGTAGATCTCTTCGCCCGACGGCCCCACGACCACCGCGGTCTGGATACCATGCATGACCGGCCGCGGCGTGCGTCGCGCCGGCCGGAACACGACCGACGAAGGTATGCAGGTGATTCGGTTCGAGTACGAGATCTCGGCGGTCGCGCCGGTCTCGAAGGCGAACCCTTCGCGGACGGAGTGCTCGACCCGCGTGACCAGCCACTCTCGCCCCGTCTCGCCGTCGACCGGATGACGGCCGACCTTGAATCGTCCGCCCGGAACGAGATCCGGGCAGTTCGTCTCGGCCGTCACCATGTCGTAGCCGCAATCCTCGGCCTCCATGCGGATCCGGGTGATGCGCTCGCCGTCGGACTTCGCCTGATATCCGCCGGGGAAGGCGTACATCTCGTAGGGGTCGGCTCCGACCTGCCCGGTGCTGAGATGACGCTCGGTGGCGAGCTGGTTGGATGGCGTCGTGAAGTTGTAGTCGCGCTGGGCCCAGCGGCCGGGGCGGAAGTCGAAGCCGTGCTGCCATGAAAGAATGGCGTCGCCGGCGTCGTGCTGGTCGGCTCCCGAGCGGCGGTGGAGATCGTGCGAGATGCAGGGACCGTACGCCTTGGTCGAGTCCGCGAGGACGATGGTGTGATCCGTCTCGGTGCGCTTGTAGAAGTAGAAGATGCCGTCGTCCTCGAGGAGACGGTTGAAGAAGTCGTGGTCGGTCTCGCGGTACTGCACGCAGTACTCGCGCGCGGCGTACTTCTCGTTCAGCGCCGTGTCGATCTTCTGGACGCGGCCGCGCTTGAGCACGTCGGTCACGATGTCGGAGGTCTTCTTGCCCTGGTAGATGCGCGCATCGGAGCGGCGGGTGAGAAACCAGTCCAGCGGCACGACTTCGGCGGCGTAGCGCGACAGCCGCTCCGAACGGCCGTAGTGGGCGAATCTGCGGACGATTCCGTGGAACCAGCGCGCTTCGGGGGACGACCCCGCGGGCCATGGGAGCCGCACCGCGAACGCGACAGGCTGGCCGACGATCTTCTCGGGGTCGATCCAGTGCTTCTCGGAGCGGAGATCGAGGTGGAAGATGAACGGCTCCGAGATCGCCTCGGCACCGCTGAAGCCGGCGAGCAGGAGCGTGTGCTCAGGAAGAGGAGAGCGGAACAAGAGTCGCCGGTCGGTCTGGAGATAGGTGGACATCGGGCACTCTCCAATATCACGCGATCCGATCTCGATCACAATGCCACGGGCGGGGATGGTGTCCCCGCCCGTGGCGCGTTGACTGCGGGAGGTTGAGGCAGGTTCAGAGCCTCGCGATTCCTTGGCCTCACCCCCACGTGGCCTCAGATGCCCTTGGCCTCGTTCTTGGCGATGTTGTAGGCCGTGGTGACGGTGCCCTGAGGGTCGCCCTTCTCGTTGTAGACCGAGCGCTCGAGCTCGATCTCGCGGTAGCCGAGGCGGATGACCTCGGTCGCGGCGGAGCCGGCCTCGGCGGCCACGAACTGGTAGCCCTTCACGGCCACGTTCTTGAGCTTGATCTTGTCGGAGATCTTGGCCTTGCCGTTGATGATCGACATCAGGTGGAACTCGGCGTCGTCGTAGCGCTTGCCGCCGGCGCAGGCCATCGCAAGCTTGGGGCTCGCCTTGTCGGTCTTGCGGGTGAAGACGATGTCGGAGAGGGAGGACGGGCCGAGGCCGTCGGAGCCGGCGCCCTCGCGAGAGACCGAGTACTGGACGCTGAGGATGTCCATCCAGTTCTTGTGGTCGCCGTCGTCGGCCTGTCCGTCGATGCCGGCGATCTTGAGGTATCCGGCGCGCTGTGCGGTGTTCGATGCGTTTGCCATGGGAGGAATCCTTTGTGCGAGAGGTTCTTCGTGTCTTTCGGGGTCCCGCGTCCGGCCATCCCGGCGGGGTCCGATCGGTTCTGCCCTTGTTGTCGTAGCCGTCCGAGCGTCGTCAACCTGAGTCCGTCAAGATTTCAGAAGACCTCGGCGTCGGACCATCGCCCGCCCGCGTGGCGACCTCATGCCGAGCCGGGCCACCGCCCACCCCGTCGGCGGAGCCCACGGGCCTCGATAGCCACGTTCCCCGACGGCTGGCTTGACTACGAGTGACTCCGACACAGCCTAGTCGAGACCCGGCAAACTGACCGCAGCCGCTTCCCTTGCGAAGAACCGCAGTTCGTCGCGGGTGGCGGCGTTCACGGCGACGCACATCAGAGTGCCGCCCCAGAATCCGACGAGGGCGCCGACGACAGAGCCGGGAATCGCGCCAACTCCGGGCACCGTGACGGACCCAGCGCCCGCACCCCACACAAGGCCAGTGCCGGCACCGACAACCCCGAGCGAGCGCGCGCAACGGTTGGCCATCCGCCAAAGCGTCTCCTGCTCGTGGTACTGCACGATTCCGATCGCGAGCATCTGCTCGATGAAGTGCTGCTTCTGCATGAAGGGTCCTCTTGACAAATGCTACCAGCATTCAGTTTCAACCGAAGAGAACATGAAAGTTATCAGACTCATTTCATTCGACTCATGGCGAACTATCTCGACGCGGCACCCTCGAAGGTCGGGGCGGACATCACAGCAGATTCGCGGACGGGTGCTGGCATCGACGTTTGAGACTTGCGCCGCCGAGACAGGAGATCACCAGCATCAGTTCTGGGTGGGTGTGTCGCGCGGCCGCTGCAGGAGCGACTCACGGCGGCGCGGGCGCAAGGATTGAACTTCAACGTCAGGGCTGGCCGCGACAGAAACGGAAAAGGCGGACGCCATGGGCGTCCGCCTTCGTTGAACGAAGCTGGGTGAAACGACCTGCGAGGCCGCCCTCAGCGCTGCTGCGAGCGCTCTTGCGTGCCTTCGGGCGACGGCATCACCTGATCGCCGGGCAGCGCGTTGCGGCGCGCGGTCGTCGAGTCGTCGCGCTTGACGTCCTCCTCGACGTCCTTGAGGCCCTTCTTGAACTCGCGGATGCCCTGACCGATGCCGCGGCCCACATCGGGCAGCTTCCGGCCGAAGAGCAGGAGGCCGATGACGAGGATGATGATCCACTCCATGCCGCCGGGGAGGCTGATGAACGAGAGGATCGAGGGGAAGATTGTGGTGGACATGGGAGGCTCCTGACCCTGCACGCGCGGAGGACGGGACTCGGAAAGCCCACGGGCTCGGGCGCCGCCTTCAACTCGTACTTGAACTCGTACTCAACTCGTGCTTCGACTCGTACTCGACTCGTTCTTGAACTCGTACTCGTACTCGAAACCGATCTCAATCTTGGATTCGAGTTCCGAGTCGGGCTCGATACCGAAGTCGCTCGTTGAACTCGCTTCGCGGCGCCGGGATCGCCGGACCTCGTCCGTGCACGTCCCAAACCAAGGTCGCCGACCCCGCCTGCGGGGCTACCGCAGTATACGCCCGCTGCGGACGCCGGCGTTGCGGCGTTCGCCGCGATTTCCCCGAGTCATCGGCCGATTCCGCGCGGGGACTCGCCAAATTCCGGCGTTCTCGGTACCGTTCCGGCCATGCAGGATCGCTCCATCTTTCGCGGTGCGCTGCGCGCAGCCGCCATCGCAACCACGGTGCTGATGACGCTGGCAGGATGCCGGACTCAGCAGGAAGTTCCGACCGACGCAAACAACCCCACCGACGGGCCGGCCCTGATTCGACTTGGGCCGAACGATCCGGTGCCGGATGTCTCGACGGCATACGAACGCCGCGACTTCTATCTCGATCGCTCGGTCACCGAGAGCATCGGTTGGTTCCAGAAGCCGTCGAGCCGCCAGTGGTTCCCCTTCAAGAACCAAGGCACCGCCGAGCAGATCTCAACGCATGAGCAGGCTGCTGCCAGCGTCATCGCCTTCCAGGATCTTCTTGCCACCTCGAAGAGTTCGGACGAGTTCCGCTCGCGCTTCCTCGAGATGTTCGACGTCTGGCAGTCGGTGGGCTACAACCAGGACCGCGACGTGCTCTTCACGGGCTACTACTCGCCGACGTTCAAGGCGAGCCGTTCGCCCGACGATCGTTTCCGTCACGCGCTCTACATGCGCCCTGCGGATCTCGTCAGCGATCCCACCACCGGCCAGCCGCTCGGTCGCCGCATGGCCGATGGATCGCTCGCGAAGTGGCCGGGCCGCGCCGAAATCGAGTCGAGCGGCATGCTCAAGGGCACCGAACTCGTCTACCTCGAGAGCCCGCTCGATGTGTACATCGTGCAGGTGAACGGAAGCGCGAAGCTCGAGATGCCCGACAGCTCCGTCATGTACGTCGGCTACGCCGGAAAGACCGACGGCCAGTACGTCGGCCTCGGCAAGTCGATGATGGAGGAAGGGCTTCTCAAGAAGAGCGAGCTCTCGCTCGCCGCGATCCGCCGCTACTACAAGACGAATCCTTCGGCGGTCGATGCGCTCATCAACCGCAACAACTCCTACGTCTTCTTCAAGGAGTATCCGCGCGAGGCGTGGCCCGCCGGCTCGCTTGGCACCCGCGTCAACGAGAACGCGAGCATCGCGACCGACAAGACGATCTTCCCGCGCGGCGGCCTCGTCATGGTCGATACCCGCGCGAACACCTTCACGCGTGGGCTCATCGAGTACAAGAACTTCATGCTCGATCAGGACACCGGTGGCGCGATCCGGGCCGCTGGCCGCGCTGATCTCTACATGGGCGCCGGCGCAGCCGCCGAGCTCCTCGCGGGTGGTCAGTACGCGACAGGAAAGATGTACTACTTCTTCCTGAAGCCGGAGCACGTCTCGAAGTACCCGCTGCCCGAGCCCATGAAGAAGGCGCCCGCGGCACCGAAGCCGATCGGCCGCTGAGGCAGCGACGAACAATCCAGTTCTCTCTTTTGCACGGGCGGCGCATCTCTCCGAGAGGCCGCCCGCGCTTCTTTTCGCCGCGACCATCGCCCGACTCGCCGCGACAGCGCTACTCGGGCGCCGGAGCGGCGTTCTCGGCCTGCCCGCGCTCCCGCCAGCCGAGGCCACGTTCGCGCAGCGCTGGGTTCGCATGCTTCCACGAGCGATCTCGCCCATCCTCAGGCCATGCTTCGCTGGTGAACATTCCCGCCTTGTCGACGGTCATCTTCGCGAACGACGACGGGAACGCGCGCGCGCGGCTGTAGGGACGGTTGGGGATCGTGGCGCTCTCCGCTTCGAACCGAGTTTCATCGACGCGACACCACCACTCGCCCGCGGTGCAGCCGACGGCCATGGCGGCCAACAGGATCGCCGTCATCCGACGGACGGGACGCGCCGAGAGCACCCACGGTGGAAGCGGCGCCGTCGCCGCACCGCACTCGTTGCAGACGGCGCGCGATTCGTGCGGATATCCGCAGTACGGGCACTGCCCGCGATTCGCGCGGCGATCGGCGGGGAGGTGCAGCGAGATGATCTCGCCCGAGTCGGCGAACGGCACGAGCCACCAGAGGAAGATCGACGCGAAGGCGGTGGCGATGACTGCCGTAGTGATGATGCCGGAGTCGAGCCCGAACCCGCTGATCAGGCCACGCGCCATGCAGTAGCTGACGAAGAGAAACGCGACCGATACGGCGAACAGCAGCCCAAACGCGATCGCGTTCGCAGTATTCGACGCCCGGATCAGTCGATCGGGGTCGTCGAGGCGGGCGGGTGTCGTGCTCGTCTCAGTCATGCATGCTCACGATAGCCGGGCGAGCGAATCCAGCACATGCGTCGACGCCGAAACCGCGCGTTCGCGAATCCCTACACTGTTCCCCATGGTTTCCGCCGCCCTCCGCACCGACCCCGCGATCGATGTGATCGACGTGACGAAGACCTACGCGGGGCGGGTGCACGCGCTGCAGGGAGTCTCGATGCAGGTCGGCCGCGGCGAGATCTTCGGCCTGCTCGGTCCGAACGGCGCGGGAAAGTCGACCCTCGTCAAGATCATGACGACGATCGTGCAGCCAACGACCGCGAAGGGGACGATCCTCGGCGCCCCGATCGGCCATCGGCCGACCCTCGCCCGCGTCGGATACCTGCCCGAGCACCATCGATTCCCGCAGTATCTGACCGGACGGCAGTGCGTCGAGTTCTTCGGCGCGATGTGCCTGATGCGGCGCGCCGACCGCAAGCGCCGCGCGGCGGCGATGATGGATGTCGTCGGCATGGCGGCGTGGGCCGATCGCCGCGTCGGCACGTACTCGAAGGGCATGCAGCAGCGCACGGGCCTCGCCGCGGCGCTGGTGAACGACCCGCAGCTTGTGATCCTCGACGAGCCGACCGATGGCGTCGACCCGGTCGGCCGCCATGAGATTCGAGATGTCCTGATTCGCATGCGCGACGAGGGCCGCACCGTCTTCCTCAACAGCCATCTGCTCGGCGAAGTCGAGCTGGTCTGCGACCGCGTTGCGATCATGCTCAAGGGAAGGGTCGAGCGGCAGGGGTCGCTCGCGGAGCTCACCCATGAGAGCCGCCGCTGGAAGGTCATGGTCGAGGGCGCGATGCCCGCATGGATCGTTGAGTACGGCCCTGTGAGCGCCGACCGCGGCCGCGCGTGGGTCGAGTTCAAGTCGGAAGACCTCGCGTACGTGCAGAGCTGCATCGACCGGCTCCGAGCCGATGGCGTCGTGATCGTGGGGATCACCGAGACGCGCGAGAGCCTCGAGGATCTCTTCATGCGCCTCGTGCGCGACGTCGACGGTCGCGTTGCGGCGGTCGGCGCGGGCAACGTGAACACCGCCATGCGAGGTGCGCGATGAGCGATGCCGGTTCCACGACGCTGCCCCGCCTCGGCGCCGGCGACTACTGGGTGCAGACCTGGGGCGTTCTCGTCGCCGCGTACCGCGAGTTGAACGCGCGCAAGCTGTTCTGGGTGGCGCTGGCGCTGAACGCGCTCATCATCGCCGCGATCGCGGCGGTTGGCGTCGATGAGAAGGGCATCTCGGTCTTCGGCTTCGACCTTCCCATCTCGAGGGTGAACTCGAAGACCTTCCCGGATGGCCGCATCTACAAGTTGATCTTTGCCGCCGTGGGCGTCGGCCTATGGCTCTCGTGGCTGTCCACCATCCTCGCGCTCCTCTCGACCGCGTCGATGTTCCCCGACCTTGCGTCCGGCGGGGTCGACACCATGCTGTCGAAGCCGATCGGCCGCACGCGCCTCTTCGTGACCAAGTTCGCGAGCGGCCTGCTGTTCACGGCGCTGCAGGTCAGCGTGTTCTCCGCGCTTGCCTTCCTCGTGATCGGCATCCGTGGAGGATCGTGGGAGTGGGGGATCTTCGTCGTCGTGCCGCTGATGGTGGTGTTCTTCAGCTACCTCTTCTGCGTGCAGGCTGTGGTCGGGCTTGTGACGCGCTCGCCGATCGCGTCGGTCATCGTCACGCTGCTCTTCTGGATCTTCGTGTTCCTCGTCGACACCGGCGAGCGCTTCACGATGGTCGGAAGGATCGCATCGCAGCTGGAGATCGAGGCGATCGAGGCCCGATTGGCCAAGGTCGAGAACGAGGAGCGCAAGA
>JBIKXP010000238.1:0-4596 GCA_044355685.1 Phycisphaerales bacterium
CGGTTCCCGCTCTTCGGCCACCTCTGGTTCCTGTGGTACCTCTGCTGGCTTGTCCTAGGCTTCGCGCTCGTGGCGTGGTGCGCCAAGCGCACGACGCTCGCCGCGCGACTCGGTCGCCTGACCCGACCCTCGGCGGCGACGCGTCTCTTCCTCTCCTCGGCAGGTGCGCTCGTCTGGCTCGTGCCGATCACGGCGGTCAGCGTCGCCTGCATGGACTGGACGCGCGCTGAGCCGGGATTCGGACCGGACACGTCGGCAGCGCTCGTTCCTATGCCGGGAATCCTGCTGCATTACGCGGTCTTCTTCGCGGCCGGGGCGTTGTTCCACGAGATTCCCGATGCGCTGGACGGCTTCTCGCGGCGCTGGATCATCGCGGCCGTCGCGGCGCTTGCGATCTTCCCGATCGCAACGAGTTTCGCGTACGGAGCCCCCTGGACGCGCGCGCTCATGCCGAGCGCACCGTTCCACAGCGTGCTCGCGTGGACCGGGCAGGCGCTCTACGCCTGGCTCATGTGCATCGCGTGCATCGGTCTCTTCGCGCGCTTCGCAAGCGAAGAGCGGCCGGCCGTCCGCTACCTCGCCGACAGCGCGTACTGGCTGTATCTCGTCCACCTGCCTCTCGTGGTGGCGGGGCAGGCCATGCTGAAGCCCCTCGACTGGCCGTCGGCCCTGAAGTTCGCGGTGCTCACAGTTGCATCAACCGTGCTGCTGCTTGCGAGCTACCACTGGTGCGTCCGGCGGACATGGATCGGCGTCCTGCTCAACGGGCGGCGGGCGGTGCGGGGCTCGTCATCTTCTTGATTATGGGGTGCGCCACTGAAAATGACGTGTCGGCCTGCAATTCCGACGCCTTTCTTCCGTTTGCACGGCATGGTTGCCTCGGCTCGACGCGTGCCGGAGCATGCCGGTTCAGTACGGAACTGAGAGATAGAAAGGCAGGTTCTGGATGTCATCGACGGCTTTCATGCGCGCGTTCCGAACGCATCTTGTCTCCCTGGCTGGCCCGCTCGTGGTCTCGGCTGCGCTTTCGCCGGCTGCATGGGCCCAGGATCTCCGCTTCATCCCGCTGCCGCCGCAAACGTCGCCGCGCGATCTTCTCCACAACCCGATCAGCAACAGGCTCTACACCGCGAACACGCCGCAGACCGGCGCGCCATCGTCGGAGAGCGTGACGGTCATCGACTGCGCGACCGAGCAGGTCGTGGCGAACGTCCTCGTCGGTGCGGGGCCGCGCGACTTCTGCCTCAACACCACCAACAACAAGGTGTATGTCGCGAACTACTTCGCCGACACGGTCACGATCATCGATGGCGTCACCAATCAGATTCTCGCCGTGGTGCCCGCCGGCGATGGACCGCGTGCGCTTTGCTACAACTCGCAGAACAACCGGATCTACTGCGCCAACGAGTTCTCCGCGAACGTCACGGTGATCGACGGTGTCACGAATGCCGTGGTCGCGACGGTCGCCGTCGGCTCGACGCCCCGGGTCATCTGCTACAACCAGACCAGCAACAAGATCTACTGCCCGAACGCCGGCAGTCAGACGGTTTCAGTGATCAACGGCGCCACGAACACCGTGATCGCGACGGTGCCGGTCGGCAACGTTCCTCGCGGGATTCTGTTCAACCCGCAGAACAACCGCGTCTACTGCTCGAACTACGGCTCCGACACGGTCAGCGTGATCGACGGCGTGACGAACGCGGTCGTCGCGACGATCCCGGTCGGCGACGGTCCGACCGCGCTCGGGCACAATCCAGTCGGGAACAAGGTGTACGTCTCGAACGTCGGCGCGCCCGGGCCGGGCACGCCCGCCATCTGCTCGGTGTCGGTCATCGGAGGGAAGAGCAATACCGTCCTCAAGACGCTGGCCGCGGGCGACGAACCGACGGCATTCTGCTTCAACAGCCGCGACGGAAACATGTACTGGATCAACGAGTGGAGCCACTCGGTCGCCGTCGTCGAGGCCGCGACCGACACCGAGGTCGCGCTCATTCCGCTCGGCGCGCCGCCGATCCAGCCGGTCGACATGGTCTTCAACTCGATCGAAGGCGTGGTGTACACGGCAAACCGTCTGACTCTCAACGTCGGAGTGATCTCTCCCGAGCCGTCCGGTTGCCTGGCCGATCTCGACGGCAGCGGCGCCGTGGATGCAGGCGATCTCGGCATCCTGCTTTCGGGCTGGGGAACACCGTCGAGCGATCTCGATGGCGACAAGCAGACCAATTCATCCGACCTCGGCGTCCTTCTTGCGGCGTGGGGGCCGTGCTGAAACAGCGCGGATCCCGGCCACATGCGAAACGGGCCCGACCATGAGGTCGGACCCGTCTCGGGGAAGGAAGTTCTCAGGAAAACTGGCGCTCGATCGTCGCGCGCAGAGGGCTTACTCGCCCTGGCCCTTCGAGTAGCCGGCCTCGCCGTCGAACTCGCAGAGGTGCTCGGTCTTGATGAAGTCGAGGCCAGCGGCCGCGACGGCGTTCAGGACCGACACGACCTGCGCGTGGGTGACGGTTCCGCCCTGGGTCTTGTGCACGAAGCGGCAGCGCCAGTGATCCGTGCAGAAGGTCTCGGGGAAGCCCTCTGGCCACACCTTGACGCCGCGGTTCGTGATCATCTTCAGCTTGAGCTCGAGCGAACCGGTCGCCTTCTCGATGATCGAGGCGAGGCTCGCCGCATCGCGCCCCGGCTTGTCCCAGTCGACGAACACGTCCACGCCGACGAGACGCTTGACCGGCTTGCTGGCGGCCTTGATCTCGACGACTGCGGCGGGGCCGGTGCGGCCCGCGGCATAGGCGACGGGAGCGAGCTTCGTCGGCTTCTGGCCGAGGCGTGCGATCACGGCATCGGCGAACGCGCGGGTGCCGACCTTCTCGCGGCTGATCGCCGCATCGAAGATGTCGTAGGTGTGGATGCCGTCCTCGATGGTGCGGAGCCATGCGTTGTGGAAGCGTTCCGCGGCCTCGGTGCGGCCGAGGTGGACGAGCATCTGGACGGCTGCGAGCATGAGGCCCGACGGGTTCGCGAGGTCCTGGCCCGCGCGACGCGGCGCGCTGCCGTGGATCGCCTCGAACATGGCGCCGTGCTCGCCGATGTTGGCGCTGCCGGCGAGTCCGACGCTGCCGGCGATCTGCGCGCCGACGTCGCTCAGGATGTCCCCGTAGAGGTTCGGCATCACGATCACGTCGAAGACGCCCGGCGTGTCGGCGAGCTTCGCCGCGCCGATGTCCACGATCCAGTGCTCCTTCTCGATCTCGGGGTACTGCGCGCCGATCTCGTCGAAGACCTTGTGGAAGAGGCCGTCGGTCGCCTTCATGATGTTGTCCTTCGTGAAGCAGGTCACCTTGCGGCGGCCGAACGAACGCGCGTACTCGAAGGCGTAGCGAACGATCTTCTCGCAGCCAGGGCGGCTGATGAGCTTGAGGCACTGCGTGACCTCCGCGGTCTGGCGGTGCTCGATGCCGGCGTAGGTGTCCTCTTCGTTCTCGCGAACGATCACGACATCCATGCCCGGGTGCTTGCAACGGACGTAGGGGTGGTAGGCGACGCACGGGCGCACGTTCGCGTAGAGGCCGAGCGTCTTGCGGGTGGTCACGTTGAGCGACTTGAAGCCGCCGCCTTGCGGAGTCGTGATCGGCGCCTTCAGGAAGACCTTGGTCTTGCGGAGGCTGTTCCACGACTCAGGGGCGATGCCCGACGAGTGGCCGGCGGCGTAGACGCGTTCGCCGATGTCGATGAACTCGTACTCGAGGCCCGCTCCGCAGGCGTCGAGTACGCGGAGGGTGGCATCCATGATCTCGGGGCCGATGCCGTCGCCGCGGGCGACCGTGACGGCGATCTTGGCGGGGGCGCCCTTGGCGCCACTGGCGGGTTGGGTCGGGAGGGGGGACGGGGCTGCCGGTGCTGACATCGGTTTCTCCTCGTGATTGCCGCGGCGACAGGCCAGGCGTGAGGTGACGTGAAATACAGGAACTGAGAATCAGTCATATGAGGGCGTATCATGTCTTGTGTCCAGCCATGCCGAACTCATCCACCAGCCGCCGTTCCGCCATCCGAAAGCCAGCCGCAGCGCGTCAGCCGGAGCCTGCGAGCTGGACATTCCTCAGTAATCACGCCCACGTGCTGCTCCTCCTCGCGACGAGCGAGGACTTGCGCGTTCGCGACATCGCGATGCGCGTCGGCATCACCGAGCGCGCGGTGCAGAAGATCATGCTCGAGCTCGAGGCGGGCGGCGTCCTGACGCGCACCCGCGACGGCCGGCGCAATCGCTACGCGATCCACACCGGCATCCATCTGCGGCACCCGGTCGAGGCGCACCGCACGGTGGGGGACCTGATCCGCCTGGTGCACGGCGCCACGGCAAGACGCGCCTAGGTTCTGTCTGACGGATCGGCCGGGCTTCAATCCGCGCGGCATCCCGGCTGGCCATGATTCGTCTTCGTCGGGTTCAACTCACTGTATCGCGTGGTTGGATCATTGGGGATACAGCTTCGTTTCCCCTCCTTGCCAACCGGGCGCCGATGCGGATTCCAAGGATCATCAGTCTTGGCCTTCGGCGATCCGTCAGACAGAACCTAGCGCATTCCGCACGGCGCGTATGCC
>JBIKXP010000239.1:0-4594 GCA_044355685.1 Phycisphaerales bacterium
CCGTCCTCGAGCGTCACGAGCCACGCGTTCTGGATCGCCTCGGCCTTCGCCGGCATGCCCATATGGACGAGCATCATGCACGCTGCGTTCAGCATCGCGCTCGGATTCGCGAGGCCCTTGCCCGCGATGTCGGGCGCACTGCCGTGGATCGCCTCAAACATGCTGATCTTGTCGCCGATGTTCGCGCTGCCCGCCATGCCGACGCTACCCGTCAATTCGGCCGTCACATCGCTGATGATGTCGCCGTAGAGGTTCAGCGTCACGATCACGTCGTAGCGGTTCGGCTGCGTCGCCACGCGCGCGGTGCCGATGTCGATGATCTGCGTCTCCTGTGCGATGGTCGGATATTCCTTGCCGACGCGGCGGAACATGTCTGCGAACATGCCGTCAGTCACCTTCATGATGTTGTCCTTCACGAGGCAGGTGATCTTGCTGCGGCCGTTCGCGCGCGCGTACTCGAACGCATAGCGGATGATCTTCTCGGTGCCGGGCAGGCTCAGCACCTTGAGGCACTGGAAGACATCGGTCGTCTGGCGATGCTCGATGCCCGCGTACAGGTCCTCCTCGTTCTCGCGCACGACGACGACATCCATGTCGGGGTGCATCGTGCGCACGAACGGGTGGTAGCTGCGGCACGGGCGGACGTTCGCGTAGAGGCCGAGCGTCTTGCGGATGGTGACGTTCAGGCTCTTGTAGCCAGAGCCCTGCGGCGTGGTGATCGGCCCCTTCAGGAAGACGGGGTTGCGGCGCAGCGTGGTCCAGGCATCGGCGGGGATGCCGCTCGAGTTGCCCGAGAGATAGACCTGCTCGCCGACCTCGATGAAGTCGTAGGAGAGGCCGCACTTCGCGGCGTCGAGGATACGAAGGACGGCGTCGGTGATCTCGGGTCCGATGCCGTCGCCCTTGGCGACGGTGATGGTGTGGTCCATGGTCGCGAGGGTAGCCGTCGAGCGCCCGTCGCGCAGTCCGGCAGCGGTCCTTCCGGGGCGGCGGTCGCCGGGGCACCGGTCGCAGCGGCCGCGTTCTGCGCTCGCACGAGGCAGAGGGACGAGAGAGTCCCGGTCGGCGGCGCGGAACCGCGGCTTGCCATCTCCCGCGTCTTCAGCCCTGCTGCTTGCCCTCGAGTGCCACGAGCACGATGGCCGCCGCGATTCCAAGTCGCCGATCGAGCATGCCGGCGCGGTCCTTCGAGAAGTCGAGCTGCATCTTGCTGACGAACGGGTTGAAGTTCCGGTGGAACTCGAACACAGGCTGCCCGCCGACGGCGCCGTTGTAGTGCTGGGGCAGGAGCCATCCCGCGACAAGTCGGCGCAGGAGCGCAAGCGCCACGCTGTCCTCCGCGATCAAGCCGACCTCGCGTCCCGACGCGTCGAGGATCAGCCACTCGTCGGCGACGATCGACTTCATCGCCTTCCGACGCAGGCTTCCCACAAGCGTTCCCCCCGCGCGCGGGTCGAAGACGTCGTAGGTCGCGCCGAAATCGATGATGTTGCGCGCCCTGATGACAAGCACCTCGGTCTGCATCGACTCGTCGGAGTAGATGCGGAGTTCTTCCTTGAGGCGAAAGGCCTTCTGCCGCGAGTAGAACGCGAGCCTGCCCGAGCTGTCGTAGACGTGGAACTTCTGCCCGAGAATCGAGAAAATCTTGCGGCGGACGACGTAGTTCGAGTGACGGAACTCGGTGGCGAGCGCGGTGGTCATGGATGCTTCCTCTCCGTGCGACTCGGCCGACGCGGAGACAGATGCTGCCGCGCAGGCGCCCGAGCCTCGTCTCCACGAATCGACGGACCCGACGTTTGAGTCACTTTCGGGAAAGGTACCCGACATGAAGTCGATCCAAATCGGCCATCCTCGCCAGAGTCGATTCGGCACATCGCGCCACAACTTCACGCAACGCTTGCCACGCAGGCCCCGGAACGATGCCATCCTGTCGAGATTCATGTACCCCACTCATGCCCCCCCCTAGCCCGCGCCGATACATTCTCGTCCGCCAAGTCGGCAGTTTGTGCGCGTAAGTCCCTGCATCAAAGACACTTCTGCCGCCCGACTTCGCCGAAGCCCTCTCGACCACTAGATTGCACTTCTTATGGCACGCCAGTGCTTCGAATACCACCCAGCGACGGCATTCCGGTTTGTACCGGGGGTCCGCGCGCGCATTCCACACGAGTCGGGTGGCTATCTCCTTCGTGCCAACGAGCAGGGCTTCCGCTGCGACAGGGACTTCGATGCAGCGCGGCACGGGTCGACCCGCCGCGTCCTCGTGTTCGGGGACTCGTTCACAGCGGGCGACGGCGTCTCGAACGGCAAGCGCTATTCGGATGTCCTCGAGACGCTCCTTCCGGACACGGAAACCTACAACTTCGGCCTGCCCGGGTCGGGCACCGACCAGCAGTACCTCGCCTGGCGCGAGTTCGCGCGCGACATCGAGCACGACGTGCTCGTGATCGCCGTTCTCGTCGAGAACGTTCGCCGCATCATGTCGCGCTACCGCAGGTTCCAAGACGACGCTGGAAAGCCGGTCGTCTTCGCGAAGCCTTATTTCACCGTCGACGCGAAGGATGCGATCTCGCTCCATCACAGCCCGCCAGAGCCACTTCCGCTTTCGGAGGAGAGCCTTCCCGCGGAGGAACGCGCGGGCGTCGACCGCGGCGGACGCTTCGAGCTGATGCGCTCTGTGGTGCGCCGCCTGGGTCTTCAGGAGACGGTGCAAAAGTTGACGCGGTACCAGCCCGTCGCCGACTACAACTCGAAGTCGAGCCCGGGATGGCGCCTCATGCGCGCGATCCTGGCGCAGTGGGTCCGCGAGCACGGCGACGCGTCGCGCGTCGTCATCATGCCGATTCCGCTCTACCAGCATGTCGAGGGCACCTCGAGCGCGCGCGCCTACCAGGCCCGTTTCACCGAATTCTGCGCGGAGATCGGCTGCACGCTGCACGATCCGCTTCCCGATCTCCTGCGGCACTCGCCCGCCGAGCGGCGCGCCTTCCGCTTTCCGATCGACATCCATCCGACGCCCGAGGGACACGCGGCAATCGCGAAGTCCCTCGCGCCGACGATCGCTTCCCTGCTTGAACGACAGGCAGGCGGCGCCATGAATCCTGGAGCACGCAACCGATGAGCACCAACATTCTCGGCATTTCCGCCTTCTACCACGATTCGGCCGCAGCGCTGGTGCGCGACGGCGAGATCGTGGCCGCAGCGCAGGAAGAGCGCTTCTCGCGCAAGAAGCACGACCCGCGCTTCCCGATCAACGCCATCAACTACTGTCTTGAGGAAGCGTTCATCGAGGCGGGCGATCTCGATGCGATCGTCTTCTACGACAATCCCGTCGCCACGTTCGACCGCGTGCTCCGCAACGCGCTCTCCGTCGGCCCCGACGCACGCGGGCAGTTCCAGAAGGCGGCCTCGGCCGTCCTTGGCCACAAGATCTGGCTCGATAGCCACGTGAAGCGCGCGCTCGGCACGCTCGGAAAGGCGGGCCGCGTGCTGGTCGCCGAGCACCACATGACGCACGCGGCGAGCGCGTTCTTCCCCTCGCCGTTCGAGTCGGCGGCGATCCTCACCATGGACGGCGTCGGCGAATGGGCCACCACGAGCCTCGGTGTCGGCAAGGGCAACTCGATCGAGCTCCTCAGCGAGATTCACTACCCGCACTCGCTCGGACTCCTCTACAGCGCCATCACCTACTACTGCGGATTCAAGGTGAACTCCGGCGAATACAAGCTGATGGGCCTCGCGCCCTATGGCGAGCCGAAGTACGCCGATCTCATCATGGAGAAGCTGATCGACGTCCGGCCGGACGGCTCGTATCGCCTCCACACCGAGAAGTTCGGCTACCTCGACGGCATGGTGATGACGAACGACCGCTTCAACGCGGTCTTCGGAGGTCCGCCGCGTCAGCCCGAAAGCAACATCACGCGCCGCGAGATGGACATCGCCGCGAGCGTGCAGCGCGTGACCGAGGAGGTCGTGCTGCGCACCGCGCGCCACCTCCGCAAGGAGACCGGCGAGCGCAACCTCGTCATGGCTGGCGGCGTGGCGCTCAACTGCGTCGCGAACGGCAAGCTCGAGGCCGCGAAGATCTTCGACAAGATTTGGATCCAGCCCGCCGCAGGCGATGCCGGTGGAGCGCTCGGCGCAGCGCTCATGGGCTACCACGGCTATCTCGGCAAGCCGCGCACCGCATCGGTGACCGGTCGCGATCGCCAGAACGGAAGCCTTCTCGGCCCGCGCTACCCAAGCAACGAGGTGCGCGCGTACCTCGACCGCAACAAGCTCCCCTACCAGCGCATCGCCGACATGGGCGAGCGCATGAAGGCTGTCGCGAAGGCGATCAGCGAGGGCAAGATCATCGGCTGGTGCTGTGGCCGCATGGAGTTCGGCCCACGCGCGCTCGGCGCGCGCTCGATCCTCGGCGATCCGCGCAACAAGGACACGCAGTCGGTGATGAATCTCAAGATCAAGTACCGCGAGAGCTTCAGGCCGTTCGCGCCAAGCGTGCTCGCCGAGCGCAACAGCGCCTACTTCGAGATCGACTGCGACAGCCCATACATGCTGCTGGTGGCTCCGGTCCGCAAGGAACGCTGCCTGCCGA
>JBIKXP010000065.1:0-15015 GCA_044355685.1 Phycisphaerales bacterium
ACGTGCGCCCAAGGCACGCCGAGCGCGGAGCGCAGCGAAGCGCGAGCAAGTTGCGTGCGTCGTCGCCATCTGTGTCGTGTGGCATCACCTTTGGTGATGGCGGCATCGAACGCGCGCCAAACGGCTTCAGACTGCAGGCTGGGCGCACACCGCGCCTGCTCGGCCGCCACTACCCCCTGCTGCGCAGGAGGTAGTGCCACACGATACAACTCGCGACTCCGGCGTCGATCGCTCCGACTTCGCTGCGCTCCGTCGTCGTCACCAGCCGCGCTGCCCTCTCGGGACTTCGGCGCCTCGCGCTCGCGCGCTCGGCGTTTGGGTCCTGAGTCTCTGGGTGTATGTGAGGAAGGTTCGGGACCGCCATGGTCTTCAAGGGAAGAACCAGAAGCGGAAAAAGGGGTAAGAGTTCAAGAGGGAGAGAGGGTTAGTCGGGAGTCCTCGCGACGCGGAACCCAAGAAGGTACGCGGATTCTCCGGGTGGCAGAGACGGCAGCCGGATCGCCGATCGGCTGGTGAACGAAAGGTCGGGGAAGGCTCCGCCTCGGAGAACGCGCGTGCTGGCCTCGCCGCCGAGGAAGGCCTGCTCGTCACCCCCTTCAGTGGGATACGCGGCGTAGACATCCTCGACCCACTCCCAGAGGTTCCCATGCATGTCGTAGAAGCCCCATGGGTTCGCGCGCAACTGTCCGACCAAGTGACTCTCATTCGAGTTGCTGATCATCTTTCCCATGTAGAGGTCCGACGAGAGGGTTGCCAGCTGCCTCTCGTCAAGCCGCGACGTGCCGCTGTTGACCGCGATCCATGCCATCTGCTCGACCTCACCGGCATGTGATCCGACCGTGCCCGCTCGGCATGCGTACTCCCACTCGGCTTCCGTCGGCAGCCGCAGCCCCGTCGTCTCGCAGAATCGCCTGGAGTCCTCCCATGACACCCTGTCGACGGGGCGGTCGTCTCCTCGATACATCGACGGATTCCCGCCCATCACGCTTTGCCATTGCCGCTGCGTGACCTCGGTCTCCGAGAGGTAAAATGGCTTTCGAATCGTACGGCGGTGCTGAACCTCGTTCGGCAAGCGGCCGAACTCCGTCTCCGGAGAACCCATCACGAACTCGCCGGCTGGGCAGAGCAGCATCGCGATACCCGTCGATCGATGCCGTACCTTCCATGGAAGCCCCGTCGCGACAATGCGCTGCAGTGCACCGGCATCGGTGACCACGCTTGGGTCGGGCTCGGCCATGATGACCTCAAACCACGGTTGCTCCCCCGCCATCTCCGGCTTGGCGGCAACGGTCGGAGGAGGCGGGGCCGACGCAGCATTCGCCGAAGGTTCGGTCGCCGGGGGCTGCTCGCGACCACAGGCGGCGACCGCTATGCAAGCAAGGATCAAGAGCGAGGTGCGAATGGCGGTCGACCGAGCTGTGGGGGCGGTGCGCATGGAGTCAGTCTCTCGTATCGAGCAATGTTGAGGTGGTTACGCTCGGCCGGTGAACGGGCTTGACGTACGAAGGGCGTCGCGGCAATGCCGTTGGCCCACGGGGTTACTTCGGAACGGGATGGAGTCGGCTGCATCGACACGCACCGCGCCCTCGCGATGGCATGGATTCCCGCGCCGCCCCTCCCCGATCGGGCACGCGACAGCGTACGCGCGCGGATTCGACCCCCCCGGCTGAACTCGCTGGGGCGCTCGATGGGACCGTTGTCCTCGTAGGCCGTTGTCCTCGTAGGCCATTGTCCTCGTAGAAGTGGGAGCCATCGGCACCACAGCGCTTGCAACGGTTGATGGAGCCGTCAGACAGAACCTAGCACCAAAGGCACGCCGCCGCAGCGGCGAGCGCTCAAACCACGCATCCAAGCACCAAAGTGAGCCGCCGCAGCGGCGAGCGCTCAAACTCGCGTGGCGGAATCGAACGCGCGCCAAGCTTCCAGACTGCAGACTGGGCGCACAGGGCGGGTGCGAAGCCGCCACGACACCCTGCTGCGCAAGGGGATAGTGCCACACGAGACGTCTGGCGACTCCGGCGCCAAGCGCTCCGACTTCGCTGCGCTCAGTCGTCGTGGGCAAAGTCGGCACCGCGGTCGAGCCCCCAGAACGCCTCGCGCCCGCACACGCCCGCGGCGGACCCCGCACCGACCGGGTGGACTTGGCAGACGCGGCAGATTCCACCAGCTGCTGGTGGATTTTCCACCACGATCTGGTGGATTTTCCACCATCCGCCGTCCCCCGCCGCGCAACGCCGAAACCGCCCTCCCCCGCGAGCGTGTATCCTCCTTCCCCTTATGGCCATTCTCGTCGACGGAAACACCAAAGTCATCTGCCAGGGCATCACCGGCAGCGCGGGCGCCTCGCACACCAAGGGCTGCTTCGAATACGGCACCAAGATGGTCGGCGGCGTCACGCCCGGCAAGGGCGGACAGAAGGACCCGAACGGTCTGCCGATCTTCGACACGGTGTCTCAGGCCGTCGCCGCGACCGGCGCCGACGCGACCATGATCTTCGTGCCGCCCGTGGGCGCGGCCGACGCGATCATGGAGGCAGCCGACGCCGGCATTCGCGTCATCTGCGCGATCACCGAGGGCGTCCCCGTCCTCGACATGGTGCGCGTCAAGGAAGCGCTGAAGGCGTACCCGAAGTCGACCCTCATCGGCCCGAACTGCCCGGGCATCATCACCCCCGCCCGCCGCGTCTCGGGCGAAGGCCCGACCGCGAAGTTCGAGGGCGGCTGCAAGATCGGCATCATGCCGGGCTACATCCACACGCATCGGGTTGACGCGAAGACGGGTAAGGCCGTCGGCATCGTCAGCCGCTCGGGCACGCTCACCTATGAAGCCGTGTGGCAGACCTCGCAGCGCGGCATCGGCCAGTCGACCTGCGTCGGCATCGGCGGCGACCCCGTGCGCGGCTTCGGCTTCATCGAGGCGCTTGAGCTCTTCAACGCAGACAAGGATACCGATGGCGTCGTGATGATCGGCGAGATCGGCGGCACCGACGAGATCGAGGCCGCGAAGTGGATCAAGGCGAACATGAAGAAGCCGGTCGCCGGCTTCATCGCGGGCCGCACCGCGCCGAAGGGGAAGCGCATGGGCCACGCTGGCGCGATCATCGGCGGCGCCGAGGACACCGCGCAGGCGAAGATCGAGGCGCTGAAGGCCTGCGGCATCGCGGTGGCCGAGAGCCCCGCCGACCTCGGGTCGACGATGATGAAGGCGCTTCAGCTGTAGCGGTCGCGGCTGCGGCCGCTCCCTCTGGTGCTAATCGCGCGGGTCTTTCGCGGTCGCGGCTGCGGGCGCGTGTCGACGAGCGTGCAGCGCGAGCACGCAACCGCACGAGTCGACAGCCAAAATGGGTGCCACTGCTTCTAAGTTCTGTCTGACGGATCGCCGAAGGCCCGGGGTCTGAGGCTTTGGGATCCGCATCGGCGCCCGGTTGGCAAGGAGGGGAAACGAAGCTGTATCCCCAATGATCCAACCACGCGATACAGTGAGTTGAACCCGACGCCTCCGGCCGGGATGCCGCGCGGATTGAAGCCCGGCCGATCCTTCAGACAGAACCTAGCAGTGCGGAGTCGAGGTGGCCGGGATCGGAAGATCTGCCGATATCTGCGCGGAACCACTACTGGAAGTCGTGGCACCCATTTTGGCTGTCGACTCGCACGCACCTCGCTCGGGCTTCGCCCTCGAACGCGCAACGATGCCTCCAACACCTCCGCTGGCTACCATCACCCCATGCGCCACGCGCTTCGCACGCTCGCCTTCGCACTCGTCATCTCGGCGCCATCGATGGCGCAGGTCGCGCCGGCGCCGGCACCCCGCGCCGCCGGGTTGCCTTCGGCATCCACGAAGGCCGTCCGCGTCGCCGTCATTGGCGCAAGCGCCTCCGCTGGCTTCGGCTGCGTGATGCGCGAGAAGCGCGCCGACGGCGACTACGCGCTCGGCTTCCGGCTCATCGACATGATTCGGCTCGCCTGCCCCGAGCTCGAGATCGTCTCGAGCGACATGTCGAGCGGGTTCTTCTTCCTCGCTCCGCTCAGGAATGGCGCCGCCGCCGCCACGCGCGCGGCCGAGTTCAAGCCTGACTGCGTGATCGCGCTCGATTTCCTCTTCTGGTACTGCTACGGCGACGATTCGCCGAAAGGCGGCCCGCTTGCGAGCGAGGCGGAGCGGCTTGAGAAGCTCGAGCGTGGCCTGAAGGAACTCGAGCGATTCGATGTTCCCGTGCTCGTCGGCGACCTTCCCGACATGTCTCCGGCGGTCGGAAAGATGCTTTCTGCCGCGCAGATGCCCGAGAAGGCGACGATTGCGAAAGCGAACGCGCGCTTCCTCGAGTGGGCGAAGGGCCGCGACAACGTGCGTGTCGTTCCGCTCGCAGACATGCAGCGGCAGCTGATGAACGACCGCGCGCTCGAGATCCGCGGCGTGCGCCTCGAGAGCACGAAGGAGCAGCCGCTCCTGCAACGCGACCAACTGCATCCGGCGCCCGCCGGACTGGCGGGCCTCGCCTGCGCGATCGCCGCCGAAATGAAAGAGGCGCTGACGACGGCGGTCGATCCCGCCGCGAATGCCGCCGCCGCCGCGGCCGACGACTGCGCGCCCGAGCCGAACTCGACCATCGCGCGGGCGAGCGCCGCGCTCAAGCCCTCGGGTGCGCCGCGCGTCCGCGAGAAGCAGGACGCCGCGCAGCCGCCTGCGGGCAATCCCGCCACAAGCCCCGCGCCGGTGGGTTAAGCGGATTCGTCAACTTCAGCGCAGCGCTTCGATGCGCGCGCGCACGGCGTCGTCGCTCGCGGCCTGCACCGCGTCGCTGACGATGCGGTCCCACCCCTCGCGTCGCAGCAGCCGGATCGCGGTCGGCTTGAGAAGCGCGAGATCGAGGCTCGCGTCCGGCCCGCGCGGGTCGCGCCCGAGAAGCGCCACGAGACGCTGGTCGGCAACCGACGAGAGCCGCGGCGTCGCAAGTTGCCAGAGCATGTCGCGTGCGCGCGGCGTGGTGACCTTGCACAGTTCGTAGGCGCGCATGAACGCCTCGAGGTCGCGGGCGCGGAAGTGCGCCCCAAGCACGAACGGCGCCGAGAGCGGCGCTGTGTCGAGATCCTTCGCAAGCCCCCAGAGCGCGATCACCTTCTCGTCGATCCCGAGCATCTCGAGGTCGCGGATCGCATGCGCCATGGCGAGCGTGTCGCCCGCGTCGCGGAAACGCTTGAGGCTGTCCGCCGCCTGCTGCCTGAGGTCTGCGACGCCCTCCCCAGGCGGCGGCACGCGCCGCACGCCGAGGCGCTCTGGCGTCGCCAGAACCATCAGCGGGTCACCGAACGCAGCCGTGCGCCATGGCCGCGCAAATCCGCCTTCGTACACGCGCGCCGACACGGCAAACGGCGAGAGAAACCCGCTTCGCTCCGCGAGCAGCTCCGGCGGGACGAACGCCTGCAGCAGCGGCTCGTGCACGGAGCCGAAGTAGGCGTAGGCGCCGTTCTCGATGAACGCGGCGCCCACCGTCGCGGTGCTTGCCGGACTTTGCAGCGAGAACGAGTGGATGAAGTGGACGGCGACCGGGCGGTCGAAGAGCGGGACGTCGCCCACCGTCGCGGTGCCGCCGCCGAAGAGGCCGAACTGCGTCGACACGCCGTGCGAGTTCGCAAGCAGCACGTCGCAGTCGAATCCGCCCATCAGCATGCGGCGCCATGAGTCGAGCGAGTTGTCGTCGCGCGACCACGTGCGCGTGCGGAACCCCTGCTGCTCGAGCTTGCGTGCGGCGGGCGCTGCGTCGTAGGCGCTCCATCCAGGGCCGCCGTCATAGGCGTTGGTGAGCCACGCTTCGCGCCGGGGCGCGAACAGCGAGCACATCGCAACGTACGCCGAGCGTTCCGCGCTTCCGAAGATGCCCGCGCCGATCGCCCACCAGACGCCGTCCGAGTGGCGGCCCAGCATGTTGAGCGTGGCGATCGGCTGCCCGGGCGCGGTCGGATACGGGCCGCCCGGAATCTCGATGCGAAGCGCGCTCGGCAGATCCGGCACGCACTTCCACGCGATGTCTCGGCAGATCACGAAGGCGTCGATCGGGTCGCCGAGCCCCTTCCATGCGCGGCCTGTGCGCTCCGCCGCACGCTCGAGTTCCTGCGAGAGCATCGTGACGTGCACGGCATCCATGGTGTCGTCGGGGCGGCCGTACCACGTATTCGTGAAATGGATGGGCGCGCAGCGGCCGGCGGCGAGCGCGACCGCGGCCGTCCACGCCGGGTCGGCGGCGTCGGCCAGCACGATCATCGACGGTGCGATGCCGCGCAGCGCCGCCGCTGCGAGAACATCGACGCTTCCATCGGCAATCGCCTCCGCCGCAGTCGTCGCGATCAGCTTCTCGCGTTCGGTTCGGTCGGTCGGCATCGCACCGACCGATTCGCGGCGCAGCACGCGCGCCGGCGCGAAGGCCCGGACGAACATCGGCGCGTAGAAGCGGTCCTCGATGAGAACAGGCCACCGTCCCTCCGCCGACCACTTCGCGATCTCGTCGAGGTAGGTGCGCTCGTCGGGCACGAGCACGACCTGATCGACGATCTTCCAATCGCGCTCGAGCGCCGCCGCACGCTGGCCGAGCACCACGGGCCACGGCACTTCCGCAGTCGTCGGGCGAGTGGGCGTCTGCGCGAGCGCGTTGCCGACGAGTCCGACGGCAAAGAGCGACGCGATCGTGATGGTGGCCTTCGGTCGAATCGCGGGCATCTTGCACGAACCTCCATCGCAGGCGACGCATCGCGCGCCGCACGTGCCGCACCATTCGATCGCAACCTACGCGGGCAGATAGCCGTTCGCGATCTCGATGAATTCCTCGACGCTCGCCTTCGCCTGCGCGTCGCTCCACCCAAGTTCGCGCGCGATCAGGCGCGCCGTCTCGGGCGCGACTTCGATCGCAGCGCGGGCGTCGAGCAGAAGGGCGCGCGTGCGCCGCGCAAGCACATCCTCGACGCTGCGCGCCATCTCCTCGCGCGCCGCGAAGATGACCTCGGACGGCGTGAGCGGCAGGTTCGCATGCATCGGGGCTGCATGGAAGCGATCCGCGCGCTCGATGCGGTCGAGTTGCTCGCGATCGGTGCCATACATCATGCGTGGGTCGGGAAGCCCCGCCTCGACGCCGGCCTTCGGGTCGAAGCCGTAGAGCGGGAGCGCCTCGGTGATGCACTGGCGGAGCTCGAGCCCCAGCGCCTCGATGGTCGCCTCAAGCGTCTCGTCGGCCATTCGGCGGTAGGTGGTCCACTTGCCGCCTGTGACCGTGACGAGGCCGCTGTCCGAAACCTCGATCGAATGCTCGCGAGACACCTTCTTCGACTCGACGCCTGCCTGTGGTCGCGCGAGCGGCCGAAGCCCCGCGAAGATAGACAGGATGTCCTCGCGCTTCGGCTCACGCGCGAGGTAGCGGGCGGCGTTGCGGAGGATGAAGCCGACGTCCTCGTCGCTTGCCCGCGGCTCGAGTTCGGCGCGCTCGACCTCGGTGTCGGTGGTGCCGACAAGCGTGCGCCCATGCCATGGGATGACGAAGAGCACGCGGCCGTCGTCGGTCTGCGGCACCATGATCGCGTGGTCACCCGGCAGGAACTCGCGCGGCAGCACGAGATGCACGCCGCGCGAAGGCTCGAGGCTCGCCGCGCAACCCGGGTCATCCTTGCGGCGCAATTCGTCGGCGAAGACGCCGGTTGCGTTGATGACCGCCGACGCGCGCGTCTTGAACACGCGGCCCGACTCCTCATCGCGCAGCTCGGCGCCGATGACCTGGCCGCCCTCCTTCACGAAGCCGACGCAGCGCACGCGGTTCACGATGCTCGCGCCGTGCGCGGCCGCGGTGCGCGCGAGCGCCAGCGCCATGCGCGCGTCGTCGAACTGCGCGTCGTGGTACTCGACGCCGCCGAGCAGTCCGTCCTGCTTCACGTTCGGGATCGCGCGGATCGTCTCCTCGCGCGACAGCATGCGGCTATGCCCGATGTTCCGCTTGCCAGCAAGCGCGTCATAGAGCTTGAGCCCGGCGCCGTAGAAGGGTCCCTCCCACCAGTGGTAGCGCGGCACCACGAAGGCGAGGTCGTGCACGAGATGCGGTGCGTTCTGACAGAGGAGCGCGCGTTCCTCGAGCGCCTCGGTCACGAGGCCGAACTGCCATTCGGCGAGGTAGCGCACGCCGCCATGCACGAGCTTCGTGCTGCGCGAACTGGTGCCCTTGGCGAAGTCGTGTGCCTCGACGAGCGCCGTACGGTAGCCACGGCTCGCGGCATCGACCGCGATGCCGAGTCCGGTCGCGCCGCCGCCGATCACGAGGATGTCGAAGTCGATGCTGCCGATCGAGGCGAGTTGGGCGGATCGTTCGAATGGTCGCTTCATGTTCGCGGCTTCGAGTATCGCATGGCGCGAGGGCGGTTGACGTGCTTCACACGGCGGGGTCGCCGAAGGTTCGTACCGTATCGACTGCACGGCGCCAGCGTCTGCGTGCGGACGCGCGGTCGGCGGGCGACGACGCCGGCGCGAAGGTTCGATCGACCTCCCCCACCGCGTGCTTGAGCCCGTCTGCCGCAGAATCGGCATCGAGCCCGACCAGCGCGAGCCGGGCCGCGCCGAGGGCCGTGGTCTCGAGTATCCGCGGACGCACGATGCTCTTCCCGAGGAAATCGGCCTGGATCTGCATGAGAAGATCGCTCGCGGCGGCACCACCGTCGACGCGGAGCGCTTGGATGGCGACGCCCTGTTCCTCAATCGCCTCGACGAGATCCGCGACCTGGTGCGCGATGCCCTCGAGGGTGGCGCGGGCAACGTGCGCCTTGGTCGCGCCGCGCGTGAGCCCGAGGATGGCGCCCCGTGCGTCCGCGTCCCACCACGGCGCGCCGAGGCCCGCGAAGGCCGGAACGACGAGCACGCCCGCCGAGTCCGGGACGCTCGCAGCGAGGGCATTCACCTCGGGAGACTTCCGGAAGAATCCGAGGCCGTCGCGCAGCCACTGGATCGCACTGCCTCCAACGAAGACAGAGCCCTCGATGGCGTAGGTCGTCTGGCCGCCGACGCGCCATGCGACGGTGGTGAGGAGCCCCTTCGGCGCGGGCGGCGGCGCAGTGCCGGCGTTCGCGAGGAGAAAGCAGCCCGTGCCGAAGGTGCACTTCGCGTCGCCCGTCGCGAAGCACGCCTGCCCGAAGAGCGCCGACTGCTGGTCGCCGGCGATGCCGGTCACGGGAATCGCGGCTCCCAGCAGCGCTGGGTCCGTCTCGGCGAGCCGCCCGGCCGAATCGACGATCGCGGGCAACACCGCCTTCGGCACGCGAAACAAGCCGCAGAGTTCGTCATCCCAAGTACAACCGGTCGCGCCGCCGGTCGCGCCGCCGATTCGCGCAAGAAGCGTGCGCGAGGCATTCGAGGCGTCGGTGGCGTGCACGCGGCCATTCGTCAGCTTCCAGAGGACCCACGAGTCGATCGTGCCGGCGGCGAGCTCGCCCTTCTCGGCGCGGACGCGCGCGCCCGGCACCGCGTCGAGGATCCAGGCGAGCTTCGTGGCGCTGAAGTAGGGGTCGAGCGTGAGCCCCGTTGCCGCACGCACGGCGTCCTCGTGGCCCTCGGCGCGCAGTTCCGCGAGGCGCGACGCGGTGCGGCGGTCCTGCCACACGATCGCATGGTGAATCGGCGCACCCGTGGCGCGGTCCCACACGACGATCGTCTCACGCTGGTTGGTGATCCCGATCGCGGCAATATCGCGCGCCGCGAGATTCGCCGCGACGATCGCACCGTTCATGCACGCGGCGAGCGAAGTCCAGATCTCGTCGGCGTCGTGCTCGACCCAGCCCGGCTTCGGAAAGTGCTGCGCGAACTCGCGCTGCGACGAACCGCGCTCGGCGAAGCCGCCCGATGCATCGACCGCGAAGACGATGGCGCGCACGCTTGTCGTGCCGCAGTCAAGCGCGAGGATGTGCCGCGGCGCGTCGCCCATAGCGACAGGATACGCGCCGAGCATGCCCCGGCGCGCGCGGCTCCGCACACGCTCGAACAACTCGCGTCAATCCTCGTCTTCGAGGAACGGATTGAATCCCGTGGCGCGCCTGCCGGCCGAAGGGTCCGCCTCGTCGGGCACAAGCCCGCGCACGCGCGAGGCGAGCTCATCGCCGAGGATGCGTCGAGCCTCCGAGCGCGCCTTCTCGGTGCGCTCGTTCCGCTCGAAGCGGATCTTCTCGACGACTTCGGCGCGCTCCTGGTACTCGCGCCAGCCGTCTGGATCGCTACCCGCGACCATGCCGGCAGACCCTTCGACGATCTTCTCGCTGAGGGAGAGGTACGCGGCTTCGTATTCTGCGCGGAGGGCGTCGAGACGGCCGCGTTGATCGATCGAGAGGTCGCCGAGCGCGATGGCGTCGTCAAGCTGGCGAAGCGCGCTGTCGGCGGGCTGATAGACCGCGGGATTCTCGACGGCGAGGTAGCCACGCCAGATCGCCGTGCGCCGCGCCGGATCGTCCGTGGCCGCGTCGACCGCCGCGCGATGGATGGAGCGCACGCGATCCATGAGTTCCTGGCTGGCGCGGCTATGTCGCGCGATCATCGCCGTATAGCGCTCGAACTCGGCGCGCTCTCCCAGGGTCGCCTGCAATGCGTCGCGCTCGGTCAGACGGTCGACAGACGCCTTGAGAAGCGAGGGAAGCTCGCTGGCGAGGGCGTCCCACGAGGCTGCCGTGTTCTCGATGAACGCGCGGGCGGTCGGGCCGTCCATGCGCGCGGACGCGATGAGCTTGAGTGGCGACACGATCGTGCGCTCGTTGCCGTAGTAGGCGCCCTCCGTCGCGAGCCGCAGTCGCTCAAGCCGGAGCAGGAGAAGCCCAGCGCCGTTTGGATTGAGGTCGAGCGCCGTCGCGAGGTCGGCGCAGAGCGCAATGTCCGCGGCAATCATCGCGTCGGCAATCCTGCGCAGGGCGCTCTGCATCGACGCGGACATAGCCTCGCTGCGCCGCGCCTGGCCGTCCTCGCTCGGCAGGTAGAGGAGCCGGCGGGCCTCGCCAAGTTCCCTCCCGATCGGCGCGACCTTCGCATCCCACTCGCGCACCTTCCAAGCCTCGACGACGGCATCGAGCACCTCGACCGCCGGAGGCTCGACTCCGACCGCGCGCAGGGCGGCGACGACATCGCGAACCGCCATCGGGGCGGGTGCGTCGAGCATCATCGTGAAGCTGGGCTCCCAACTGGGCGCCTCACCCTCCGACTCTGCCTCTGCGGGCGCGGAGACGGGGTAGTAGGTGGTGCCTCCCTCGCGATTCCCAGACTCGAGCTTGGTGACGAACCGATCCGAGACCTCTTCGCCGAGGAGCGCGACCACCGCCGCGTACGCGCGCCGGTCGATCGCCTCGCCTTGCTCCGCCCGCTCCTGGAGCGGCCGCATCGCGGCCATGGGATCTCCGCCATCGCCGCCCACCATCATCGCGCTCATGTCGATCGAAAGCGCGACGTCGGCGAGCTTCTCCGAGTGCTCGGCCCGTTCGCGACGCCAGTCGAGCTCGATCGGTGCGAGCGCGGCCTTCACGTCGGGGCCGATCGTCGCATCGCGCCGGACGCGACGGATGACGGCCGAGACGTCGCCAGCCGGGTTCCCGGGGCCGCCCATCATCATCGCACCCATCATGCCGACCGACTTCTCGGAGAGTGCGGCGCGGAGCCGGTAGACCTCGAGTTCGGGGAGGACCGAGGCAAACTGGCGGATCGCACTGCGATTCGCCGTGAAGTTCGCCTCGACCGCCTTGCGCGGCTCCTCGCCGAGCGCGCGCAGCGACTGCATCATGCCGGCCATTCGACCCTGCGCCGCTTGCGCGGCCGCAGCCACTTCCTCGGGGTTCGCGCCATCCGCGTCGGCGCCTGCGGGAACGTCGACGTCGCCGAGGCCAGCGGACTGCGCCTCTGCCATGATGTCGTAGATCTTCGACATCGACTTGCGCACCGAGCTGCCGTAGGCCTTCGCCTGCGCGAGCGTCCGCCGCTCCTGCTCGACGAGCATCGCGTCGAACTGCGGGCGAAGATCGGCCGGGACGAGCCGCACCGTCTGCTCGCGCGAGAGGAGGTCGGCCAGATCGACGAAACTGCCGCCGCCGCCGAACATCATCGAGCCCATCCGCGAGAATCCGCCGAGCTCACGCTGCCGCTCGCGCGCGCCGCGCACGCGCTCGATGCCGCCCCGGCGCTCGGGCGCCACAAGCGCCGCGGCGCTGTCGAAGAAGGCCTTGTCCGCCTCGGCGATCTTCGCCTCGAGCCGCTCGAGATCGCGCAGGAACTTCTCGAACTCCTCCTTCGACGGCATGCCTGTGGGGGTCGACCGGCTCAGCGCCTGAATCTCGGGGTCGAGCTCGGCGCGGAAGCGATCGAGGTACGCCTCATGGACGCCGTCGAGGGCCTTCGCCTCTTCAGGCGTCGGGTCGACATACACGCGCAGCAGCCGTTCGAAGCGCTTGGTGGTGAGCGGCGAACCGACGAGCTGGCCGACCTGCGCGGTGGCGGCTGCGGACGAGAGCAGCGCCGCGAGGGCGACGATGACGAGTGCGAATGGACGCAGGGCGATGCGGGCGAGATTCTGCATGGGGAGCCTTTGACGCAGGAAGGATGCGTATCCGACGCGGAAGTAGCGTACTTGGGAACGGAGCCGATCCAAGTTGCGAAGTTACGAGGAAATGACAAAGCGGGCGCCCCCGAACGGGGCGCCCGCATGCGTCGTCGGTTCTGTCTGGAGGATCCGCGGGGCTTCAATCCGCACGGCCGATCCGTCAGACAGAACCTAGACCCATCAATCGTCCTCGGCGGCGGGGCCGAACGGCTGCGCCATGCGCGTCCGGAGGGGCTCGGCTTTGGCGCTTTCGAGGCCGCGGACGCGCGACGCGAGTTCGTCGCCGAGGATGCGCCGAGCCTCGGAGCGCGCCTTCTCGGTGCGTTCGCTGCGCTGCAAACGAAGCCTCTGCTCGAATTCGACGAGCTGCTGCGTCGCCTCCATCGTTCCGTGGCCGTTTGTGTCGGTGCCCGTCGGACCGCTTGCGATCTTCTCGGAGAGCGACTCATAGGCGGCGGCGTACTCGGCCATGAGCGCCTCGAGCCGCGCACGCTGTTCGGCGCTGAGCTCGTTGATCGCGAGCGCGGATTCAAGCGGACCGGTCGCGCACTCGGACGGCTCATAGACATCGGGCCGCGCCAGCGACAGCCGTGCGCGTCGAATGGACGCGGCCACCTCGGCCTTCTCGCTCGCCTTCGCCGCGGCGACATCGCACAGCTCGCCGTATCGGCGGGCAAAGGCCCGCATCGCAGCGTCGGCCTGCACGATCAGTTGATCAGACGACCCGTAGTAGACGTCGCCGGCGGCGGGCGACATGGCTGTCTCTGCGCGGCTGCGGTATTCGATCAGAGCGCGTGCCGCGGATGGCAGCGCCGCGGCCAGCGCTTGCCATGCGTCGCGGGTGTTCTCGAGGAACGCACGCGACTCCTCGGGCGAGAGGCCTGCGCGAACCAAGATCGCGCCAGGCGAGGGGCTGGCCGACGATGCGCTGACAGACGAGCCAGCAATCGAAACCCAAGCCTTGACGAACGACACACGCTCAAGCCGCAGCAACAGCATCTCTGCGCTGTCGGCTCCGAGCCCGAGAGAGGCCGCGAGATCCTGGAAGAGCGAGGCATCGGCCGCGAAGATCGCGTCAGCGATCTGGAGTCGCAGCGTGTTCAACCTCTCCGACTTCCCTCGATCGACGGAGAGCCGGCCGTCCGCCTCCTGAACGTAGAGCGTCTGCAAGGTGTGACTGAACTCCCTTTGCAGCGCCGCGACCTTGGGCGCCCACTCGCGCGCCGTCCAAGCCTCCACGACCCCCTCGATCACGGCGAGGGACGAGTCCGAGACCCCAAGCGGCTTCAAGATCCGCGCGACGTGCGCAGCGGTCCATACCGAAGGCAGTCCGTCGGACTCCTGCGATGACGCAACTTCCGTCGCCGCGGAATCCACCTCCGGCGAATAGAGCATGTTCGGCGCGAGGGCCTCGGTATCTCCCCCGTTCGCTCCTGCGGCTGGCGCCAGGTTGCGCGGGCGCGTGAAGGCAACCGCGCGGTGTTCTGAGCCGATGACGGCGGCGACAGCCCGGTACGCACGTTGGTCGATCTCGCTCAGTTCATCGGCGATCTTCCGGATGGAGGCCCGCGCCTCGTCCGTGCCGCCGCTGATGTCGCCGGCGCTCAGGATGGTCGTGGTCGGATTGAGCTCGCTGGTGAGCTTGGCGAGCCGTTCGATGTTGTCGGCCGACTCGCGGTACCACGTCAGTTCGATCGGTACGAGGCGCTCGCGCATCTCGGCCGTGATGGCGGGGTCACGTCGAAGTCGCTCGAGGAGCCCTTCGAGGCCGCCGCCCGGGAGATGGAGTTGGTGTCCTCCCATCAGGCCGACCAGCGTGTCCAGCGCGCCCATGGATCGCCGTGCGACCGTGCCGCGCAGCCGGTGGTACAGGAGTTCGGGAAGGACCGTCGCAAACTGGGGCAGGGCAGCACGGTTGGAGTCGGCGTTCAGGGCGGTGGCACGGTTCACGCCGCTCGCGGCCTCCGCCACCATCTGGTTCATGCGCTGCATGCGCTCGCTCCGAGCCCGCACCACCGCCTCTTCGGCCGCGCCACCGTCGGCCCCAGCTTCCGCGGCGTCGAGCATGGTGTTGATGACCGATTCCTGGAGCTTCCGCTGCTCCTCGAGCGCCGCAAACCACTGCTCGCAGGCCTTGCGGCTCTCGCGGGCGAAACTGCGGCTCTGTGCGAGGAGCCGCTGCTCCTGGGCGAGAAGAAGCGCGTCGAAGTCCCCGCGCGATGCCTCGGGGACCTCGCGCACGATCTCCGCACGCGCGAGAAGATCGGCGAGGTCGACGAAACGGCCGAGTCCGCCGGCGAGGTCGAAACCCATGCGCGAGAAGCCCGAGACGTTCCGCTGACGCTCGCGCGCCTCGCGGACTCGCTGCATGCCCGGACGCCGCGCTTCGGCGAGCACGTCGGTCGCTCCCGCGAAGAAGGCGTCCTCGA
>JBIKXP010000240.1:0-4578 GCA_044355685.1 Phycisphaerales bacterium
GCGCGCGTCGCCACGAGGACGCTGCCGCTCGAGGATGGGCGTCTCGCGTCAGGCGCGTAGCAGCACCGTCGCGGCGATCGCCGCGAGTTCGACGCGCATGACGCAGGGCCCAAGCGACACCGTCGCCGCGCCGTGCGCGCGCAGTTCGGCAATCTCGCCGTCCTCGAAGCCGCCTTCCGGCCCGATGAAGACGGTGCGCGGCACCGAGGGAGGGAGCCCGCCGATCCACGCCGAGATCGGCTCTGCGCCCGACGTGTGCGCGACCGCGATCGCGGCCCCGCGCGCATGCTCGGCGCGCGCGACGGCTGCGAGCGCGCCGCCCGGCACGAGTTCAGGCATCCACGCGCGCTTCGCGACCTTCGTCGCTTCCGCGAGGATTCGCTGCCAACGTTCGCCGCGATCGAGCTTGTCGGCGTCGACCACGCTGCGTGCGCACTCGATGGGAACAAGCCGCGAGACGCCCGCCTGCGTGGCTCCGTCAAGGAGCAGCGAAAGCCGGTCGCCCTTTGGAACCGCGAAGGCGACGCCGACTTCAGGCGCAAGTGGTGGCGCGACCTCGCGCGTCACGACCTCGACAAGTCGATCGCCGTGTCGAGTGCGCGCGCCTTGCACGCGCTCACCTTGCACGCGCTCACCTGGCACGCGCGCCGTCGCCAGCACGCCGTTCCCGTCGAACAGCGTGATCGTGTCGTCGGCGCCGAGGCGCCGCACATCGAAGGCGTGGCGCGCCTCATCGCGCGGGATCGCGACGGAGCCGCCAGGCTCGGGGATCTCGGAGACGTGCAGCCAGAGGGAGGACACGGGGTGAAGGGCGGTGGAAGCGGGGGGCGAACCCGCGCGTGACTCAGTGCTTCGGAACAGTCGGTATCGCCGACGCGTACTTGCGAAGAAGGCCCGCCACGGGGGCGGGCCTTCGCGCGAATGGAGCGTACCGGGATCGAACCGGTAACCTATGCCTTGCAAAGGCATCGCTCTCCCAATTGAGCTAACGCCCCGACAGCCGCAGTATAGCGAGTGGCGCGCGCGCAACGCACGCGCCGCTCGCGCGGCAAACACAAGTCACTTCGCTGTGCCCGAGGCGCCTTCGCTGCCGATGGCCGTGGTGTCGGCCGGCGGAGTCGAAGCGCTCGGCTGCGCCGAGTTCGGGTTGATGTCGCGCGCCGTCAGCGGCCCGATCTGCGTCGGGGCGATGGTATTGAGGCGCAGGCTGTCGTCGTAGCGAATCGGTCCCTTGACGCCGATCAGAAGGCCGAGCATCGAGGGAAGATCAAACTCAGGCGTCGGCAGAATGTAGGCGATCGTCTGGCCGGTGCCTTGGTCCTGCAGTCGGTAGAGGAGCGGGAGGCGCTCGCCGTTGTAGATGCTCGACGCGTTGAGACGACCGACCGCATCCCAAGGCTGGCGGGTCTTCATCGCAAGCTCGAGGTTGGCGACGCCGTCCATGCTCGCGTTCGCCTTCTGGCGGAGCGCAGCGATCTCGAGGAGTCCCTTCTGCACGTCGATGCGCATGGCAATCTGCTCGGCGCGACGCGTGGAGGCGATCGCCTCGCTGCGCGGCGTGTTGGCATCTTCCGCAAGCGCGAGGAAGCGCTCGCGCAGTTGCTCGAGCTCGGCCGTCTCGACGGGCTCCTTCGCAACGCGCTTCCACACGGTGTCGATGTCGTTGAACTTGACGCGACGCACGCGCTCGACGACCTTCTCGCGGTTGATGGCGTCGGCCGAGGTGCCGCGAACGGTCTTGGTCGCGTCGGTCGTCGCGTCGGTCGTCGCGGTGGTCGTCGCGTCGGTCGTCGCGGTGGTCGTCGCGTCGGTCGTCGCGTCGGTCGTGGTCGGGTCTGCCGTCACATCCTGCGTTGGATCGGGATCAACCGGGTTCGTGTCGGTCGTCGCGGTCGCAGCATCGACCTTCTCGCCGGCCTGCACCGGAGACTCGCTCGTCGTCGTGGTGGAGTCAACCTTCGGCGTGGCGGTCTCGCTTGCCGGCGTCGCGTTCGCGGCGGGCGAGATGGCGCTGGCGTTGATCCAGCCGGTCGCCTTCGCGGTCAACGCAACCTTGTAGTACGTGTCACGTTGACCCTTCGACTCGCCGAGTACGGCGACTTCATCGCCGGCGACGAGGAAGCCGATCGCCTTCCAGCTGCTGTCGGGGTTCCAGTTCGCTTCCGCGTTCGGCGCGCTGATCTGCGCGCGCGAGGACACCTTGAGTGTCTTGCCATCGGCCGAGAGCGTGACGCCAGGGGCCGCCTGCACGTAGCCAAACCAGCCGTCGAATGCGCCACCTGCAAGCGAGACGGCGACCCAGCCGACCTGCTCCTCGAGCACACGCACGCTTGCACCCTGACGGAGGCTACCGAACGGGTAGCCGCTCTCCGTGCTCGGTGCAGCGCGCACCAGCGCACTGTCGGCGGTGATGGTTGCGTCGTACGGCGTCTTCGCCGTCACCTTTGGCGCGCCAGTCGTCGACTGCGCGATCGCCGAAAGTGTGAACGCATCCGATGCGAACGGGACAGAAACGATGCCTGCGACGAGCGCGGCTCGAACGAGGGACGTACGGCTGGACATGCCGAGATCGTATCGACTTGATTCGCGGGCGTGCGGGATTTTCACGGGATTCCCGCGCGCCTCGGCGAGCGCGCGTTGGCTGCAGGCGAGCTCGGGGTTGGCGCGCGGGACCACGCGCCGAGCGCCGCCCGATCGACTGGCGATTCGGGCGACACGAACCGTCGCGCCCGGGTTCGCCTCGCTACCATCCGCGCCATGAGTTCCCGCGCGTCGAGTCCGAGCCGCTCCCGGTTCCTTCTCCAAGCCCTGCATGCCTCGCTCCTGGGGTTGCTGCCCGTCGCCTGCCAGTCGCCGCTTGCATCCCCCGATGACGACCGACTTTCCGGTTCCGTCGAAGCGGGACTCCGGGCAAGCGCCGACCGGCAACTGGCCCAGATTGCTGCGACGTCGGCCCAGTCGGTCGGCTCGCGGGAAACCGACGTCGACCGGATGCTCGCCCCGCGCCGCGACGAGCTCCGTGCGATGGGGCCACAGTCCGCCGAACTCGGACAGACCGTGTCCGGATCCGTGCCGCTGACCGCGGAAACCCCGCGCCGGGCGCTGCTTTCGCTCCGGGCGGCCATCCTCGCCGCTGTCCGCAACAACCTCGACGCCGAGACTGCTCGGCTCGAGCGCTCCATCACGACCGCGGACGTGACCCGCGCCGAGGCGGCCTTCGACTGGGTCGTTGGCGCAGGCGCGGGATTCGAGCGGATCGACCAGCCCGGCATCGGCATCCTGTTCCCGGGAGGCGGCACCACCGTGATCCCGAACGTCACCAACCAGCGGAACTGGACGTTCAACGCGGGTGTGGGAAAGCGGCTTGATTCGGGCGGGCAGGTGTCGCTCTCGACCAACACCAGCCGCATCGACAACCTCGGCAGCGATCTCTTCGTTCCCGATCCGGCCTGGCAGAGTGCCATCACGCTTGGCCTGACGCAGCCGCTCCTGCGCGGGTTCGGGTCCGAGGTCGCGCTCGCGGAGGTCCGGCTCGCCGAGAACCGCGATCGCGCTGCGCAGGAAGCGCTGCGTTCGCAGTTGCTCTCGACCGTCGCCCGCACCGAGCAGGCGTACTGGGCGCTCGTCAGCGCGCGCGCGCGGCTCGTGAGCGCAGAGTGGCTCGTGCGCGTGGGCGAGGAAGTGCGCGATGTTCTCGCGAAGCGGCGCGAGTTCGATGCCACGCTTGCCGAGTACGCGAACGCGGTCGCCACCGTCGAGGCGCGCAAGGCGCTCGTGATCGAGGCGCGGCGCTCGCTCTCCGAGGCGGGCAACCGTCTGAAGGCGATCCTGAACGACCCCGAGCTTCCGGTCGGCGGCGAAGTTGACGTCGTGCCCGCCGACATGCCGAGCGACGCGCCGTTTGCCGCGAACCTGCGTGCGTCGATCGAGACTGCGCTCGCGAAGTCGCCGCGCGTGCAGCAGGCGCTGATCGGGATCGACAGCGCCACCATCGGCGTGACGGTCGCCGACAATGGCCGCCTTCCCCAGCTTGACCTCTCCGCGAACATCGCGTGGTTCGGGCTGCAGGACGACATCGGCGACAGCTACTCGGACATCGGCTCCGGCGACTTCGTGAACTATCTCGCCGGACTGCAGTTCAGCCAGGCGCTTGGGAACCGCGCCGCGGACTCGGTCTATCAAGAGGCCAGGCTGCGCCGTTCGCAGGCCGTCGTCGAGTACGACCGCGCCGTGCAGAACACGGTGCTTTCCGTGAAGAACGCCATGACCGACTGCGTGGCGTACCGCGAGCTCGTCGAGCAGAACCGCACGTTCCGGCTGGCGCAGGCGGAAAACCTGCGCGCGCTGCTGGTCGACGAGAAGACGCTCGCAGCGCTGACGCCCGAGTTCCTCCAGCTCAAGTTCCAGCTGCAGAACGGCCTCGCCATCGCCGAGGACCAGTACTTCGCGTCGCTCGTCGGCTATCAGAACGCGCTGGCCGCGCTGGCCGAGGCGATGGGCACCGGACTCGAGGCGAAGCAGATCGAGCTCGGGCAGTCGCCGACGGACAAGTGACTCGCACGGACAAGTGACTCGCAC
>JBIKXP010000002.1:0-47955 GCA_044355685.1 Phycisphaerales bacterium
CCGTGCCTCCGTGCCTCCGTGAGAGACCTCGAGACCGTCAGCCGCACGCCGCCCGCTGAGGGCCGACGGTGCCATAGCCCACACAAAAGCCTGAAGACCCAAACTCAAGACTCGAGACTCAACAGTTGAAGGCTGCGGGTAAAACGCCGCACGCCGACCGGATGGTCGGCGTGCGGCAAGAGAGGAGAGTCTGCGCCCATGCTTGGCAGTCGGGTGCGCGATGACCGAGGCCATCGCGCACGCAGATGACGCAGCGAAACGCCGCGTCTCTTCAATCTCCGGACGTGCCAGAGGTCGAACGGTGCCGGAGCCCTGTCGTGCTCCTGCGGAGGAGTCCCGTACGCCGCAGGCAAGGCTCACATGGGTGCGACGAATGGTTGTACGCAGACGGCGCCTCGCGGTTCAGCTCAAATCACAACTTCTGGCGCAGAGCCCCCACTCGGATTGCGAAACCGACGCGCACGGACTACGTAGAACGGGTAGCGCCTGCGCGGAGTCGCTTCTTGCGCTGGGCCTCGTCACGCATTCGCGCACGCCACACTCCACGGATTCTCTTCTCCCACAGGCAGGCTCCGGTCGGTTTTGACGGAGCCTGTCTCGTTTTGCGAACGACGGTGGGTCAAGACGATCGCGGATGCGCCAAAAGTCGAACAGCCCGCGGCATCCTGCCGCGGGCGTGTTCAGGCGCGAGGGGTGGGGCTCAGTCTCACGCCCTCACGGACAGGAAGCTTGGTGATTGCGCCGCGATCGCGTCGGCCGATCCAGTCAAGCCGAAGCGACTGGCAAGGACGGCCTGGCGGTTGTCATAGGTCGGTTCGGGAAGCTGGCCTTGGAAGGCGGCAAGCCAACGCTTGGCAAAGGCTCCGTAGTCCGCCTCTCCCGTCACGGCGTTGTAGGTGTTGAACTCGACCCTCAATCCGGCCATCAGTTCATCTCGCGAGAGCTGCTGGTTCTCGTCGGTGTCGAACTTCGCGAACATCTTCGGCTGGAGTGGCAAGTCGCCGGGAACAAGCTGGCCGTCATGGTTCTGGTCGAGCGTCTTGAAGATGACGTTCGCCAGTCGCTCGATCATCTGCCCAGGAGAACCCGACTGCAGGGCCTCCTCGAGTGCCTTGTATGCAGCGGTGACGCTCTGCATGCGCTGTGCCGTCGCCGATTCTTCATCGTCCGCCGTTCCGCCTTCATCCGCCGGCGGCATGCCAGAGAGCACGATGCCAAGGTCTGCCGAGTCCACCGTGCCATCGCCGTTCAGGTCGGCGTCGGGGTTCGAAGTACCCCAGTTCGACAGGATGGTGTCGACGGTCGGATCGTTCGCGGTGCCGCCATCCCCACCTGTTCCACCGTCTTCAGCTGGCGGTGCAGCAGACAGCACGATGCCGAGATCCGCGGAATCGACGGTGCCATCGCCATTCAGGTCGGCGTCGGGGTTCGAAGTACCCCAGTTCGACGTGATGGTGTCGACGGTCGGGTCGCTCGCGGTGCCGCCATCCCCGCCTGTTCCGCCGTCATCCGCAGGCGGCATGCCCGAAAGCACGATGCCGAGATCCGCCGAATCGACGGTGCCGTCGCCGTTCAAGTCGGCGTCGGGGTTCGAAGTACCCCAGTTCGACGTGATGGTGTCGACGGTCGGGTCGCTCGCGGTGCCGCCTTCCCCACCTGTTCCACCGTCTTCGGCTGGCGGCATCGACGACAGCACGATGCCGAGATCCGCCGAATCGACGATGCCATCGGTGTTGAGGTCCGCGATCGCATTCGCCGTGCCCCAGTACTCCATGATCGTGTCGATGCTCGGAAGCGACGTGCTTCGGAAGGTGACTGCCTCCGGCTGCGCCTGCTCTTTGCGGCTCTCCATCTCGGCGATCGTCTGTGCGTGGAACGGCAGCGCGTTTGGATCGCTCCCGTCGAGCGAAGCGCGAGGCTTCTGCGACTGCGAGTTGAAGAGACCGCTGGCGGTAAGGCTTTGGTTGATCTGCATGAATGGTCCTCGCTGCGGAGGCAACTCCGCAACAGACTCATGCAACCCGCGTGCCTTGCGCCGGGCGCGCCCCTTGAGGCGGCAGGCGACATGGCGCGGCGGACTTGCGGCAGTTCCTGCAGATCACACGCGGTTCTCGCCGACCGCACTGCGTCGGCTCGGTTGCGCCGGCGCCAACACCGGCTCAGTCCCAGCCCTTCGAGGGCTTTCGCTTGGGAAGGATGGCATCCTCCGCGGTCAGCACCCTGCCGTCGTTGCCGCGGTAACCGAGGCAGACCACGAACATCTCAACGCTCTCCGCGCGCGATGCCCTGGGCTTATAGCCCTTCGCCTCTTCGAACATCCTGCCCGCGCGCCTGAGGAGCTCGGGATACTCGCCGCCCTCGAAGACCTTCATGGTGAAGTTGCCGCCGGGGCGCAGCCACTCGACCGCCCTGTCGAGCAGATCGTGGCAGAGGCGCGCCGATCGCATGGCGTCGCCCATCGGGTCGCCGGTCGTGTCGGGCGCCATGTCGGACATGATTACATCGAAGGGACGGCCGCCGAGTTCGGCGAGCGATACGTCGCGCAGGTCAGCCTGCAGCAGCCGGACATTCGACGGATAGCCACCGCCATTGATCTGCTTCAGGTCGACGGCGACCACCTCGCCCTTGGGTCCAACGCGCTCGACCGCGACCTGCGCCCAGCTTCCAGGGGCGGCGCCCGCATCAAGCACGCGGTCTCCCCGGCGCAGCAGCCGCTTGCGGTCGTCGATGTCGATGAGCTTGTACGCCGCGCGCGAACGATAGCCCTCTTCCTTCGCGAGGCGGAACCAGTGGTCTTGGACTTCTTTCACGCGATCATGGTAGCGAAGGCATCCGACGATCGCCTTCGGCAACGAAACCTCGCAAGCACCAACGCGAGCGGCCGCAGCCGCGAGCGCTCAATGCACGCGAGCGCTCGGGCACGTCCGCCGCTCAATCGACGATGGAGAAGCCGACGTTCGTCGGGTCAGGCACGATCGCGACGCGGATATTCTCCTCGCTCGTGCGCAGCACGACCGGATTCGTCCCGTCGTTCAGCACCGCAAGAAACCGGTCGTGATCGTTGTCGCTGTCGAGCGCGAGCCACTTGCCGAACTCGGCGCGCTGCCGCACTTCGCCGCCGCGCGACTCGCAGTCGAAGATGCCCCTCGACTCGCCGCGCACGCGGTAGTCGATCGAGCCCTCGCTCGTGATGATGGTCATCGCACGCGTCATCGGCCAAGGCGTCATCATGCGGACATCGCCCTTGGTCGTCTCGATGTCGACAGGCCCTTGGTTCTCGATCACCGTGACATCGCCCTTGGTCGTCCGCACCTTGACGCTGTCAAGCGCGGGCGTGACCACGATCACGTGGACGGCGCTGAAGTGCTTTTCGGGATTCGGCGTGTTGGTGCGGATCGCGAGCGCCTCTCCGCCACCGCTCCGCGGCTCGAGCGTCGCGGTCCACCCGGCGTCGTCGAGCGCCTCGCGCGACTCGTTCCAGCGGCCGAGGCCATGGTTCGACACGCGGCGGACCTCAACATAGGTCCGGTCGACCTTGCGGTCGGCGCGAACCGTGACATCGCCGGAGAAGCTATCGACATCGACCGCCAAGGCTCCAGTCGTGCGGAGTTCGATCGGCTCGTCGGTGGTGAAGGTTCGGAACCTTGCCGCGTCGGCGATGTTCTGCGAGGTCGAGTAGAGCTGGTCCTCGAGGGTACGATGCGGTGCACATCCCGCCGGAACAAGCAAACACAGGACCGCAAGCGCAGCCGACAGCATGGCGGTGCGTGCCCGGGCGCGCGTGGCGCCGCTGGCGCGAAGACATGGACGGACGGACAGCGAACGATTCTTCATCGAGAAACTCCACGGTCGAGTCGAGATGCAGCGGACAGGGGGTCCTCGGCCGCAGCATCCGGACGGTCGGGAATGTGTATCGGCACCGTCGGCAGGACTCAATCAGCGCAATCCGCCATCCTGCAGCGATCGAGACGTGTCGGCGGCAAGCATTCGTCCGGGTCCCTTGTTCTCCCCTGCCGTAGCCCGCCGGCTCGGCGACACTTCCCAGCAAACCCACCATGCCGCCCGCTACCTCCAACTTCACCGCCCGCCTCCTCGTCGGTGCCCTTGCATGCGCGTTGGCGGCGGGAACAGGCCGGTCTGCGCCGGCGAGTCGCCAGGCGGGCAGTCAGGCGGCCAGCCTGGCGGGCAGCCAGGCGGGCAGCCAGGCGGTTGCGCAGGGAGGTGTGCGCCCTGAGAAGGACCGATATGTCTTCAAGCTGGCCCCGTCGCCCCGCGCACGGTCAGCGGGCGAACGGCCGACTCAGTCTGCGGACGGCGGAGCGGGTAGTCCGGCCGCGAAGCCCGCCGTCGGCGATGCCGGTCGGGGCACGGCCGAGGCAACAGATGGGGGCGCAGACGAGGAACTCTTCTCTGGTCGGCTCGTCGTCTTCTTCGTGCCCGACACCGACCGTTGGGCCGCCGTTGAACCCATCGATGGACCGTTCTTCTTCCGACCGCAACCGACCGCGTCGATCGCCGTCGTCGACGTGAAGGCCGGTGGCGAGGTCGTGCTTCAGCCGGACGCTTCGATTCCCTCGACGCACGATCTCGATGGCCTCTCCGGCCGCTGGCGCGTGCAGGCGGTGCTCGACGTCGACTTCACGGCGCGCGGTCATCTTGGTCCGAACAACCTCGTGAGTGAAGTCGTCTCGGTCGAACTTGCGCCCGACAGGCGCGATGAAGTGGCGGTCACCCTTCAGAAGCGCGTGAAGCTCGAGGCGCCACCGACGGCCGAGGGTGTCGAGTGGGTCGAGCGGCGAAGCGACATGCTGAGCCGTCACTTCGGGCGCGAGACGACGTTGCGCGCGGGAGTCGTGCTTCCCTTCGGTTACAACGACCTTGCCTTCCCGCGGCGCATCTGGCCGACGATCTATGTGATCGGCGGATTCGGCGCCAACCATCTCGACGCCGCTGCGGATGCCGCGATGCTCCGTGCGCCAGAGGCGCGCGGCGCGATTCCCCAGGCGGTGTGGATCTACCTCGATGCAGACACGCCTTGGGGGCACAGCGGCTTCTGCGACTCCGAGACGAACGGACCAATCGGCGAGGCGCTGGTGCGCGAGTTCATCCCGTTCCTCGAAGAGCGATTTCGGCTGATTTCCCGCACCGATGCCCGCGTCGTCACTGGACACTCAAGCGGCGGATGGACCGCGCTGCACCTGGCGCTCACCTATCCGGACACCTTCGGCCCGTGCTTCGCAAGCGCGCCCGACCCGGTCGACTTCACCGCGTTCCAGCGCTCGAACCTTTACGTCGATGCAAGCCTGCACGTCGGTCGCGATGGCGCGGAGACGCCGAGCTTCCGCAGCATCCTCGGGCCCGAGGACGATTTCGTGCACATGACCGTGCGCGAGGAACGCATGACCGAGCACGCCATCGACCCGAATGGCCGCAGCGGCCAACAGTGGGCGACCTGGGAGGCCATGTGGTCGCCGTTCGACCCTGCGCGCAACGCGCCGAGGCGCATCGCCGATCCAGAGTCCGGCGCGATCGATCCAGTCACCGCGGAGGCGTGGTCGCGGCATGACATCGCGCGGCGCTTCGAGCAGGCGCGCGAGAAGCTCGGGCCGATCTTCCTCGAGCGCATTCGGCTGCTGTGCGGCACGCGCGATTCGTTCTATCTGAACGAGGCCGTCGTGCGGCTCAAGGCGAAGGTCGATGCGTGGCGCGCGACGCTGCCCGCCGATCGGGGTGCTGCGAAGGAGCACGGGTACATCGAGCTCATCGATGGACTCGACCACGACTCGATGGCCTCTGTCGCGGCGCTGCGATTCCACCGCGAGATCGCGGTGGCGCTGGCCGAGGCCGGACACGCGGAGCGGCCGACCGATCCGACATGGGCGCCGCTCCGACCCGAAGGGCGCGGCAGGCCGTCGCCCGCGCCCCCGGCTCCCGCGAGCCCGTCGGGTCGCTGAGCGCATGCAACCAGCCCACAATCCGCTGCACGCGACCGCTCGGCGCGGGAGAGGCATCAATTCCTGCACGAAACCCGCCGGATGGTGCCGGAAACGGCTTCCCTCCCGCATCATGCGTCCCATGCAACTGATTTCCCTCGCCCGTCGTCCGGTTCGCGCACTCGCAACAAAGCTCCTCGCCCTCGCGCTGCTTGCCGGAATCGGCGGAGCGTTCGCGCCTTCTGCGAACGCGCAACTTGGCGTGTCGCTTCCGTCGCCGGTCGCTGCGGGCGAACTTGAGTCGCTCTTGCGCGCAGCGGGTGCGGACGAGGCGCTTCTCGCGATCGCGCTGCCGCTGCACGAAGGCTACTTCACACGCTTCCGCGAGTTCGAGGAGCGCGAGGTCGACGAGTCGATGAAGCGCGCGACCTCGCCGCTCGACACCGCGCCGAGCGTCGAGGACGCGAAGCGCACCGCCGATATGCGCCGCCGCATCTTCGCGCGCGCTGCGCAGATCGACGCGGAACTCGTCGACGAGATCGTCGGGCTCCTCACGCCCGAGGCGGCCGCCAAGGCGGAGAAGCTCCGCGGAGCGCTGACCCGCCGCCGTGCGGTCGCCGCCATCCCCAACATGGGCTTCGCGCGAGGCGCGCATGCATTCGACCTTCGCAGCGCGCCGGCGCTCGCGTCGCTTGACGAAGCCTCACGTGCAGCCATCGCGCCTACCTTCGCCAGCTATGAACTGGAGCTCACGCGGCAGCTCGAGCGGCTTGCCGACGCATCGTTCGCGCGACGCGTCCGCGCCGCCGAGGCGCGCGAGGAACTCGGCGTCTCGGCATTCCCGCAGGCGCCCGCCGAGGGCGCTGCGAACGCGGCCGAAGGCGACGCCCAGTCGCAGTGGATGCAGCAGATGCAGGAAGTCCAGCGGCGCGCCGGCGAGGAGATGGCGCGCATCGATGCCGGCATCCGCCGGCTGCACCGCGACACGCTCAACGCCGTCGCCACTGCGCTGCCGCCGGCGCAGGCGTCCGCGATGCGCTCGTATCTCGTGAGCGAGGTCTACATGGCCTCCGCGCTCTCGGGCGGATTCGACGCCGTGCGCAAGGCCGCTGAGAATCAGCGTGCGAAGGGCGAACTCGACGACGCGCGCTGGGAGGAGATCGTGGCGGTCATCCGCGCGCATGATTCCGAGCTCGCCCCAGAGCTCAACGCGTTCCTCGACATGCTCGACCGCGACGCTGCGCGTGGAACCGGCGTCATGTTCGGCGCCGCAGAGGCCCGCGAGGAGATCGAAGCGATCAACGCCGCGCGTGAGCGCTGCAACGACATCATCGCGCGCCAGGAAGGCGCGCTGCGCGCCGCGCTCGGCGCCACGCCGAACGACGCGTCGCGCGCGATCGCCACCCGCGACATCCAGATGGGCGGCGGCATGGCGGTGACCGGCAGCGTTCAGATCGCCGTGATGGGCGGCGACGGCGAGGCGATCGCGCTTGGCATGGACGATCTTGCGGACAGTGGAATGATGCTCGGCGGAATGTTCGGTGGCGGAGGAGGTCGCGTCCCGCGGCCGATGTCGGGCGATGAACTCGATCGTCTCGCGGAGCGCCTCGGTTTCGGCAGAGACACGCGTGCGATCTTCGACGAGATCGTGGCGCGCGCCTCCGAGGCGCGGAATGCCGCCGAAGAAGCGGATCGCGCCGCGAGCGCCGCCACTGCGCAGCCAATGGAAGATGGCGCGATCTCCATGACGCTCACCATCGGCGAGGACGGCGGAATGACCGTCGGCGAGTCGGGGCCGGCCGATGCCGAGAAACTGATGCAGGCGATCGCTGCGGCGGAAGAGCGCATGTTCGACGAGCTGAAGGCTGTCGTCGAACCGACGAAGGAGGACGCCACCGAGGCCGCGCGGCGCGCGCGGGCGCGCACGCGTCTGCTCGTCGACGAGCGCGGGCCACAGTCCGCCGACGTCGTGGCAATCGTGGAGTCGGCGCCTCTTGACGACGCGCAGCGCGCGGCGATCGCCGACGAGGTGCGCACGTGGGACGAGTCGTCCGTGTCGGCGCTGCAGGCGATGCGCGACGTGGTTTCGCGTGCAAACGAGGAACGGGGCGAGATCCTTGAGCGCGCCTCGCGCACCGAGGAAACCGACTCGGGCGACGGCAACACGCAGGTCGCCCGGACCATGCAGATCGACGAAGAGATGAGCAACACGCTGCAGAGCCTCGACCAGCGCATCCGCGAGGCGCGCGATGCGGTCGTGCGCCAGAACCGCTCGACGATCGATGCACTCGCTACCAGGCTTGAGGCATATCCCGCGGCCGCGACAGCGATTCGCCGCGGCTTCTATCGCACGCTCGAGCCGGGCGCGTACCGCGCGTCGCGCGATCTTGAGCCGTTCTTCTCGCGCGCCGTCGCCCTCGAGGGCCTGCGCCCCGAGACGCGCACGGCGATCGCGACGATTCGCGCGGAATGGATCGAGTCGCGCGAGGCGCTGTGCGAAGCGTTCGTCGTCGAGCGCGAGAAGGAACGCGCCGCTGCGAGCGGCGACGGTGCTGCGTCGTTCGCGTCGTTTGGCGCGAAGGCGCAGGCGCGCAAGCGGCTCACCGCCGATCTCGAGCAACTTGAGACAAGCGCCGTTCGCAGGCTCCGCGATCTCTTGACCATCGAGTTTGGCGCCGAGAAGGCTGCATCGATCGGCGAACTCGCGCCGCGTCGCGCGCGGAACACGCCCATGCTCGAGATCGGCGGCAGCGGCAATCGGCCGTAATCTCCGCCCGACGGACAGAGCCTACGCGTCGAGCTTCGTCATCCAGCACGCAGGGACGTCGCCAGACGTCGCCACGATGCGCGAACGGATGCCGCCGCGGCCCTTCCACACCGTGATGACCTGCATCCACGCAGGGCTCATCGCCTCCGCGAGATCGTCGCGCAGTCGGTTCGTCACGGCTTCGTAGAAAATGCCCGCGTTTCGGAAGCTCTGGTAGTAGAGCTTCAGGCTCTTGAGCTCGACGCACACCGCAGCCGGCTGATAGCGCAGGATGATGTGCGCGAAGTCGGGGTGGCCGGTCTTCGGACAGACCGAGGTGAACTCCTCGCTCACGTGCTCGATCACGAACGGCGAGTCGGTGGGCGAATCGAAGAACTCGAGAAGCGTCGGGTCAACTGGGCTCGCGTCTGGCATAGAGGCGCATGGTAGGCAATCACAGCCGATACTTCATCAGGAGCGCGGCCACCTTCGGCTGATCCGGGTTTGCCCGCAGCGATCGCTGCAGCATGAGCCGCGCCTCGTCGCGCAGCGGATCGTTCGGGTCCTTCCCGGCCTTGATCCACGCGTTGAGCGTATTCACGCCGACGCCGTTCAGCGCGGGCCAATACTCGGCGTCGAGCTCGATCGACTGGCGATACGCCTTGTCCGACTCGGCGAAATCGCCGAGACGGAAGAGCGACCAACCAAGACGCTCGTACGCAGCGGCGCTTGGCGACGTGCGGATCAGCGCCTCCGCTGCGTTCGCGGCCTCTTGGTAGCGCTTCTCCGCCGCGTAGGCATTCACAAGCGCCATCATCACATCGGCGGGCGGCTCGATCAGCTCGCAGGCCGTCTCGTACTCGCGGATCGCATCCTTGCCACGGCCAACCTTCGAGTAGGCGCGGGCAAGCCAGAGATGCGCGAAGCCGTTCGCGGGGTCAAGCCGCGTCGCGCGCTCGGCGAAGGCGACCGCCGCGTCGGCCTGCCCTGTCGCGAGCATGAGGCGCGCCATCGCGAGGTTCGAATCGAGATCCGTGGGCCGTGTGACGAGCGCGCGCTGGAAGGCGCGCACGGCCTGCTTCAGCTGCCCGAGCGCCTCGAGCACGCGTCCGTGGCCAGAAGCGGCGGAAAAGTCGGTCGGATCAAGCCTGGTCGCGCGGCCGTAGGCACTCTCGGCAAGTTCAAGATCGCCTGTCTGCTCGAGCACTCCCGCCATGCCCGTGTAGGCGTCGACGAGCGTGGGGTTCTCGTTGAGGAGATCGCGGAACACGCGCAGGGCCGTCTCGTAGTCCTCGGCCTCGACGGCTTCGCCTGCGACCTCGAGTCGCGCGGCCTCGGCTTCGTTCGACTCGAGCCGCAGCACGGGCCGATCCTGCACCGGTGCCATCGCAGATCGCGAGCCGATGACGCGCTTCGGCGCACAGCCGCCGCAGACCAGGGCTGCAAGGACGACGACGGCAAGCGATTGCTGCATGAGAGCGATCGGGCGCCCGACCACCGGTCGCGCGAGGCGCGCCTCGGGACTCGCCGAACGCTCGCGAGGCGGCTGCACTTCGTACGTGGGCATCGACATCGAACTCATACGTGTTCCTATCTTCGGGCGCTTCGCTCAGGTTCCTGTAATCGTCATTCCCCGAAGCGCCGATTTGCCGGTCCGCACGGCGATTCAGGTCGCTCCGACTCTCGGTGCAAGCTTCGTCAGCCGCTCGGCGTTCACGACGTCCCAGGGCCGGCCGTCCGGCGCGTCGCCCTTCTCTGTCTCGAGGATCTTGGGCACCTGCGCCAAGGCTGGCGACGCCAGCACGGCCCGGAACCACGCGTCGCCGCACCTACCCTCGCCGATGTGGGCGTGGCGGTCCTTCCGCGACGCGAAGGGCGCCTCCGAGTCGTTCACGTGGACGGCTGCCACGTGGGCGAGCCCGGCCTCGCGGTCGAACCGCTCGAGCGTCGCCCGCGCCTTGGCAGGCGTCGAGACGTCGTACCCAGCCGCAAACACGTGGCAGGTGTCGATGCAGTAGGCCACGCGCTCCGGAGCCTTCACCAGATCGCGGATGCGGGCGAGGTGGTGGAACGCGTATCCGAGATTGGTGCCGGACCCCGTGGTCGTCTCGAGCGCGATGCGCACCCGGTAGCCCTTCAGTTCGGCATGAAGGCGGTCGATCGACTTCGCGATGCGCTTCAGGCCGGCGAGTTCGTCGGAGCTTGGCTCGCAGTCGAGATCGTTCGGCTCAGTGGGCTTGCGCGCGACGCCACCGAGCGCGTTCATGTGCGCGCCCGGGTGCGCCACCGACACGGCGATGCCCAGCGCCTCGCAGCGCTCGAGTTCGGCGCGCTCGCAGGCAAGCGACTTCGCCAGGCTCTCTTCGTCGGTTGAGGCGAGGTTCACGAGATAGCTGTTGTGGCTGACGATGCGCGATGGGTCGGCGAACACGGTGCCCTTGCGCGCAGCGGCGAAGTCGGCGATCTCGTCGGACGCGAGCGCCTTCGTCACCCACTGCCGCTGGTTGCGGGTGAAGATCTGCACCGCCCCGAAGCGGAGCGACACCGCTTCATCGATCGCGGCGCGCAACGATCCGGCTGCAGACAGATGAGCGCCGATCCACAGCCGTTCGCAGGGCGACTCCTTCGCCTCGCGTCGAAACGCAGCTCCCACGGCGCTCATGCGCAGCCTCCGATGGCGCCACGAGGCGCAACGTCCGCGACACCGACGCGCTCGCCGGAATCACTCGACGAGCAGCCGATCTCGCGCGCCAGCGACTCGGCCGCGACGGCCGCCTGCGCGCGCAGTTCGGGCACCGCCGTCGACTCCCAGAGTTCTCCGCGCCGAAGGGCGCCCACGAGTCGCACGCGCGGCTGCACCGCGCCATCTGCACCGATCAACCGCCCATCGGCATCGGCACGCAGTCCGAGTCCGAGGCGATCGACCGAGGCGAAGCCCATGCGCAGGAGCGATCCGAGCAGCGGATCGAGCGTCTCGGCGACGCTCATGGCAGGCCCGGAACAGTTGATCACGCGGGAGGTCCGGAGCGTCCGACGCGCACCCTGCGCCGAGCGCACCTCGACGTCCGCGTGCACGCCGTCGTCAGCCATGCGGAGTGCCCCGATCGCGCCCGCGATCAGTTCGACCGATCCCGCCGCGCGCTCGCGCTCGATCGCGTCGACGAGATGTGCAGGCGCGCGGTGTCGATGGATCTCCCAGAACGGACGCAGTCGGCGGAGGAAGATCTGTCGATCATCGACAGACCACGCCTGCCAGATCGCCTGCGCGTGCGGACGGACGCCGTCGATGGCGGCGTGCCAGCCGTGTCCTTCGCGCACAAGCTTCCGCGCTGCGCGGCGCACGGCCCGAAACGCTGCGTGCGCGCCCTTCATGAGTTCCTGCGGGTCGTACGCGACCGGCGCTCCGTGCGACGTCGCATGAGGAAGCGGCAGCCGCCCGTTGCGCGACACGAGAACGATGCGGCCCTTCCAGCCGCTGCGCCGTAGGCCCATCAGCACATCGATCGCCGTAAGTCCGCTTCCCACAAGCACCACGTCACCGCCGGGCGCGAGCCCCTCGGTGGCCGACGTGTCCCACGGATCATGCGCAAGGAGCGCCCGCGCCACGCCCTGATCGACGCTGCGCCATGGCGCGCGCGCGGGCGGAAGCCCCGGCGCAAGGATCACGCCGCGCGCGAGAACCGTGCGGCCCGATGCGAGGAGAAGCTCGAAGCGCTGGCCAAGCGGCTCGACATGTACGACGGCGTCGCGCACGAATGCAGCGCACGCCTTGGTGTCGGCGAGCGTCAGCGCCACCGACTCAGAGAGATAGCGGCCGAAGAGCGCACGCGGCACGAACTCATCGGCGCGATAGCGGCCCGGGAAGCTGCGCTCGAGCCACTCGTGGAATCCCGAAGGGCGTTCCGCGAACACACCCATGCGTCCAGCGGGAACATTCAGCAGGTGCTCGCCGTCGCACGCGCCGTACGCAACGCCGGGGGCGGTCAACGGCCGACGCTCGAACACCACGCTCTGGCAGTTCGGCGCACGCTGCGCAAGACGCACGAGCGACATGAGGCCGCTGAAGCCGCCGCCGACGATGGCGACGTCGCACTCTGCTGGAGCATCGGTCGTGTAACGGTCTGGCGTCGGCATCGTCAGGCTCAACCGTGGGTTTGCCGCAGCAAAGGTGCGCGTCAGGCCATGCGCTCGTCAGGCCATGCGCTCGTCAGACCATGCGCTCGTCAGACCATGCGCTCGTCAGACCATGCGCGCGCCGGCCGCCCGCGCCGCGGCCACAATGCGTTCCGCCGTGCGCACAGCGGCGAATCCATCCTCTGCATTCACGAGCGGCCGTCGGTTGGCTCGGACGGCATCGAGGAAATCGAGCAGTTGCAGCTTCAACGGCTCGCCCGTCCCGACGGCGAGAGGCTCCATCGCGATCATCTCGAGGTAGTTGACGCCAGAGAGGTCCTCGCCGCGACGCAGACGCTCGCGGACATCGGCAAGCTGCGACGCGTTCGCGGTCTTCCGTACGACCGTTCCCTTCTTCTCGACGAAATCCGCCGAGACGTACGCATCCTCGCTGATGAGTCGGATCTTGCGCTCGGTCTTCAGCGCGAGACGACTCGCCGTGACGTTCGCCGTGCAGCGGATGCCGTCCGGCCCGGCGGGGAACACGAGCCGCGCGTTGCAGACATCCTCTGCCTCGCCGACGACGCACACCGCGTTCGCATGGATTTCCTCGGGCTCTCCGCCCATCAGCGCAAGCAGCACGTCGAGGTCGTGGATCATCATGTCGAGCACCACGCCGACGTCGACCGAGCGGAAGGTCATCGGGCTCACGCGATCGATCTCGATGAAGCGCGGCCGGATCGATCCGGCGGAGACAAGGTTGCGCACGGCAACCATGACCGGGTCGTATCGCACGACGTGACCGACCTGAAGCAGCGAACCCGTCTGGCGCGCCATGTCGGCGATCGCCCGGGCCTCCGTGACATCGGGAGCGAGCGGCTTCTCGACGAGGCACGCGATGCCCGCCTTCAGGAGCGGCTCGACGATCGCACGATGCGTGACGGTCGGCGTCGCGACGGTCACCGCGTCGACACCCGCTGCGATCAGTTCCTCGATCGACGCGAACGCACGTCCACCCCACTCCTCGACGACCTTGCCCGCGCGATCGGCGTTGCCGTCGACCACTCCGACGAGATCGCACCCTTCGGTCGTCGCGTAGAGCCGCGCATGGTGACGGCCCATCTTGCCAACGCCGATGGTCGCACAGCGAAGCGTCTTGCCGGCGGTCGCCGTTCCCTTCGAGTCTGCTGTCATCGCGGAGCTCCTGCGCCTTCGCGCCGCGCCATCGCATGCGCGACGGCGTTCCTGAACATCTGTAGGCCAGGCGTATCGCCCGAGCGCTGCGCTTCCGTCAGCCGCGTCCAGCGCGGATGCTGCGTCCAGCGAAGGTAGCGCTCCGGATGCGGCATCAGCCCGAACACGAGTCCCGACGCGTCGCAGATTCCCGCGATGCGATTGATCGAGCCGTTGAAGTGGTCGCTCGCGCCATAGCGCACCGCGATCTGTCCATTCGCCTCGAGCTGCGCGATGGTGTCTTCATCGGCGACGAAGCGGCCCTCGCCGTGCGCGCAGGGAATCAGCGCGGTGCTGGCATCCATCTTCAGCCCGCGCGTCCACACACAGCGCGTGTTCGTAGGGATCTCCATGGTCGTCCACACGTCGTTGAAGCGCGCCGTCGCGTTCTGCGCCAGTGCGACCGTCGGCTCGCCCGGGACGTCGCTCCACGGTTCGCCGGCGGCGGGCCCGGGCAGAAGCCCCGCCTGCACGGCGATCTGAAAGCCGTTGCACGGCGTCATCATGGGAACACCGCGCTCGATCGCAGCAGCGAGCGCCGGGTAGATCGACTGACGGATCAGCGCCGCCATGATGCGGCCCGCGGCGATGTCGTCGCCGTAGCTGAATCCGCCGGGAAGACCGATCACGTCGTAGCGGTCGATCTGCGCAGGCTCGCGCGAGAGCCGCGAGAGCAGCTCGCTGTCGACCGTGCAGCCGGCGAGTTCGAACGCCTCGCAGAGCTCGAGATCGCAGTTGATTCCGGGCGCGGTGATGACAAGCGCGCGGAGCGATGATGACTTCGCCTGACGACTCACGAGAATCCTCCTGCGGCCATGCCGCCGCTCCACGCCTCGCCGAGCGCGCGCACCTTCGCGCGCTTCGCGCCTCCGGCACCGTCGAGCACCAGTTCGTCGCCGCCATCGAATGTGCCGATCACCGCGTACTGCACCGATCCGAGCGCCTTCGCAAGCGCGGGCAGATCGGACTCGTCGACTTCGAGCAGGTAGCGCGACGGATCCTCGGCGAACGCACGCGCGAGGAAGCCAACGTCGCCGTCGCAGGGAAGCTTCGCAAGATCAAGCGCGAGCCCAAGGCCGCCCGCGAAGGCCATCTCCGCCGCAGCGACGAGGATGCCGCCTTCGCTGGCGTCGTGCGCCGAGCGCACGATGCCGGCGCGAATCGCGCCCGCGACCGCGGCCGCGTTCGCAGGGCCGGTCTTGAGGCACGGCGCTGCGATCTTCGGCGAGCCCGCATGCGTGCCGGAAAGCAGCGCGAAGTGCGATCCACCGAGACGGGCCGACGTTGTGCCGACCACGACGAGCTTGGAACCAGCGCGCTTCGCGTCCATCGACACGGCGCGCGAATCCTTCTCGACAGGCGCGAAGCCCGAGATGAGCAAGGTCGGCGGGATCTGGATCGTGCGCCCATCCTCGGTGACGAACTGGTTGTTCAGCGAGTCCTTCCCCGAGATGAACGGCGCGCGGAACGCCTTCGCGGCGTCGTAGCAGCCGGCGCACGCGCGGACGAGCGCGCCCATGTTGCGAGGATCCTTGCAACTCGGCCAGCAGAAGTTGTCGAGGATCGCGATGCGCGTATGGTCTGCGCCCACACAGACGAGATTGCGCACGCATTCATCGACCGCAGCGATCGCCATCGCGTACGGGTCGGAGCCAAGGCCGGTCGCGAGGCCATTGGCAATCGCAAGCGCGCGGTCGGAATTCTTCTTCGGGCGGATGACGGCCGCGTCGCCAGGCCCACCGCAGGCTGAAGCAGGCCCCTCGAGGACGCCGACGAGCGGCTTCAGCACGCTCGAGCCCTGCACCTCGTGGTCGTATTGGCGAATGATCCACGCCTTGCTTGCGATGTTCGGATGCGCAAGCAGGCTCTCGAGGACGCGCAGCGCATCGGTCGGCGATTGCGCCAGGTCGCGCGCGAAGCGCGACGCGCGCTTTGGCGCCCGCTGCTGCGCGGCCCACGACGCATCCCACACCGCCTCGCGCACCGGCATCGGGATCGCACCGTGGAGGAACTCACACGAGAGGCGCCCGACCTCGGTTCCGTGCCAGAACAGCGCGATGTCGTGGCCACCGCCAGGAGCCTTGAGGCCGAATGTCCCCAGCTCGCACCACTCGACGCCATGGTCCGCGCAGATCAGCGCAAGCTCGTCGATGTTCTCGCGCGAGACGGCCAGCACCAGGCGCTCCTGCGCCTCGCTGATCCACACCTCCGTCGGCGACAGTCCGTCGTACTTCGTCGGCGCGCGATCGAGGTGCACCGTCGCACCGATCTCGCCCGCCATCTCGCCGACAGCGCTCGAGAATCCGCCCGCACCGCAGTCGGTGAGTCCGTTGTAGAGCGGCCCGCCCGCGCGGTCGCGCATCGCGAGGATCGCATCGAGCACCTTCTTCTCGGTGATCGCGTTTCCGATCTGGACGGCGTGGCTGAACTCGTCCGCGTGCTTGTCGGTGAGCTCGGCGCTCGAGAAGGTGGCGCCGTGGATGCCGTCGCGCCCCGTGCGTCCGCCGACCGCGATGATGAGATCGCCCTCCTTCGTGCCGCCCTTCACGCAGCTGCGCGGCATCAGGCCGATGCAGCCGCAGTAGACCAGCGGATTGCCCACATAGTTGTCGTCGAAGTAGACCGCGCCGTTGAGCGTGGGGATACCCATGCGATTGCCGTAGTCGCGCACGCCGGCGACGACCTGCGTCAGCACGCGCTTCGGATCGAGGCACCCCTGCGGGACTTCCGCGACGTCGGGATACGCCACGCAGAAGACGTCTGTCGCTGCGATCGGCTTTGCGCCAAGTCCCGTGCCGATGATGTCGCGGATGCAGCCTCCGATGCCGGTCGCGGCGCCGCCGTAGGGCTCGATCGCGCTCGGCCGGTTGTGCGTCTCGCACTTGAAGCAGACCGCGTCGGTCTCGTCGAAGGCCACGACGCCGGAGTTGTCGACGAACACGGAAAGGCACCAGTCGATGCCGTCCTTCATGAGCTCGTGCGTGCTCGCGGCGACCGTCGACTTCAGCAGATTCTTCACCGTGACGATGCCATCGGCGGAGACTTCGTGGTTCGGCCGCGACTTCGCGTCGGCCACCAGCGACCACTGCCCTTCGAAGGCGGGGTCCTGCGAGAGCTCTCGGTAGCGCACCGTCGACTTCAGCGTCTTGTGCACGCAGTGCTCGCTCCAGGTCTGGGCAAGCGTCTCGAGCTCGATCTCGCGCGGCTCGCGTCCGAGGCGGCGGTACTCGCTCTGGATCCCCTTCATCTCGTCAAGCGAAAGGAAGAGGTGTCCTTCGCGCGAGAGCTTCTCGAGTTCGGCGTCGCCGAGCCTCGTGATCGGAACCTCCCGGATCGCAAGCGTGTACGGACGCCCGGTCACGAACGCCGCAGGCAGGTACGGCTCGGTGTGGATCGCATGGATGACTGCGTTCGCAAGCAGCCGCTCGCCGACCGTCTGCGCGACGATCCTGTCGACGCCGTGGAGGTCGTAGCGGTCGCCGGTGCGGACCTCGACGGAACGCCCCGTGAGCGCGAGGATCGCGGCCTGCACGCTCTCGGCGGCAGGATCGGTGACGCCCGGCAGCGGATGCACCTCGACGACGGCGACACCGGGCGCGGCGCCCGGGCGCGACGCCTTGTTCGAAGCGTGGATCTCCGCCGACTGCGTCACGCAGTCGGCCAAGAGTTCGTTGGCGATCCGGTCGACCTCGGAGGCGGAGAGGTCGCCTTGCAGCAGGTAGACCGCTGCATGCTCGACCTTCTTGGGAAGGCGTGCGAGCCCGAGCGACTCGATCGACCGCTGGACCGCCGCCCCGCGCGGGTCGTGGTGGCCTCGGCGGGTTCGAACCTCGATGCGGTGGATCACCGTGGCGGCGGGCTGGCTTGGTTGTGTCGCGCTGGCTGCGGTCGGCATGGTTTCGGCTCTGCTCGCGGGCGGCGTCACGCCGCCAGCGGCGGCGGAACGCGACCTTCGGGGGAGCAGAGAGTGTAGGAAAACGCCGCGCAGCTGAGGGCTGCACGGCGCAGGGAATTCATGCCAAAAACGCGCCACACGAGGCGGAAGGCTCGACGGGTCAGAAGCCCATCTGGAGCTGCATGCGGAACACCACCTCGCTCTGCTCGGCGGCGGCACGCCAGCCGTTCGAGGGCGACGCCCACACGCCATCCACGGAGTCGAGGGCGAACCCGACATCGCTCGAGAACTTCAGGTCCTCGCCGTCGATGTACCAGTTCAGGCCGACCGTCAGCACGGAGAAGAGGTTGCCCCGCTCAAGGCTCGACGTTCCAGCCGGCGTCGTGATGAGCCCGATGTTGCCGACATCGGCGCTGCCAACCTCCATCCGGCCGAAGAACTCCCACTTCGGGACGAAGTAGTACGAGGCCTGGAGGACGGCTCCCCACGCGCTGTTGTTTCCGATGTCGAACACGGTCGGCGCGTTGAAGGCGTTGCCGCCGCTGACCAACGCGGAACCCGAGTCCATGGTCGAATAGGTGAAGCTGCCGAAGAGCGTGGCGCCGCCGTACATCGCGCTCGCATCGATCGTGAAGGCGTACCACGAGTTCGGTTGGCTCGAGTTCGGGCTCGTTCCCGTGTCGGGGTCGCCTTCCTGCGCGAGTGCGCCGAGACCAACCATGAAGGCGTACTCGTCGCCCGGCGGGCTCGTCATCGAGTTGAACTGCGACCAGCGTCCCGCGAGCTTCCACTCCATGCGCGCGGCCACAGACCAATCGACCCGGTCGCTGAGCCAATCCGAGTTCAACGGCTGACTTCCGGCGCCCTTGAGGATGCCGTAGACGTTGTCGTTGCCGCCGTTCGAAACCGCGACGAGGATGCGCGTGTCATCGGAGACGAACTGCGCCTCGATGCCCTGCGAGTAGCCAAGCCCAAGGTGCTCCACGATCGTCGAGCGGCCAACGGCCAGCTGGTACTGCGAGTCGACGAGTTGCTCGCGCGCGAACGGCAGCTTGAACTGGCCGGCCCGGATCGCGATTCCATCGGAGACTTCGGCGCGGACCCAGGCGTCGAGCAATCGGAAGATGCCGCTCGACGGGCCGAGATTCGCGATCGGCGCCGTGCCGATTGCCGATTCTCCGTCGTTCGAGAACTGACCCCGGATGCGGTAGGTGTACTCGGGGCCGAAGACGTGGCCCTTGAAGTCGAGTTGGGTGCTCGGGAGGTCGAAGCCATGACGCGACTCGACGTTGTCGGCCAGCTGCGAGTTGGCGACGCTGACACCCGACAGGCCATCCGGGATGTAGCTGTACATGTAGCGCGCCTGAAACAGGCCGCCCACCTCGAGCCGGAAGCGTCCATCGACCGACTGCATGAAGAAGCCGTCGTCCCAACCGGCCGCGAGTCCGCCGTTCTGCAGCGACGCGCGCGTCGCGCTGTCGGCAAGGACGTCGGACACGATGGCCCGGATCTCGGTGGCGCGCTCCTCGGTGAGCCACGCCTCGCCGTCCGACTGCCGGAGTTCCGCGATCTCGGTCGTCAGCGCCCGGTTCGACGCCTCGAGTTTCTCAATGCGTTGGATGAGTTCGGCAGCGCCGAGGCCGTCATCGGCGCGCGCGGCGCCGGCAAGGCCGAGTGCTGCAAGCATCAGCGGCGTGAGCAACGGACGCGGGGTCCGGATGAAGCTGCGAACTGAAGTGCACGTCCTGCGCGTCTCGGTCGGCATCCTGCCTTCCTCCTTGGACCAACGCTCCCGCGTCGGCTGTTTGGGGTTATCGGTGAGAGAGGCGACCCGCCGCGAGAATTTCCGAAGGCCCATCGTTCGGGGCGGCGGCGGCTGTCGGCGGGCGCGGGAGATGACAATAAAGGAAAATCGGCCGCCCCTTGCGGGGCGGCCGACTGAGCCGTGTTTGAGGCACCGAAGTGCCTAAAGACAAGGTGGATGCTCGCCTAGATCGGCGAACCGATCAGAAGCTGAAGGACATCTGGCCGCGGAGGACCCACTGGCCGTCGTCGGTCGACTCCGTCCAGTTGGCGAACTCCGCACCAGCCGGGACCGCGTCGAAGGCATAGCCGAGCTCGAGGCCGAGCTTGGCGGTGTTCTTCGCGAAGTACCAGTTGGCGCCACCGGTCAGGGTGTTCAACTCAGAGCCGCCGTCCTCATCGAGGTTCTCGAAGCGAGCGACAAGCTCAATGTCGTCGGAGACGAACACGCCGCCCGAGACCGTGAAGGCCTGGACTTCGGTGCCCGCGTCATCGTCAACGTAGAAGAACGCAGCACCGAGGTTCGCGCCGCCGAAGCCGAGGGTGACGTCGACGGTGCCGCTCCACGGGGTGAGCGAGGTGCCAGCCGGACGCTCGATCGCCAGACCGCCACCGATCACCGCGCTGAACTCCTCACCCTTCCACGACTGGGCGTCGTTCGACCAGTTGCCAGCAGCCTTGAACTCGGCGCGAGCGGCGAACGCCCAATCCGAGTCAGGCGAACCGGCCGACCAAGACTGGTTGACCTGACCGAGGCTGTTCACGTACGCGCCGTGGATGCGGAACATGTCGGCCGAGTAGCCAAACATGATGCCCTGGCCAGAGCCCGGGCCGAGGAGCGAAGCAGCGACGGAGTAGTCGGTGAACTGGAGGTTGCCAGCGTCGAGACCGTACTCAGCGCCGAAGGGGAGGCGGAACTGACCGACGTACATGGCGAAGCCATTGCCGAAGTCCTTGCTGACCCAAGCGTCGGCGAGATTGCCATTGACGCCGTCGTAGCCTTCGACGTCGTTCGAAGCGCCGAAGTAGTACGCAACCTTGTACGACCAGCTCGAGTCAACCATGTTGCCCGAGAAGGTGAGGCGGGTGCGCTTGTTCTCGAAGCCGAAGGACTGCTCCTCGGCGCCGCCAGCCGGCGAGTCGTTGTCGTTGAACGACCAACGGATCTGCTGGAGCAGGTTGATCTTCATCGAGTAGTTGCCGTCGGCCGACGACAGGAAGAAGCCGCCGTCGTAGCCGGCGCCCGAGCCGCTGCCCTGGAGGCTGGAGCGGGTGTCGGCGTCAGCGAGGACGTCGGTCACGATGCCGCGGATCTCAGCAGCGCGCTGCTCGGTGAGCCACGAATCGCCCTGAGCGCTCTTCATCGAGGCGATCTCGGCCTTGAGCGAAGCGATCTCAGAGGCGTAGTTAGTCTGGTCGGCGCCGAAAGCCACGCCACCGATGGCGAGGGTCGTACCGGCGAAGAAGCCGACGGTCTTGGTGAGACTCATGTAGAAACTCTCCGTACTGGTTGGGGGATCGGAATCATTCCGATCCTGCGGTCATCCACCCGTCCGCTCTTGCCTTGCCCACGAGTGAGGACAAGGCCGGACGGTCTTTTCATCTATCGGCCGACTCTGGCTGAGTAGATGAACCGGAAACTTACTCGCTGCCCTTCGGTTCGTCTAGTCGGGCCTGGATTGCCGACTTGCCCGGGCGTTACCTCCGCGCGGCGCGTTTTCGTAAATTCATTTCAAACAGGAACTTACGCGATTCCTTCGCGGAGGCCGACTTTGCCGAACCCGTGTGGAAAAGCGTGTCGGCAACTTCAGCCGCGGGAAGGTCCGACTTGCGCCGAACCAGTGGTCTTCTGCCCCGTCGGAACACTGTCCGGACGAGCGGCCTTCCGCCCGCCACCAGCACCAAGTTCCCGCTGAACGGGGGACAGCAGTTCAAGCGCGCCGTGGATCGTGCCAACTTTCACGATCTGCGAATCGTCCGCGTCGACGCCACTCGCCTGACGAATTCCGGTCGCAAGCCGCGCGCTTGCCGGAACGAGCACGACGCGCGCGCCGCGACGCAGCGACTCATGCACCCGCTGCTCGATCTGCGGGACGGTGCGAAGCTCGCCGGTGAGGCCGACTTCGCCGATCGCGACCGTGCCCTGGGGCAGTGCGCGATGCAGGAACGCTCCGGCGACAGCAAGCGACATCGCGAGATCCGCGGCGGGCTCGGAAATGCGTAGCCCCCCAAGCGACTGCGCGAACACATCCTGATCGGCGAGCCTGAGACCCCCGTGCTTCTCAAGTACCGCGATCAGCATGGCCAGGCGCGACGCGTCGACGCCGCTCGCGCGCCGCTTCGCGCTGCCGAGGAAGCCGGTCGCCACAAGCGCATGGATTTCCCCGAGCAAGCAACGCGTGCCCGCCATCGTCGCCACGAACGCGCAGCCCGGCGCCACGGCCCCGGATGCGACCGGAACCCGCGTGCCCTCGACTTCCGCGAGGCCGTCGCCCCGCATCTCGAAGAGGCCGATTTCCTGCGTCGAACCGAACCTGTTCTTTACGCCGCGGACGATGCGGATCGCGGAGTGCCGATCGCCCTCGAAGCCGAGGACCGCGTCGACGAGATGCTCAAGCAACTTTGGCCCCGCCAGCGCGCCCTCCTTGGTGACGTGGCCCACCATCACGACGCAGCAGCCTGTCGACTTCGCAAGTCCGACGAGGTCGAGGCAGCAGCGCCGGAGCTGCGCGATCGAGCCTGGTGCAGCGGAAACGTCGGTCCGATGCACCAACTGGATCGAGTCGACGAGGACGAGCGCGGGCCGCGTGCGCCGCGCTTGCTCGACGATCCGAGCGACGTTTGTCTCGCCGAGGACGAGCAGCCGCTCGCCGAGCGCGGACAACCCTCCGGCGCGTTGCACAGCCTCGAGCCGCTCGGCGCGCAAGCGCACCTGCTGCGGACTCTCCTCGCTCGACGCGTAGAGCGCAGCCCCCCCATGGGCCGCGACCGACGCGGCGACCTGCATCAAGAGCGTGCTCTTCCCGATGCCGGGGTCGCCCCCGACGAGAAGCACAGACCCTGGAACGATGCCGCCACCGAGCACGCGGTCGAACTCCGCGATGCCGGTTGGAACCCTTGCGACCTCGGCCTCCGGAACGCTCGAGAGGGGTATCGCCCGTCCGATCCCGCTGCGCGCAAGATCGTCGGCGTCGGCGCCGTCGGTGGGCGCGCCCCAGATCGGCCCCCCACCCTTCGACGCTTCCGCCTCGACGGTGAACCGCTCGAGACTGTCCCATGCACCGCAGTCAGGGCACTTTCCCTGCCACTTCGGATGATTCGCACCGCACTCGCGGCAGAGGAACTCTGTGCGCGACTTTGCCATGCGCGCGAGTCTACGGGCGTTTCACGTCGACTCGCGATGTTCGGGGAAAGTTTGGGTGAGTTTGATCAGATTTTCGCCTGCTCACCGTCGGCGGCGGCGGCCGCGACCACGAGCGCGTTGGATGCGGCGGGCGTTGGGTGCGGCGGGCGTTGGGCCTGCAGTCGTGCGGCGAGGTGTGCGTTCGATTCCGCCATCACTCGAAGTGATGCCACACGGCACGTTTGCGGTCTCCCGCGCGTCCTGCTCAGGCTTCGCTGCGCTCCGCCTTCGTCGTTGCCGAGCGCGGAGCGCGAGCAGGCAGCGCTGGCTCCCTCTGGTGCCCATGTCGCCAAAGGCGGCTGCCGCAAGATTGATGTAGCGCTCGCGACTCGCTTCGCTTTCGCTCGCTCTGGTGTCGAACACGCCAAAGGCAGCCGCCGCGAGATTGTTGCAGCGGTCGCCGCTGCGGCGGCTCCCTCTGGTGCCCATGTCGCCAAAGGCGGCTGCCGCAAGTCGCCGCTCAAACATGCTTCCGCATGCGCCACACCCATCGGGCGTACTCGAACATCGCGTGCCGACGCGCGCCAGCGCTCGGCCACTTCGACTCGTCCTCGCCGAACGCAGTCTCCTTGCGCCACGCCCAATAGGCGCCGTTCACGCGGAAGCGCGTGGCGAATCCAAGGCGAAGCAAACCGAGGAGGGACTGGATCATCGGAGCAGATGGCCGTCGGCGACGGCGAAGGCAGTGCTGGCTCAGTGCTTGCTCAGTGCTTGCTCAGTGCTTGCTCAGTGCTTGCTCAGTGCTTGCTCAGTGCTGGCTCAGTGCTTGCTCAGTGCTTGCTCAGTGCTGGCTCATGATTCCCTGACGCGGGTCGGGAATCGCGGAGTCGTCGAGCGCAACGCCCGGTCGATTCGCAAGCGTCGCGTCGGCCTCTGTCAGCGGACTGAAGCGGCTTCCGATCATGCGGATGCGCTTGTTCGCCTCGACATGCCCGGCCATGATCGGCTTCAGCATGTAGATGAGGATGGCGACGCCGATCGACGCGGCCCACATGTACTCGGTCTTGCCGAAGTACACGAGGAACGACACGACGAGAAGGAGGATGAGCGAGACAGGAATGAGGCCTTCCCACGAGAGTCGCATGAGTTGGTCGAAGCGGAAGCGCGGCAGCGTCCAGCGCAGCGCCATCGTCAGCGAGACGATCAGCGTGACCTTGCCCATCACCACCGCGAACTGGAGCAGCGCGACGAGCGGCGTCGTCTCGACCGGAAGATCCCAGCCACTGAACGGATTCAGCGACCAGCCTCCCATGAAGAGCAGCACGAAGAAGGCGGAGCCGGTGATGATGTGGAAGTACTCGCCAAGGAAGAACAGCGCGAACTTCATCGAGCTGTACTCGGTGTGGTAGCCGCCGATGAGCTCGCTCTCGGCCTCGGCGAGGTCGAACGGCGCGCGGTTCGCCTCCGCGAGGAGGCACGTATAGAAGATGACTGCGGTCAGCGGCTGCTGCACCAGGTTCCACTGGCCGTTGAGCTGCTGCTCGACGATGCCGTAGGGCGAGAAGGTCCCGGCGACGAGCACCACGCAGAGAAGCGCGAGACCCATCGGAATCTCGTACGAGATCATCTGCGCGCTCGCGCGGAGGCCTCCGAGGAACGACCACTTGTTGTTGCTGGCCCAGCCGCCGAGCGAGACGCCGTAGACGCCGATCGCAGCGGTCGCGAGCAGATAGACGATGCCGATGTTGATGTCGGCGCCGATCAGGCGCACCTTGTATTCGGCGCCGGCCTGCGCGACGCCCAGCCAGGTCACCAGGCCGGTGAGATCGATCGACCCAGCCCACGGCACCACCACGAATCCCATGATCGCGGGCGCCACGATGAAGCCCGGCGCGAGGAAGAAGAGCGCCTTGTCGACGCCCTTCGGGTTGTAGTCTTCCTTCAGCATGAACTTGATGCCGTCGGCGATGGGCTGCAGGAGCCCAAGCGGACCGACGCGGTTCGGACCGATGCGGTCCTGCATCCATGCGCTGAGCTTGCGCTCGAGCATGATCGCGTACGCACAGCCGCCGAGGATGACGTGCACCATCAGCCCGATGAGGGCGACGTTCACTGCGAGCTGCACGTGCTCGGGGGAAAGCTGGATATTGATGGGAAGGCCCATAGGGAGAAGAGTGTAGCGCGTGGACGCCGCAGTTTGGGCGCGCGTACTTTCGCGATCGCGGGGCCAACGCCCGGACGAAACGACGCCGAGGCTCGCTCAGCGGGCGGCGATCGCGCCGTTGGGCTTCTTCTCGGGTGCGCCCATGGCGGGATCCACGGCGGGATCCTTGGCGGGGCCCTTCTTCTCGGAGTACACGAGTTCGCCGTCGGTGGGGACGCCGAGGTACTCGAGCGTGCCATTGACGATGTGTGCCGAGCACGGACCGGCGAGCGCGCCGCCTCCGTACGAGCCCCGCGTCTTGACCTTGTCAGGGTCCTCGATCGCGACAAGGACGGCGATCCTCGGGTCCTCGAACGGCGCGCCGATGATGAAGCTCGAGATGTAGCGGCCGTCGTAGTAGCCGCCCTTCGGATTAACGAGTTGCGCGGTTCCCGACTTGCCGAACGCGGTGAAGCGAAGGATGTCCTTCAGCTTCTTGCCGGTCCCCTGCTTGATCGCGTCTTCCATCACCTCGCGCGTGACCATCGCGGCCTGCTCGCCAAGGGCGCGGCGCGTGGGAATGCGCGCATCGGTTGCGATGGGCTCGAGCGTGAGCGGCACCATCGAACCGTCCCGGCAGAATGCCGTGAATCCGTACATGAGTTGGAGCGGCGTGACGGCGATGCCCTGTCCGAAGCTCACGGACACCTGGGCGCGCGTGCGGTTCTTCCACTCCTCGGCCGGCGGCAGGATTCCGGCGCTCTCGCCGGCAACGCCGAGACCGGTGCGGCGACCGAAGCCGAATGCGTCGAGGCAATCCTTCAATTCCTGGGTCGACATGCGCAGCGCGACGGTCGCCATGCCGGCATTCACCGACTTGGTGAGCACATCGTGCCACGACTTCGTGCCGTAGCTCGAGGCGTGCGCCTCGCGGATGGTGCGACGCGCGCGGCCGTCTGCGACGGTCAGCGGTCCCTCGGGAAGCGCGATCACTTCCTTCGCACGGGCCTTGCCGATGTCGATGGCCCAGCCCCACACGAACGGCTTGAAGATGGAGCCTGGCTCGAACGGATCGGTGACCCAGCGCAAGCGCGCGAGCGCCGGATCGCGCGCGCGATTCGGATCGTCCGCGATCGACGTGCGGCCGGTGTTCTTGCGCAGCGTGTCGTAGGCGGCGAGGATCTCGCCGGTGTGCGTGTCAATGACGATGCAGCGGGCGCCGCCGGCGTTCGACTCCTGCACGGTCTTGTCGATCTCGCGCTCGACGATGTCCTGAATGACCATGTCGATCGAGAGACGCACTTCGTCGCCGGCTTCGCCGGCCAAGTGACCGTTCGCCGGCACCGAGATCATCTGTCCGCGGGCGTCGGCGAAGTAGAGGGTGCGGCCTGCGGTCGGCGCGAGCGTCCCCTGTGAGCGGTGCTCCGCGCCGCTCAGGCCGGTGCCGTCGGGCTTCGTCTTGCCGATGAGCGCCGCGGCGAGTTCCTCGAAGGGGCGGAGGCGCACGGACTTCGGCTGCACGTGCGCACCGCGGAGAAGTCCGCGTGGACCAGCCGCGCGGCGCGCCTCGGTGACGGCGGCGATCTGCGCCTCGTTGAGATCCTCGGCGATCACCACGAAGCGCGGAAGGCGCTTTCGGTCCTCCGGCGACAGGTCGCCGGAGATGGTGCGCAGGTCCTCTGGAACCTTGCGATGGATGATCGAGACGATCTCGGCGGACGGCATGCCGAGCGGTCGCTCGAGCGCGCGCGCGAGCTCGAGTATCGGGTCGAGGATCGGGTCGAGCGCCACCGTCGGAGCCTTCGGAGCCGCCGCGAGCGACGCTGGTTCGACGGGCTGCGCGCGATCGCCGCTTCGCTTCGCGCCAAGGTCGGCGGCAGCGATCGCGTCGACATAGAGGTCGCGAACGTCGATGAAGAGGCGGCCTCCCACCGTGTCGAGCGCGAGCAGTCGGCCCATGCGATCGACGATGCGGCCGCGAGGCTCCGGCTCATCGGCCGCGCGCTGCTGAATCAACTGCCCGTTGGGACGCTGCATCGAGGCGAGCAACTGCTCGGCCGGATCGACCTTCAGCTGCGCCACCCGCACCGCCGTGAGGGCGATGGCGGCTGCGATGCAACCGATGAGGACGCGCGACCAGCGCGCGATGCTGCGCGCAGACTGCGGAGCGGCCGCCGGATCGGACGCGGTCGGGGCTTGATTCGACTTGTTCACGCGAGTCACCCTCCGACCTTTCCGGTCCCGGCGTCTTCCGCGGTCTCGCCCGTGGCAAGCTCGCCGCCAATCGGACCAAGCGCCTCGTCGGTGGCGCGCTCCGGTGCGAGGCGGAACGGAATCGGCTTCAGCGCCTGCAGCGAATCCGACTGCCGCGCGGCGGCGTCGACCTTCGCGCGCAGACGGTCTGGACGCACGGCGGCGGCGACCTGCGCCTGCATGCTCGTGCGCGCGCGGTCGTGGCGCATCATGCGGAAGTGCAGCCTGCTGATCTCGCTGGCGGCGTCGATGCGCTGCTGTCGATTCACGAGCAGCGCGCCGAACATGGCGCCGAGGACGATGATCACCGTTGCAAGTTTCGCGAACATCGTGTCACCAATCCTTGGTCGCGCCTTGACCGAGCTTCAAGACCGAGCTTCAAGACCGAGCTTCAAGACCGAGCTTCAAGAGGCGCATCCCTGCGCCGCGCGTGCTGTGTCCTCTCGACGAACCCGTTCGACGCCTCAGCGCGCGAGCGAGTACTTCAACTCGCGACCTGGCTTCAGCGCGCGCCCATCGCCGAGGTTGTTCAGCGCTGCGATCTCGCTCCAGCGGGTGCCGTCGCCGTAGACGCGCTTGGCGATGCGATACAGCGTGTCGCCCTCGACGACCTTGACCGTTCCGTACTTCGGGGTCTCCACGGCCGGAACCGTCGACTCGGGCGCGGGCTGCGGCGCCGGCGTCTCGGGCTGGCCCATGGCGATGCGGTCGACGTTGCCGACGGGCGCGGGTGCCGAGGCTGGGTCGAGCACGGCGATGTCTGGCACCTTGATCTGCTGACCGATCTTCAAGCGCGAAGGATCGACCGAGTTGAACTCAGCAAGCTTCACGCCAAGCGAACGCTTGCCGTAGTAGCGCTTCGCCACGTCGCCGAGGGTCTCGCCCTTCGCGATCGCGTGCGTGCGCTCCTTCGCGACCGGCGGTGCCGGCGGAGGCATCATCATGGAGTCGGGCAGTCCGGAACCCGGGAGGCCTTCGGCGCGGCGTCCGTCATCGATGCCGAAGGCACCGTCGCTCGGGCGGCCTGGCGGCGACGCCTCGGGGCCTGTGCCGAAGGAACGCGGCCGCTCGCCAGGCAGCGCCTGCGGCGGCTCGAAGCGAGCCGGCGTCGTCTGCGGATTGGCGATCTGCGCGTTGCGGGCGGAGAGATGATCGGACACCAGGATTCCCACGAAGAGCAGGAGTCCGAAACCGATCACGATGGCGAGCTTATTTTCACGCGTCATGACTGAGCTTCCTTGCCGCAGTCGTGCTGCTTGCGCAACCCGTCTCACCGGATTCGATCTACCTCGTGCGCCCTCCGACGTCCGGTTCGCCGGTGGCGCGCGCGCTTCCAACCATGGCTGCGCGCAGCTTCGCTGAACGAGCCCGCGGGTTCGCCGCAGACTCCTCGGTCGATGATACCAACGCTCCGTCGGTGATCTCGGTCGCGAGTCCTGACTTCCTCATGTCGGCGAAACACTTCTTCACCAGCCGGTCCTCGAGGCTGTGAAACCCGATGACCGCCACCCGTGCTCCGGGAGCAAGCCAGCTTGGAGAACCATCATGCACTCGCATGGCGGCGGAGCGCACCGAACCGAGAAGCGCCTCGAGAGCGCCGAGTTCGTCGTTCACCGCAATGCGGATGGCCATGAAGGCCTTCGTCGCCGGGTGCATCCGCGAGGTACGGGCGCGGGAGCCGTAGGCCTCCCGTACCAGATCCGCCAGTTGCGCCGTCGTACTGATCGGCTCGACCGCGCGCGCCTCCACAATTTTGCGCGCGATCTTCCGCCCGAGCGGCTCGTCGCCGAAGCGGAGCAGGATGTCGCCGAGTTCACGCTCGCTCGCGCCGTTCACGATGTCCCGCGCAGTGACCACGGCCGATGGGTCGAGGCGCATGTCGAGCGGGCCATCGCGCATGAAGCTGAGCCCGCGAACGGGGTCGTCGACCTGGGTGGACGCGAAGCCAAGATCCGCCAGCACGAGGTCGGCCGCGATCCCTCGCGCCGCCAGTTCGCGTGGCGCCGAGACGAAGCTTCCCTCGATGGCGAGTGGCGTCAGGCCGGTTTCGCGTTCCACTCGCTCCGCTGCGAACGTCAGGTTTCCGCGGTCGAGGTCGAAGAGGACGACCCTGCCACCCGGCGCGAGAAGGCGAGCGACAGCAGCCGCGTGCCCACCTCTTCCTGCAGTCAAATCGACGTATATAAGACCCGCCCTCGGCTTCAGAGATTCGAGCGTCTCGCGCATCAGAACCGGTACATGGCCACTCGGATCGATCCTGCTTAACGGGTCACTCAGACTGTATTGCGAGTCGATGTCGGGTTGTTCTGACTCGATCACGGGGTGTGCGCCTTTGGGTTCATTGGCGGAATGCTGCCCCGCTGCGCCCAGGTCCTCGAGACGCTGAGCGCCCAAGAGTCAGGCCTTGGCGTCGGTCGCGGCTTCGGCTCCGCGCTCTGCGCGGACCGTGGCCTGTGTGCTGGCAGCCGCCGCACCAGACTCGCCGGTGACTGCGGCAACGTTCGTGTTGGCCGCTGGGTTGCCGGCGTCTGGCTTGTCGCCGCCAAGTTGCGCCGCCCAGCGGTTGCGGAGCGCCGTCTTGAGGCTGACCGCCGCGATGGCCGCGAAGAGGACGATCGCCGCGACGTAGACGATCCGCAGCCGGACGATCTGCTCGATGGCGAGGGCGCCGAGCACCACGCCGAGAACGCCAAAGAGCGCCGTCAGGAGGTAGAGCGCGACCACGGCCATCTTCACGCCGCCGAGGGCGCGCTTGGCGAGGTGATGGATGTGGTTGGCGTCGGCCTGCGACATCGACACGCCGGCGAGCTTTCGCCGGAGGATGGCGAGCGCCGTGTCCATGATCGGGAGCGAGAAGATGATGAGACCCGCGAAGACGAGATGCGTCTGCCCTTGCTCGCCGAGGAGCAGGATGAGGACGACAAGCAGGTAGCCGATGAGAAGGCTTCCGCAGTCGCCGAGGAAAATGACCGCAGGGTTGAAGTTCCACGGCAGGAATCCGAGGACCGACCCAAGCAAGGCAAGGCAGAGCACGATGCGGACGCCGGCGAGTGATTCGAACGGGTCGGGGATGACCGCGATCGTCGCCATCAGGAGCGACAGCACGAGCAGCGCCGATGCCATGATGCCCGCGACGCCCGAGCACAGCCCGTCGAGGCCGTCGATCAGGTTCATCGCATTGCAGCCGCCCAGAACGAAGACCGCGATGAGCGCGGTGCCCGACCAGTAGTAGATGTCGCCCGATTGGATGGCCATCGGCCCGATCGTGAGGAGCAGCGTGCTCGGTTCGCCGAACAGCGGCAGGAACGCGCCTTCCGCGACGCGTGTTCCGATGTCCTCGAGCGCGAGTGCGGCGGCAGCGACGAGCTGGCCCATGATCTTGAGCCGAGGATCCCAGCCCCACACGTCGTCCGCGAGCCCCGTGAAGGTGATCGCCAGGATGCCGATGATGATCGAGACCGGCACAGACCCGAGTTGACCGGCCGGACCCTCGACGGCGGCGAAGCTGTACGCGATCCCCGCCATGACGCCGACGAACACGGCCAGTCCGCCGAGGTAGGCGATCGGATACTTGTGCTGCTTCCGCGACTCGTCGGGTCGGTCGATGATCTCCATCGCGATCGCGAGCTTGCGGACGAACGGCGTGGCGATGAGCGTGACGAGGAAGGCGACGATGAACACCCCGAGATAGGCGTTCAGCAACTCGCCCATCCCGTAGGCGTTCGGGGCGACTGGCGGAACAGGCGCGATGGGATCGATTGGCTGCATGATCCCGGAACCAAGCGTGTCCGCGGCCTGGGTCATGCCGGCTGGCCTCCGACGGCCTCGGCGCCGCGGCGTTCGACGAGCTCGGTCGCGAGGTCGCGGATCGTCTGCTCAAGCGCGATGCGCGGCGCGAAGCCGACGGCGCCGCGGATACGGGTGAGATCGGGTTGCCGCACGAGAAGATCGTCAAATCCCGCCGCGAACGCCTGCTCGTACGGAATGACGCGCACCGTGCTCGACGAGCCGAGCGTGCGGATCACAAGATCCGCCAGCGCGCGGATCGTGATCGGCTCCTCGCGGCCGATGTTGAAGACGCGCCCGTGGCAGGCCGGCGTCTCGACGAGCTTCGGCAGCACCTGCACGACATCGCGCACGTCGCAGAAGCAGCGCGACTGCGAACCATCGCCGTGGACCTCGAGTTCTCGCCCGTCAAGCGCCGCCGCCACGAATCGCGGCAGCACCATGCCGTAGTCGCCGATCTGGCGCGGGCCGACGGTGTTGAAGAAGCGCGCGATGACGGCGGGGAGGCCGAACTCGCGGTGGTAGGCGAGCGCCAGATACTCGTCGATCGCCTTCGAGCAGGCGTAGCACCAGCGACTGAAGCCCGTCGAGCCGTAGACGACGTCGTCGTCCTCGCGCATCGGCACGCGCACGCCCTTGCCGTAGACCTCGCTCGTCGATGCGATGAGCACCGGAAGCGCCCGCTCGGAACAGAAGCGCAGCACCGCGCTCGTCTCATGCACGTTCGTCTCGATCGTGTGGATCGGACGCTCGACGACCATGCGAACGCCAACGGCGGCCGCGAGGTGGTAGACGCAGTCGTAGTCGAGCGGCGAAAGCGTGGGAAGGACCGACGACACCGTGCCCTCGATCACCCGGTAGCGCGCGACGCGCGCGGGCTTCGAGCGGACGATCGAGAGGTTGCCGCGACGCCCTGTCGAGAAGTCGTCGACCACGGTCACGGTGTCGCCGCGATCGAGGAGAAGCTCGGACAGGTGCGAGCCGATGAAGCCGCCGCCGCCGGTCATCAGCACGCGAAGAGGTGTATGCGGCGTCGTCATGCGGCGTTCCGTCGTAAGTCCGTTCTTCGTTGATCCCGCGCCGTCCGACTCGGACTCAGCTCGGCTTCGAGTAGCCGGCCATGACCTCGTAGTTCTTGCGGAGGTATCCGCCAGAGGTGCCCTGCGGCCGGTTCAGCACGACGCCGAGGCAGCGGCCGCGGACGTCGCTGAGCTGGTTCGCGATGCGCAGCACGAGTCCACGCTGCTCCTGCATTGCGCGCACGACGAGCACGGTCGCGTCGACCTTGTTCGCGATGGTGATCGCGTCGCCAGCGACCACGGCCGGCGGAAGATCGATGAGGACGAAGTCATAGCGCTGCGCCGCCTCCGCAAGCAGCGGATCGATCGCGCTCGATGAGAGACGCTCGAACACGCGCTCGGATGGCGTGCCGGCGGTGATCACATCGACGCCGCCAGCCTGGCGAACGACCTGTGCGAAGGTCGCGTGGCCGCCGAGCGCGTCGCCAAGACCCTTCGCGTCGGGCTCGATGCCCATCGCGGCGGCCAACTGGCTTCGCCTGAAGTTCGCGTCGATCACGAGGACCTTCTTGCCGCTCGCGGCGAGCGAGTCGGCGACGTTGCTGACGAACGAGGTGGTGCCCGCCTGCGGCAGTCCGCTGAGGAAACCGAGCACCTTGTATCCGCTCTGGGCGCAGGTCTTCGAGATCTGCCCCGAGATCTGGCGGCACGACTCCGCGATCACCGATCTCGGCGCCTCGCTCACCGCGCGCTCGACGCGCGCAGGCGCGGCCGGATCGTCGTTGCGCTCGGGTATGGAGCCGAGTACGCGCAGGCCCTGCACCGCCGAGAGATCGGCGGCGGAGCGCACGCGGGTGTCGAGGAACTCGCGGAGGAACACGAATCCGAGGAATGCCCCGACGCCGAGCAGGAAGCCAAGCGGCAGCATGATCTTCGCCTGCGGGAAGCTGAGTTCGCGCGGCGTCTGGGCGCGACGGGCGACGGTCGCCGCGCGCGCGTCGTCACGGGCCTTCAGCTGGTCGAGGTTCGCAAGCACCTCGAGCTGCTTCGCGCGCGCCTCCTGGAGGCGCTCGCGGCGCTCGCGCACTTGCTGCAGGGTGGTCAGGTTCGCGGTGTAGTCCTTCAGCGCCTTGGTCTGGACTTCGAGCTTGTCCTCGAACTCCTTCAGCACCGACGTCTGGCTCTGCACGACGTCGCCGTACTCCTTGAAGTCCGCGTTCATGTTGCGGCGGAGGATCTCGGTGAGCTTGGCGTCGCGCTCGACCTCGGCGGCCTTCGTCTGCGCCTCGATGGCGCGGATGGCGGCGTGGCCTTCGGCGAAGCGCTTCCGGAGCGCCTCCTGATCGACGCGCAGCTGCTGCAGCGTGATGTTCGCCTGTCGCATCTGCTCGTCCTCTTCGGCGCGGCGGATGTCCTCGGGCGTCTCCTTGACGACGCCCTTCATCTTCTGCTCGGTCTGCTGACGGCGGCTCAGCGCCAGCGTCAGCTGCGTCCGGGTCTGGTTGATCTGGCGCGCGGTGTCCTCGATTCGCAGCAGGAGCTCGTTGCGCTCCTCGCTGGTCGAGGTCATGTTGTTGTCCTGCACGAACTTCGAGAGCTGGTTGCCGAGGTCGGTGATCTCGTTCTCGATGCGGTTGAGCTGGTCCTGGAAGGTCTTGCGGTTCAGCGCGAAGCGCGCATCCTCCTCGGCCTTGCGCTGGTCGATGTAGGTGTCGGCGATCGCGTTGAGGACGACGGGCACGTCGCTCGCGACATGCGTCGACCAGGAGATGGCGAAGAAGTTGGTGCGGCGCAGATGGCTCGCGCTCATCTCGTCCTCGAGGTCGTCGACGGCCTCCTCGGGGTCGAACACGCCCGAGTCGTCGAGGTAGCCGTTGCTCCACGCGGTCGTCGCGATGTCGGGCCGGTTCATGGCAGCGACAAGCAGCGTGCGAGAACGCACGCGCGACGCTTCGGTCTGTCCGAGACGCTCGACCGCTTCCTCGGTTCGCTGGTCGCGAACGATGACGTCGCCGACGTCCGATGGCGGCGCGGGCAACTCAAAGAGAACCTGCCCGGAAAACAGCGGATACGCGAACGACAGCACGCCGTACGCGACGCCGCCGACCGCAACGCCAATGACGGCGGCGGCGACCGTTCCCCACACGTGCTGGCGAAGCACGCGAATGGGATCGATCTGGACCTGCGCTGCGCCGCCGGGGCGCGGACGCTGGGTCTGAGGGCGAAGTTCGGCGGGTGGTCTGGCAGGGGCAGTCGTCATGAACGTCCTCGGATTCCATTTATCGGGGCTTTCCGTCGCGCACTTGAGGGGCGCGCGCGACGGCTGCATTCCGACAGGTCACTTCAACTCTGCGCTGAGCTTCTCGATCTTCGCCTTCATCGCTGGATCTGGGTTGAGTCCGATCGCCTTCGTGCACGCCGCGCGCGCCTCCGGCTTCCGGTTGAGCCCCACAAGAGCCTGCGCGCGGTGGTACTCGACCGCTGCGCTCGGGGCAATGTCCGCTGCGCGATCAAGGATGCCGAGCGCCTCGGCGAATTCGCCCTTGGCGATGAGCAGCGAGCCGAGCGTGTCGAGATACTCGACCCGCGTCGGTGCGATCGCGACCGCGCGCCGCGCCGATGAGAGGCCGCGATCCGGGTCCTTGAGGCAGTCGCCGCACAGATAGGCGAAGTTGTTGAGGATGACATCCGCATCCGGCGAGTACGTCAGGGCCCGCTCGTAGGCGTTCACAGCCTTGGCGCAATCCCCGGCGAGGTAGTAGGCGGTACCGAGTCGCTCGAGCACCACCGCTCCGGTCGCAGGACTCTTTGAGAAGTCTGCGTTCTCGATCGGCTGGAGATACTCGACCATCTTCTGCGGCCCGTCGCTCGGGCTGGTCGAGGCGAGGAACGCCAGTTGCACGCGCGCCCGCGCAGAGAGATCCGCACCGACGATCTCCTTGAACAGCTTCTCCGCGTTCGCCAGTTCCGTCGGTCCGTACAGGAGTTGGGTCGCTGCGAACCACTGGCCGACGACGCGGTCGTCCGCGTCGGTCGAAGCGGCGACTGCGGCCTCATACGACTCCTTGAGCGTCTTCATGCCATCGCTCGACTCGCCGCGGCCGATGAGGGCAATGCCCGCGAAGGCACGCGCCGTGGAGTTGGTGCGAACCAAGTCACCGCGGCGACGGGTTGCGTCGGTCACGCCGCGATAGTCCTTCGCCCGGATGCGCGCCTCGAGTTCGCGCAGGAACACGACGGCATCGGGTTGAAGCGCATCGGCCCGCGCGAAGGAGGCGGCGGCGTCGGCATGCCGCCCGCGCAGTTGCAGGACTTCGCCGAGCCCCACGTGCCAGTTGAACTCGCCGGGCGCGTTCGCAATGGCGGCGCGCAGCGCCGCTTCCGCGCGATCGAGATTGCCGGATTGCACCGCGAGGTCAACCAAGCGGCGTCGAGCGTCGAACGACGACGGCACCAACTTGAGATAGCGGTCGTATTCAGCCAGCGCACCGGCGACGTCGCCGCCGGCGACGAGAATGTCCGCACGTGCAAAGGAGGCCGGCAAGAAGGAGGCTGCCAGGGCGATCGCCCTGTCTGCAGCCGCGAGCGCCTCGGTGTAGCGCGCCTTGTCGCCTGTCAGTTCGAAGAGTGCGCGCTTCACGATCGCGTCCTGGACGAACGGTTGGGCGCTGGCCGGAGCCTGCGCCTTGGCACGCTGGTAGGGCGCGAGCGCCGACTCGTAGGCGGCCCGCGCCTCGGCGCGCTTGCCCTCGCTGCGAAGCCGGTCGCCTTGCGCCACGAAAAGCGCTCCGTCGAGGAGGTCTTCGCCGAGCCGCGGGGTATTCCCGTCGCGCGGAGCCGATGCGAACGCCTTGCGCGCGTCATCGAGCCGTCCGCTGCGCATCAGGGCTTCCGCAAGGCGATATCGCACGGCCGGGTCCGGATCCGTGGATACGAGGTCCTCGAGATACGGAAGCGCAAGCGGAAACCGCTCCTGGCTCAGCAGGAGTTCGATCACCGAGCGGGTCGCGTCGCGCGTCGACTTCTCCTCGCGCGCGATGGCCTCGCGGAAACTCGCGCTGGCTTCATCGCGCTTGTTCAGCTGCAACTGCAACGCGCCCAAGGCGAGGTGCGCGGTCCAGCTCGACGCGGCTCCGCCTGCGGTGACGGCGTCCTTGAGCACCCGCTCCGCGTCTGCATCGCGGCCGAACGTCCGGAGCAAGGCGGCGTAGGGCTCGGCCACGTTGATGTTGCTTGGGTCGCGCCGCAGGGTTGACGCGAAGATCTCCTCGGCGCGCCGCCGCCAGTTGCTGCGCGTCTGATCGAGCGCCGTGTTGCGCTGTGCTTCGCTCAGCGCGGTCCACGCGGCCTCCGTGTACGCCGGCTGCCCGCCTTCCGTCAGGATGTCGGCGCGGTCGGGCATGGTGCTCCCGAGGAAGCTCCCCAGCGCGACGGCGTTCGGCACATCGGTCGGACTCGCGCGATACTGATTCTCGCGCAGGCCCAGCGCAAGCCGGCGATCGCCCACCTGCGTCTCGAGCGCGAGCCACGCGTTCACGATCTCCTCGTCGTTCATTGCGACTTGCCGCGCCGCGCGGAGGACCTCGAGCGCGCGCTGCGTGTTGCCGCTTCGAACGTTGGCGCCGACGAGAAGCCGGATGGTCTGCGTATCGTCGGGCCGGCGCTTGTACGCCTCTTCATACTGGCGCAGCGCGCCCTCGACGTTGCCGAGCTGCTCGATCACTCCGCCAAGCGTTCGGTAGATCGACGACGCGTCGTTGCCTTCCTGGATGGCGCGCTCAAGACCGGTGGCGGCCTCGCGCAACTTTCCCTGCGCGAGCAGCAACTGCGCCTCGAGGAGCGGCACCTGCGTCGAGTCGCGCTTGCCCTCGCGAGCCCGCGCGATGACGGCGCCTGCGGCGGCATAGTCCTTCGCCGTAATTGCGTCGCGGAACTCCGACTCGATGAGCACCGGGCTCGTCGGATCGGCGGCTCGCGCCTTCGCACGCCACTCGACCACGCCCTCTGCAAGCCGCTTGGCTGCCTGTTCGGCCGTGGCAGCGGTCGTGGCGCCGAGCCGACGCTCGCGGTCGGCAGACTGCGCGACGGCCGCGGCCGACTGCACCATGTTGAGGTAGGTGAGCACCGTTCGCTCAGGCTCGGGGATGTCCGCCGACTCGCTGAGCATCACCACGCGCTCGACAGGGTCCTTCGTCGAGATGACGGCGTTCAGCCTGATCAGTCCGACGTCGCCGGGAAGCCGCTGCATCGCCGACGCGAGCACCGCCTTCGCCGCCGCATCGTCGCCGGCGCGCAACTCGATCGAGACCGCCAGTCGCTCGAGCCGGGGGTCTGGATCCTTGCGCTCGGCGCGGAGCGACGCCACCATCTGACGCGCAAGCGTGAAGTTGCCGGCGTCGATCGCCGACTGGACGCGCGCGAACTCGTCGGCGGTCTGCCCACCGGCCACGACGCCGGTGCCGCTTGCGGGGTCGGCCGCGATCGCCGCGGCAAGACGCTTTTCGCCCTCCTCGGCTTCCTTGTCGTTCGGGTCGATCGATCGGATGAGCCGCAGCGTCGCGGCGGCTTCTGCGAGCTTTCCGTTGCGGATCTCAAGCTGCGCGCGCAGCTTCAGGAGCTGCGTATTCGATGGCGCAAGCTGCAGGCCGTTCGTGATGAGTTCCAGCGCGCGGCCCGTCTCGCCCACCTGCTGGCTGCAGATCGCGGAGAGGACATACAGCTCGAGGTCGATCGAGCTTCCCTTGCGGAACACCTCGTTCAGCTTGAGGAGCGCCTGCTGGAACTCCCCTCTGCTCATCGCGAGCTTCGCGTCGGCGCGCAGGAGCGCCGAGTCGTCGGCGGCGCCGACGAGCATCTTGGCGATCTCCTCCCGTGCAAGCGCTGCCTTCGCAACGAGCGCGTCGCGCTCGGCGCCCTCGGCCGCCGAAGTGTCGTCGAACAGGATGTCGAAGCGGATGATCGCGCACGAGAGGCGATTCGAGTCATAGCTCGCGGCGACGATGCCGGTGGCCGGTCGCTCGACGGCAAGCGCGGCCTCGATCTCGCGAAGCGCTTCCGCTCGGTCGGTCGGACGCACGAGGAGCGCCCGCGCGCGGCGCTCCATGATCGCGCTCGGATTGCGCGCGATCGACTCGGCGAGCAGATCCGCTGCGACGCCTGCGCCAGCGCTCCCGCCGCGCGAAAGCACGCCCGCGAGGTTGAGGGACTCGAGGCCGTTCAGCTTCACGGCCTCGGCCGCGACGCGCACTCCGTCGATCTTCTCCTTCAGCGCCGCATCGGCCGCATTGCCGCGCGCGTCGATGATGGCCCGCTCGAACGCCGCGATCGCAGTCTGCAGGCCTCCTGCGGACTTGTCCTGTGCTTCGGCGATCGCAGCGTCGGCGGTCTTCGTCGCCGCGTCGATGCGGGCCGCGACGCCAGATGACCTCGCACGGGCGAGTTCCGACACCGCGATGCGAGCGATGGCGCCGTAGGCCATGTCCCTCTCGCGGGGGGTGAGGCCCGGGTCGGCCGCTGCTTCGGCAAGCTTCGCGAGCGCTTCGGCGCGCTCGTTGTCATCGAGCGATTCCGCGCGGCGCATGGCCGCATACCCGCTGTAGACCTTCGCGACCGCGACGCCCGTCGAGTTCGGCTGCGATGCCTGCGCGAGTTCCTTCGTGGTGTCCGAGAGCGACTTCCAGATGGCGACGCTGCCGACGGCTTCGGCCTGCTCGACGAGCGCGTCGAAGTACGCGCGCCAACGCTCGAGCTTGCCGCGTTCGGCGCGCGCAAGGCTCGCGAGCGCGGCAAGCGACTGGCCGTAGCGCTCGCGCGCGTCGTTCTCGTTGGCCGAACGAACCTTGAGCGTCGCGTCGAGGAACTTCTCGAGGTACTGCACGTTCGTGCGCTTCTTCGCGACGGCGCGTCCATACGACTCTGCCGCCTTCGTGAAGTCGCCTGCGGCGATCGCAGCGTCGCCCGAGCGGATGTGACGGTCCGCATCGGTTCGGTAGCGGATCAGGAAGATCCCTGCGCCACCGATGACGAGCGCGATGAGGAGCGATCCGACGACGAAGACGAGCTTCTTGTTGAGTTTCTGTGCCATGACTTAGTTCCTCGAACCGCGCGGCGTGTTCGGCAGCGCGTCCGTGTGTGACTCGTTCGATTCCCCGGCGGCGAGATGCCGTTGCGCGGCATGCGGATCGCCGGCGTCCTCGTCAGGGCGGCGCGCGTGTCCATCCACATCGAAGGCAGCCGCTTGCGCAGCGTCCTTCGGCAGCGCCTCCGGCGGCGCGGCATCGCGCGACTTCGCCTCGTAGGTCGGCCAGTCGGGGAGGCAGCGCATCACGTGCGGAATGAGCCCGCCGAGGAGATCGGCGGCATCACGCGTGAACGGCTGGAGAAGCGAGCCGTTCGGCTCACTCACCCTGCCGCGCTTGGTCAGCTGGATCTTGCAGTAGTAGGCGTAGCGGTCGCGAAGGTTGAACGCGGCCTGGCGCACGCCGTAGCTCGAGGCGACGGAGACGCCGTTGGCGATGAAGAAGTATCCGCCGACCTGGCGATCCTGCGGGTACTTCGGATCCTGGAACTCGATCGTGGTGGCGACGATGTCGCCGACCGGCATGGTGACGCGCTCGATGTCCGCCGTGACCGGATCGGTCAGCGAGATCGCCATGTAGCGGCCAGGCTCGACGCCGTCGCGGACGAGCGGCTCCCAGCCGCTGCGGTCGATGTCGATCGTTGCGCCTTCGGAGTTGCGCGTCAGTTCAAGTCCGCTCACGGCCCAGCAGCGCTCGGGGATGTGCGGCACCGCGTCGATCGTGCCCGTGTAGTAGGCCACGTGGACATGCATGATGCCCTTGGACGGATCGCCGTCGATCGCATAGGTGCGGTCGAGGTAGCTGCGCGTCCCGAGTTCCTCGATGAGCGTGTCGCTGAACACGCTGTCCGACCCGAACCGCTCCCACCGGCCGATCTTGGAGGGAATGGTGTCGAGCGGACGGCGCAGGTCGACGCGCTCCTTCATCAGATAGATGTTGAGCTGGCCGACAAGCAGCCGGAATCCGACCGCGCCGGCGACGAGCACGCCAAGCGCGATGAAATACGCGCGAATCGAGGACGCATCAGCCCGCATCGCCGTTGCCCTTTCCGGTCGCCGCTGCCGCTGGGCCTGCCTTCTTGTCGGCCGCATCCGGGTTCTCGACGAAGAGGTTGCGCAGGAACCACATGATCCCGAGGTAGAGGACAAGCGCCGGCACCAGCCAGACGAGTCCGATGAAGCTGTGGAAGTCGCCGGCCGCGAAGTTGGCGTCGTAGAGCGAGAGGATTCCTAGCGTAAAGACGCGCAGCACGTTCACGCCGATCGCGACCGGGATGCCGGAGAGCACCAGTGCCACGCGTTGCCACGTCACCGTCAGGCCGGTGTAGGCGATCGCGACGCCAAGCGCGAGGAACGCGACGAGCATGCGCATGCCCGAGCACGCCTCCGCCACGTTGAGCTGGTTCGGCTTGCCGTCGACGAAGACGGTGATGACATTGCCGCTGCGCTCGACGTCGATGCCGAACACCGCGAGCATGCCCCAGGCACCGACGGCCGACCAGTCCTGCATGCGCTGCGTCACGAGCTGCAGCAGGCGGTCGCTGACCGTCTGTCCGAACACGACCCAGTAGGCAAGCGGGAAGAGCAGGTACTTCGTGGCGTTCCAGCCGAGGACGAGGAGGCTCAGTCCACCGAGCGTGATGCCGATCGACACACCGCGCGCGTTGTGGTGCAGCACGAACCACGAGGGTCCGAAGGTCGACGCGACATACGCGGCGACGCCGAAGACCACGATCGGAAGCCCCATCCAGTTCGCCTTGAACGGCTTCGCGAGGATCTCGTCCTTCTTGAGATACGCGAAGTAGCCCGACATGAACGGCACGAACAGCGTGTGGCCCCAGTCGGCGGGTTGCTCGAAGGCCTGGATGACCTGCTGCTTCGCGAAGACCCAGAAGACGGTGATGAGCGCCCCGAGGAGCACCGTTCCCGCGACGATGGCCTGCGTTGGAGTGATGCTGCGAAAGGCGGCGGCTGCGGACGCCGAGACCTTCCGCGGACCGCCACCCCCGGCGGTCGCACCGATCGATGCATCGAATCTGGCGCCTCGGGGTTGATTCATCGCGGTGATTCCGAAGGCCGCCCTGCCAGCCCACCGGCGCACGCGCGCTGGAGATACGCAACCACGGCGGCGACACGCGCGCGGCGCAGAGCGGGACGCTCGGCTACGCGGCCTGCGGCACTCTGGTTCGGGCTCTCGGTCGGTCGGTCGCGCATGCGGGGGTTGTTTCGTCGGCTTGCCGCGCCCTCCGCCGGATCCAATCCTTCAAACTGGAGCATGACGGCACCAAGCAGGTCAGCATCGGCGGCGGCAAGGCCGTTTTTATCAGTTGAAGGGGCTCGCCTCTGGCGGCGGCCCGAACACGTCGTTTCCGAAGTTGCGGTCGAGGAGGAAGCCGAAGCCGTAGGTCATGCGGAAGCCATTGCGGATGACGGCGAGCGGCGTCGCGATCAGGTTCGTTCCGATGATCACGTGGTCGTCGGGCCGCATGTAGATGTCGGGTTCGGAGCGATTTCGAATCGCCGCGAGGTCGACGCGGATCGTGGCCTCGCGGTCCTTTCCGATCACGCGGACAAGATCGACGCGGTTGGGAATCGCGGTGGGCGAGAGCCCGCCTGCTGCCGACACGAAGCGGCTCAGCGTCAGTCGGCCGTTCGTGTTCTGGATCTCGTAGACACCGGGGCGGTTGATCTCGCCGTCGATGTAGACGAAGCCCGTCTCCGGCGGCTCCACGTAGATCTGGTCGCCCGGACGCACCACGATGTTCAGATTCTGATCACCGCGGATGAGCGCCTGGTAGTCGATCTCGATCACGCGCGTGGCGTACATCGGCCGCGCGGCGGTCGCCTTGTCTGTTCCACGGACACCGGTGGTCGAGGGAGCGCCACCGCGGACCCAGCGGCCGGCCGCCGTATCGAACACCCATCCGCCGGCTCCGACCGCCTGGGTCGAGTTGGCGGCGACAGGCGCGGTCACGGCGTCCTGCACCGTCGGCGAGGTCACGTCGTCGACATCGACCGGCGGCGCGTCGTCTGCCTTGAACACGCGCGGACCGCGCGAGCTCGAGCCCTTGAGCATGCCGGGCGCTGCACCGGGCTGCGCGGCGGGGGGCGTGGTCGGGGGCGTGGTCGGGGGCGTGGTCGGGGGCGTGGTCGGGGGCGTGGTCGGGGGCGTCGCGGCCGGATCGGCGGCGGGCGCCGCTCCACCGGTCGGCGCATCGGGCTCACGCGCCTTCGAGTCGAGCTGATCGATCAGGTCGTTGATGTCGACCGCGGGCTTTCCCTCGACAGGAGCCGTGCCGCTCGACGGCGCGGGGGCCGCGCCGCCCGTGCTTGGCGTGGTTGGCGTGATGTCGTCGACCGGCGTGATCGGCGGAATGCTCTTGATGCCGCGCGCTTCCGGCTCTGGGTACACGGGGTTCAGCGTGTCATCGAGCGGTGCGGAGCGGACGACGGTGATGCGCTGGGTGGTCGGAAGCGCTCCGCCAGCGAGCGCGACTGCCTCGGCGATGCGGAAGTCGGGACGGTTCAGGCCGAACACGCCGACGGTCTGCACCGAGCCTGAGATCGAGAACTGGAAGCCCTGCCCGCGGATCAGGCTGACGCCAACGACCGGCGTGCCCCTGATGATGCGCGAGGCCTTCGCCTCGATCTCCTTCTGCAGTTCCTCGATGGTGAGCCCGGCCGCGACGACATCGCCGAGTTCCTTGATTCGGATGTTGCCGGTCTGATCGACGACGACCTCGAGGATCTCCGTCCGTCCGACCTCGATGAGTTCCCACACCTCGACCCGAACCTCGTCCGCCGGGGAGAGGCGGTACTTCAGTTCCGCAGGAACGAGATCCTCTTCGAGCGGCAGGCCGGCCTGTGTGCCGCCCGCGCCGCCGCGCTCGATCACGTCGAGCCGTGCGAGCACAGGCATCGTGGTCGGCGTCGTCTCGAAGTAGCCTGTGCGGCTCGGATCCATCCATGAGTCGACCTCGCAGCCGAGGAGCGACGCGCACGCAACCACGCAGCCGACCGCGCGGCCGACCGAGAGGATGAACGTCGGGCGCGACGAAGCACCAACGGCGCGCGGAAGAGACTCGCCGATGACGCAACGCTCGGAGAGCAACGCATGCCGCGACTGGGGCGGCTGCGGAGAGACTCGATCACGAGGCAACTTCTTGGGATTCACGATCTTGGACTCCGGTGGCACCGTCGTACGCAACGCCCCACCGAGCGGTGGCTGCGACACGGACGCGGCTCCTTATCGGCACGCAGTGCGCTTGAGTTTGAGGAAAGGACTGCCCGACCCCCGGCGCAACCGCCCACTCAATCGGCGATCGCACGCAGAAGTACAGCCATTCGAGCCGCGACTCCGCAGGAAACCTGCTTGAGAATCACGCTGTCGGCCACGTCGTCGGCAACCGCGTCATCGATCTCGACGCCCCGGTTGACGGGGCCGGGGTGGAGAATCGGCGTCCCGGGCTTGAGCTTCGCCCGGCGCTCGCTTGTCAGGCCAAATCCGGCCCGATAATCGGGGGCGATACCGCCGCCGGCGGCTCGCTCCAACTGGATGCGAAGCGTCATGATCGCATCGAGATCGCCAAGAATACCGTCAATATCATGCGTAATCGACACTTTACCGGGCCCCTTCGCGATGGCGTCGAACCCGACAGGAATGAGCGATGGCGGACCCACGGCGATGACCTCGGCGCCGAGGCGGACGAAGGCGTGCGCCGCTGAGCGGGCCACCCGGCTGTTGGCGATGTCGCCGACGATCGCGATGCGCTTCCCGGCGAGGCTTCCGAGCCGGAGGCGCAATGCCAGGGCGTCGAGGAGCGCCTGCGTCGGGTGCTCGTGGCGCCCGTCGCCGGCATTGATGACGGGCCGGTCGACGTGCTGGGCCACCAGGGCGGCGCCTCCCGAGATCGAAGTCCGGACGACGATGGCGTCGACGCCCATCGCCTCGATGTTGCGGGCGGTGTCGACGAGGGTCTCGCCCTTCGAAGCGCTCGAGCCGCTTGCGCCGAGGTTCACGACCTCAGCTCCGAGTCGCTTCGCGGCGATCTCAAAGCTGACCCGGGTGCGCGTCGAGTCCTCGAAGAAGATGTTCGCGACCACACGGCCTGCGAGCTTCGGCTCCGACCGAACCTGCCCCATCGCGGCCGGAAGGAGCGCCTCGGCACGATCGAGGAGCGTCTCGAGCTCGCCCGGCGCAAGGCTCTCGATGCCGAGGAAATCGCGGGGAGAGGTCGACGCTGCGCGCGGGTCTCGGGTCATCGTGGCCACGCGTGAAGAATAGCGCCCCCCGCCATCGGGCAGGGGGCGCCTTCGTCAAGGCCAGGAATTGGCTGTTGGCTGCGAGCCGCGTGACGCCGCGGGAAACGCAAAGAGGAGCGCAGGCGGCCAGCCCGACCGCTCACTCCGTCGCTGCAGCCATTGCCGGATCGGCGACGATCTGGATCGGGACGATCGACTCGGCCACGGTGCCGGTCGACTCGTCGCGGACCTCGACCTTCAGGCGGTAGCTCCCCACCGAGAGGTACTCGCTGACGGGGACGATCTCGCAGAGGAAGAACTCCTTGCGGCGCACGTCGCTCGAGTCGACGACGGCCGTCCACTCGGGGCTGCGCTGCCAGACGTCGATCCCGTCGCGCTCGGACTGGATGGACACGCGGGTCGCGAGGCGGGTGACGAACGCACCGTCGGTCAATTCGCTGCTGAACCCATCGAGCTCGGTGTAGACGATGAAGCGCGTGTTCGCGCGGGCGAGGAACTTGTTGCTTGCGAGCGGGACGTAGCGGCCGAAGCCTTCAACGCGCGTGCAGAGGTCGACCTTGGGGATCGAGAGCTTGGGACCGCCGGCGAGCGCGCCCAGCAGGCGATCGGCGACGGTCCGGTCGATCTCCTCCGCGCCGCTCTGGAGGGCCTTGCCGAGGGCGACGAAGCCCGCATGCGCGCGGGTGATGCGCTCGCGTTCGGTGGGCAGGAGATCAGCGCCGAAGTCGGCCGGCAACTCGAGCGTGGGCTCGGCCACCGCAAGCGCCGCGAAGGCAAGCCACTCGCGCATCGGGGTCGTGCTGTCCTGGCTCTGCTTCGCGAGGCTTTCCGCCAGCAACTTCGCCAGTTCCGTGGGGGTCGTCGGGGTCGGAGCGGGCGGAGGAGGCAGCTCGAGCGCGCCGTTCACCGCTGTGATCATGGGCGACGCCGGGGCCGCAGCCGTGGTCGTGGTCGGGGCAGCCGCCGTGGTCGTGGTCGGGGCCGTGTCGGTAGCTCCGGCGGTCGTGTTGGTGGTTCCGGCGGTCGGGTTGGTAGTTCCGGCAGTCGGGTCGGTGGTTCCGGCAAGCGGGGGCTGATGCGTCGCGGTGCTGGTTGCCGCCTCATCGGCGCCTCCGTGCGTGCCGTCGGTGTGCACGCCGGCCGGAACCGTGCTCGGGTTCGTGCCAGCGCCCGTTGCGATGCCGCCCTCGGTGTTCGGCTGCGCGCTCGGCGCGGACGCCGGCGTGGAGCTCGGCTTCGAGGTCGCCGCCTGGGCATCCGCCGCCGGCGTGGTCGGACGGATCGCCGGAGTCGCGGGTGAGCGTACGAGGGTCTTGGGTGTCTCACTCGCCGCACCCTGCGTGCCGTCGTTCGGCCACGTCGCATGCATCGGCGCGCCAAACGCTGTCGAGGGGGTCGGCGCGATGGAAATGGCCGGGGCGGACGGGATTCCCCTGCTCTCGGGGGTCTGCACGCTCTGGATCGCGATCACCTCGGCTGCGGCTTCGCGCCGGGCCCGCTGCATGTCGGCGAGCGCCGCCATGTCCGCGGCGTAGGTCGCAGCAAGCGAATCGATCAGTCCATCCGAGGCGCGGGAGGGTACATCCGCGCCGCTGTTCGGCGCATCGAACGTGACCGAGGCGCTCGAGGTCGACATCCTTCCGGCGTCGGGGGCCGGACCCGGCTCGCGCGCCGAGATCGATGGCGCGCTGCCGTCGCCCTCGCGGGTGTCGGTCCAGCTTCCCGATTGCGCGCAGCCAAGCGCGGCCATCGAGAAGACTCCCAGCAAGAGGAGCGGCGTTCGCGCGGCGACGGTGAAGATCGGGGTGAAGGCCTGCGAGCCCAGCGACACCGCCTCCGTCACCTCGACGCCGCGCGCGGCTGGTCCGTTCAGCACGATCTCGACAGGGTCGAGCGGGTGCGGGGTGTCGATACGTTCGAGGCTGGTGCGGCTCTGCACGGTCTGCTCCTTGATCTCGAGGTGTCGGGCCGAACATGACGGCCTCGTACAACGTGTCTTGTCGCGCGGGGTCTTGTCGCGCGGGGTCTTGTCGCGCGGGGTGGTTGCTGACGCTTGCCTATCCCAGCGGCTGCCAATCCGGGCAGCGAACCGGTTCATCTGCGGTTTGAGTGGCGAACCTCGTGGAACGCGCGTCCTGCGCGTCGTTCGCCCATCGCAGTGGGTCGGCGGGAGACAATCCTGCGCTCTGGCCGAGTGTTTCCCCAGTGATTGTGTTTCCCCAGTGATTGCGTTTCCCCAGTGATTACACCGGGCTGCACACATGCCCATTCCCGGCGGCACACAGCACAGCGTTCGCTGCGCGTGAGACGGCGGGCCTCGGGAAGATCGGTCAACTGCGTCCTAAAACTGCAGTTTGGGCTGTACGTTCTGCAGGCGCCGCTCGGGAAGCAGCGCATGGGGGAAGCCCGACGGCCCCGCGCCGGCCCGCGGCAGCGCATGCGATCGCCCTCGTCCTCAGCGTGTTGCGGTCGGCGTTCCGCGGCCGCCTCCGCCAGCGCGGCTCCCTCGGCCGGCAAGCGCCGGACTCCAGCAGGCGACGAACGCCTCGAGGGTGCGCGGCAACTCGCCGGCCTGCCCGCTCTTCGACCGGCGGTCGAGATCGATTGCCGCCGCGAGGAACCGGGCAGCGCCGCTCGGGCCAAGCGCGCGGGCGGCGCGAAGCGTCGGGTTCGTCGATGCGCCCCACAACTTCACCTGACGCGCGACGCCCTGATCCGGCTGGCCCTCCTCGAGTAGCCGCGCGGCGTCGTGCATCTTGCGGGCAAGATCGACGAGCGACCAGAGGATGAGCTGCTCAGGCGCCTGGGAAATCTCGACGAGTTCACGCACGCGGCGGATCGCCTCGGCCGGCCGGCCAGAGAGCAGCGCCTCCTGCACCGACCATGCCGCTTCCTCGCGACTTTGGCCGGTGAGCGCCGTCACCAGCGCCTTCGTGACGATGCGCGAGCCCTCCGGCTCTGTCGCAAGATAGGCGCCGAACTTCGCCAACTCGGTATCAAGCCGCGCGAGGTCGCTGCCGACGCGGGAAACAAGCGCTTGGATCGCGTCGTCGCCGATCGTGACGCCATGCGCCTTCTCGGCGCGCCGCGCGCACCACTCGGACGCGACCGCGTCGTCGGGCGGCTCGCACTTCAGCACCGTTCCGACCTTCGCCACGAGCTTGTCGAGGTTGCCAGGCCGCCACGCCTCCGCCCGCAGGACGAGCGTCGCCTCCTGCATTGGGCTCTCGGCATAGCGCTCGAGCGCGCGGCGCGCCTCCTCGCCCGCCACGAACTGGTCGGCCTTGTCGACCACGATCAGCTTGTGCGTGGCAAGCAGGCCAAAGGTGCGGAGTTCGTCGATCACGT
>JBIKXP010000241.1:0-4572 GCA_044355685.1 Phycisphaerales bacterium
ACGGGCTCGAGCACGCCGATCACGCGGAACACCGTGTTGTCGACCTTGATCGTCGCGCCCATCGGATCGCGCAGCCGGAAGAACTGCTTGGCAACCTCGCTGCCGATCACGCAGACGGGTGCGCGCGAAGCGAGGTCTTCGTCGCTCAGGTAGCGGCTGCGCGGCTCGAGGCGAAGCCGGGCCACCTCGAGGAGTTCGGGAGTCGTGCCATAGACCTGGCTCGTGATCCGCTGGTTCTCATACGAGACGTCGGAGCCGACCGCCTTCAGCGGCACCACGGCGACCGCGTCTGGAAGCGCCGTCTTGAGTCGGCGCAGGTCCTGGCGCAGCAGGCCGTACGCCACGAAGAAGGTGCGTGCCTGCCCCGAGTTCGATGCCTCCGGGGGCTTCGAAGAGCGGATGATGATGTTGGTCGCACCGAGCGCCGCGACCTCGCGCAGCGCGCCGATCTTGTTGCCCTCGCCGACCGCCACCACGACGATCACGGCCGCCACGCCGAGGATGATGCCGAGGCTGGTCAGCGTCGACCGCAGCTTGTGAAGCCGCAGGTTGCGGATGCCGAGGCGGAAGATCTCGAGGAAGAATCCGAGGGGCATGGAGAAGGCCTCCCGCGCAGGGGACGCGGGGGTGCGATGGTATCCTCTCGGGATGCAGCCGGACGAGCGCCAACCCACGATCCGTCTCGGCGCCGAGCGGGAAGCCGAGCAGGCTTGGATCTGGCACGCGTCGATCGACGCGCCCGAGGGCTCGACCCTCCACGAGCTCCGGCTCTCCTGGGCCGATTACAACGTCTTCTGCCCCGATGGCAGCCGAACGCCCGCTGACGTCGGCCGGGCCGTGCTCGCCTATTTCGCGGCGCATCGCGCCGATTTCCCACTGCGCGAGCGGCTCGACGCCGCGATGGCGCGCATGCGTTTCGCGGGTGCAGATCGCGACATCGCCACGCTGCTCGCCGGCTGACCTTGGCGCGGGTGCGAGCGCGAATCACCGCGCGCGAATCACCGCGTGACGCGCGGCCGCCGCCAGATCTCGACATCGCCGTGGCCCCAATCGGCCCAGCCCTCGAGCCGATGGGTTCGGTCGAACCCGGCGTCGAGCGTCGCGAACGTCTCAGGCGCGAGCCGGTCTGGATAGAGCACGACGACGAACTCCGGGCGGGTGCGTTCGACGACCGCCGCGAGATCCTTCCCGAGGAATCCGGTCGGAGCCGCGTCGAATCCGAACTGCCGCGCGTAGAACGCGACGGCGTTGTCGGGCAGGCCGATGGTCGCGACCTGATCGCGCTCGGCGCGCTGCGCGGCGACGATCTCGACCGCATCGCGGATCGGCTGCTTGACGCGATAGAAGCCAAGCGACAGCAGCGCATCGAGTGCGATCGCTCCGATCAGGATCGCGCGGACTGGAGCGCGGCCTGTGCGTCGCGCGGCTCCCTCGAGTGCGAACGCGACGGCGACAAGGCCGATCGGCAGCGCGAAGAGCGTGAAGCGCGCGTAGGTCCACGCGCCGAGAATCGGAGGCAGCACGAGCGCGAGGGCGAGCGCGAGCGCAAATGGAAGGAGCACGCGTCGCGCGCGCGTCGTCGCCTCGTCGCGCGCGCGGATGACCATCGTGATGCCGACGATGGCGAGCGCCGAGAGGAATGGCGCGGCCGTCGCGAACCACCGGCTCCACGAGAGCGTGAGTCCGGTGAGCGCCTCGTAGCCCTCGCGCGAGAAGACGCTTGGCTGGGCGGCGTCGGTGCGGACGTAGTCTTGCCGCGTCGCGAGGACGTCGCCCAGGAGCGGGGAAAGCAAGACCGCCGCCAGGATGCCGGCGATCAGCGCTGCCGCCGCGAGCCGCCGGTCGCGCACGAGTCCGACGAGGCCGGCCGCGAACGGCAGCAGGATCGCGACCGGATGCGCCCACGCCGCGAAAGCCGTCGCCAGCGCGAACACGAGGTACTCCCGGCGAGCGCCCGTCCGCGCCGCCCGCGCCAAGGCGAGCGCCGCGACCGTCGCCCCGAGGATCACGAACGCGTAGCCGCGTGCCTCGACGCTCTCGAGGACCGCGATCGGTGCGATGGCGGCGATGAACGCAAGCGTCTTCCCGAGTCGCTCGTCGCGCAGCACCCGTCCCAAGGCGAACGCAGCTGGAATCGTGGCGATTCCCGCGATGATCGCCGGCAACCGCACCGCAAGCTCTCCGACCGAGCCGAGGAGCGTGACGGAGAGCCACACGGAGAGCGTCATGGGCACATGGTTCGTGGGAACCGCGTAGGACCCGAACGCGACGCCCGGACCCTCGAGCGCGAAGGAGAGCAGCGCCGAGATCTCGTCGTACCAGAGGCTCTGCGTCGCAAGCGTGATGCGCACGATCGCTCCAAGCGCGATGATCGCGCCGAGCGCGAGCCAATCGCCGCGCGTCACCGGCATGCCGGGCAACGTGCCGGCGTCGACGGCCGCGCGCTTCGGGCCGGCTGCGCGAGCGCACAGCGATCCAACCCACCAGACGAGCAGCGGAATCGCTACGCCGCCCACGGCGAGCGCGATGCGGAAGAACTCCGCGCCACGCATGGTCGCGGTGGGAATCGCGCCGCCGATGCGCGCCACCCGAGACGGGTGCGCGAATGCCTCGGCGTAGGTCGCCGTCGGCACGAGCGAGAGCGCGAGGCACGCGAGGCCGACCGCGGCTGCGGAGAGCAGCACGGGATCCCGGCTCGTCGGTTGGAGTTCAGTGCGCATCGCTCGGGGCCTCTGGCGCGGTCATCGACGTGAACCGCGCTCTTCGATCGAATCCGGAATCGGGGCCTCGATGGAGCCTGCGTTGAGACGCACCGCGAGCGTCGACGAGACGAGGGGAATCGCCCGCAGCACCTCGACGTGGACGAAGGGGAGCAGGACAAGCGCCGCAAGCCGCGCGCCCGTCGAGATTGCGAAGACGAGCGCGTAGGTCGTCGGAGTCGGGCTGTCGCCGAGGATCGCAGCGCCGACGAGCGATCCGGCGGCCATCGCGAGGGAGCTGAGGAAGAAGTAGCCCGTCATCACGCTGGTGCGCTCCTCCGATGGAATCGTCTCGAGGAAGAGGAGGAACGCAGCGAGCTCCCACGCGCCCTGCAGGACGCCGCTGAGCGCCTGGATCGCGAACATGCCCGGAACCCACTGCACCCAGATCCACGGAAGGATCATGAGCGCCGTGCCGATGGCACCGATCGCAAGCAGGCTGCGTGCACCGCGTGACTTCGCGTACATCCCCAGGAAGGGCAGGGCGATGCTCTTCGCGGCGAAGCCCGCTGCGATCAAGCCGAGGTAGAGCGCGGGCGAGACATCGAGCTGCTTGAGAAGGTAGGGGTTCAGGAAGGGCTGCCCCATCTGCACCGCGACCTGCATCGTGATGAGAAGCGCAAGGAGCCGCGCGTCGGCGCGATGCCAGAACGCGGTGAAGAAGTGCCACACCGGCACGCCGCGGTGCTCGGGCCACTCCACCGGATCGCGCTGGCGCTTGAGGTAGGGAATGCTCGCGGCGCGTGCGGCGGCGGCCATCGCGAAGAGCGCCGCAAATCCGGCGAGCGCCCACGAAGTCCCGTGGGTCGTCTGCAGAATCACTCCGGCGGCAATCAGCGCCGCGAGAAGCGTCGCCTGGCACAGCCTGCTGCGGATCCCGAAGTAGCGGGCTCGGATCGTGGCGGGGAAGCACAGGCCGACCCAGGTGTTCCAGACGCCACCCGCGCCGAGCGCTGCGGTCCAGTAGATGCCGGCCGCGAGAAAGAGGATCCACATCGGAAGGACGCCGATCAGTGCGCCCACGATCATGGGAACGAAGCTCGCGACCTGCAGGATCGCGCAGGCCTGGATCCACCGCGAAGGGCTCTTCACCCGCTGCGCGAGAATCGGGGCAAACAGCTGCAGCGTCGCGCCCACGAGCGGTGGGACGGCGGCCACGAGGCCAGCCACCTTGTCGCTCGAGCCAAGCGCCACCGCGAACGCGGCGAAGTACGTCTCGCCCGTTCCCACCATGAACGAGTACGTCATGCCATCGCCCGTGCAGGCGTGGAGATCAGAGCGAAGCGCGGAATCCTTGCGAAACTGGCCCATCCGTGGGGGCCAAGGGTAACACCGCCGCGCACGTGGCGGCGATGACGCCGGTCTCAAGTCCGGTTGCGGGGGCCGCGATTGCGGTCGTCAGCGGGTCGAGCCGGCCGCGCCGCGCACTTCGGTGCTGTCGAAGCGGATGACCTCGACGTTCGAGAAGTTGGCGGTGAAGGTCACGTATCGGCGCTCGATCGCGACGACCCGCCCCGCCCAGTCCGCGCCGCCAGCGGCATTCGACTGCGCCGCATTGCCCGGTGCGCCCGCGATGCCTGACGTGCGGGGACGCTGCGGCCGGAACGGGTATCCATCGATCTGGCGATGCACAAAGTCCGGTGCGCGGATGATGAGCACGCCTTGGTAGAAGCGGATGGACGCGGTATCGCCGTCGAGCCAGATCTCGGGCTCGCACTCCGACTGAATGAGGTCGATCAGCGTCTGCGCGCGCTCTTCCTCGGTCGGGCGCTCAGGCTCCTCGTCGGGGTCGCCGATGCTGCCGCTCGGGCCG
>JBIKXP010000242.1:0-4539 GCA_044355685.1 Phycisphaerales bacterium
CGTGGCCGCGTCTCGCTCGGCGAAGTCGTGACCGATGAAGGCGTGCTCGAGGTCAAGCTCGTCCGCCTGCGCGACGAGTGGTACTTCGCACCGGAAACCGTCGCTGCGGTGCCCACCGTCGCGCGCGGCATCGGCTCGTGGTGGATCACCGCGCTGCCCTCGTTCTTCACCGACGTACGGCTTGCCGAGATCGAGCTCTGGCAGTGGATCGGCCTTGCCGCCATCGCGATCCTCGGCGTGCTTGCGGGCATGTCCGTCTCGCGCATCCTTCGGAGCGGCGCAACCATGGGCGCGCAGCATGGCCTCGGCGCGGTCGCCACCTCGATCAGCGCGATCGCGACGCCGATCGGCTTTCTCCTCTCGTTCATCGCCATGCGCATGACGGAGGGGCTCCTCGTCCTCAGCATTCCTGCGCGCGAGAATCTCTCGCTTGGCCTGCGCGCCGCATCTGTGTTTGTGATCGCCTGGGCCGTGGTGCGCTGGATTCGCGCGATGAGCGTGATCCTCGAGCAGAAGCTCCTCGAGCGCGGCGTCTCCGAGGCGGTGGGCATCGTCAAGATCGGCCGCATCATCGCAGCGGCGCTCGTCTACCTCCTCGGTGCATCCGCCGCGCTCCAGATCTTCGGGCTCGACCTTTCCGCGGTCATCGCCGGCCTCGGCATCGGCACCGCGGCGCTCGCCCTCGCGTCGCAGCAGACGCTCGGGAACCTCTTCGGCGGCGCGTCGGTGCTGGCCGACCGCGTGCTGAAGCCGGGCGACACCGTCAACATCGGCGGCACCGTCGGCACGGTCGAGCGCATCGGCATCCGCTCGACGCAGGTGCGCACGCTCGATCGGACGCTCCTCGTCGTCGCCAACAGCGACCTCGCGCAGTCGCGCGTCGAGAAGATGAGCGAGCGCGACGCATTTCGACTGAGCGCTGTGCTCGGCCTGCGCTACGAGACGACCGCCGCGCAGATGCGCGGGATCGTCGGCGACATCCGCAACCTGCTCGAGAACGACGCGATGGTCGACCGCGAGTCGGTGCGGGTCCACTTCCTCGTCTTTAACAACTCGTCGCTCGACGTCGACATCAAGGCGCTCATCAAGACCGAGGACGCCGCCGTCTATCGCGACACGCTCGAGCGCCTGAACCTTGGATTCATGGAGATCGTGGCGCGCAACGGCAGTGGTTTCGCGTTCCCGTCGCAGACGGTCTACCTCGCGCGCGACTCCGCGGGACGGTGAGGGCCGCGCTTCGCGCCCTGAGAGGCGCGCACCGCCTCGGTCGACCGCACGGTGTAGCCACGCGATTCCCCCGTGCCCGTCAGCAACCGCCCCAGCTCGAGAGCAGGATGCCGAGATCGCTCGAGCCGACGCTGCCATCGCGATCGAGGTCGGCCGCCGCGCTGTTCGTGCCCCACGCCGAAAGCAGCTGGCCGAGATCGCTCGAGCCGACTGCGCCATCGCGATCGATGTCCGCCGGGCAGCACGCATTGCCACCGCCCGCAATCACGGTGATGCTGCACGCCGCGACCGTCGCGTACTCGAACGCGTCCAGCGTCGTGTTCCCATTCACGCTTGCAGGCGCTTGCAACGCCGACCGCAGCCCGCCGCCGTTCAGCGTGCCATACGGCCCGACTGCGAACGAGAGCTGCACCGGTGCCGTCCCGAAGAGCCCCGCGAGGTCGACCGTTCCCTCGACGACGCCTCCGTTCGGCCCTGTCGCCGCCGCGGGCGCCGCTCCGCCCGAGAGAGAGCTTCCGAGCTGGTTGAACCAGCCCTCGTAGTCGTTGTCGTTCTCATCGGCAAGGAACGCGCTCCACGACGCGACCTGCCCGCCCTTCGACCACGGCGCCGCGCGCAGCGCACCCACCGGCGACGCCACGAAGACGAAGACATCGTCGCCTTCGCCCGTATCTTCACTCGCGACATACAGCGTGCTGCCCTTGATTCCGGCCCAGAGCCGCCGCGTGCCCGCCGCATTCGAAGCGATCTCGAATGCGTCGGTGTCGCGCACCCCATCGAGCGTCCACTCATCCGATTCCTGCGTGCCCGTCACCGGATAGTGCCAGTCGTTGCCGCCGTTGTTGTCCCACGTTCCCGTGCCGTTCGTGAAGACGAAGTCGAACTGGTTGGCGCTTGCGACAAGCGGCACCGTCGCCGTCCATCGCTGCGTCTTCGTGTTCCACGACATCGTCGCGTCCGGGCTCGCGACGATCGACCAATCGTTGTATCCGTAGTGGAGCCTCACCGTCGCGGCGCCCGCGAGCGGACGTCCCGCCGGGTTGTACGACACCGTCGCGCTCGATCCCGCCACAAGCGAATCGGGCGTCACCGCCACCACGTCGCCGCCGCCACCGCCGCCACCGCCGCCACCACCGGCACCGTTGCCGTCGCCGACCCACACATGCTGGATCGGACTCTTGCGCACGTTGCCGCGCGCGTCGGTCGCCTCGACGTAGTAGTCGACCAGCTTCGAGCGGATCCCGTTCACCTGCGCGTGCCACTGGTCGGCGATCGCCGCCGGCATCTCGGTGAAGTTGATGCCGGGGTTGTTGAAGACGTTTCCTGCCGGAAACGCGCGCCGCGTCATCGGAATCGTCTGCCACGCGCCAACGCCCGCACCGCCTGCGAACGTCTCGTTCTCGTTTGACGAGAGTGGATTCGCACCATCTGCGTCGATGCGGTACTTCAGCACCGCGCCCTGCGTGCCCGACACGTCGTGCACGAAGGTCCACACCGTGAAGTCGCCATTCGAGATGGACTGCTGGTAGCCGTACATCGGGCCGAAGTTCACCGAGCCAGGGTTCCACGGGAACCGCTGGGGAATCCACACGGTCGGCGCGACGGTGTCGGCGGCGGGCGCAGCCGCGCCGATCACGCTCTGCGCCTCGAGAATCGCCTCGTTGCATGCGACGGTCGGCTTGACTTCCATGTCAAGCGATGTGCCGTAGTACATGTAGCCGGAATTCAGCGCGCCCAGATAGAAGTGCCACGCGCGCTCGCTCGCGCGGCTTGCCGCGGTCGGCGCGAGGATCTGCGCATTGCGCGTGGGCAGGCCTTGCGCGGCGTGGATCGCTTCGGCCGTCGACACGAAGTTCTGCGCCGCCGTGATGACCGCCCAGTTGCGGATGTCCTCCGCCCAGCCATTCGCGACGTCGATCTGCCCATTCGGCATGGTCGGTGGCCAGTTCCAGTTCAAGAACTGCGGGCTCCCGAAGCATCCGTCCGCGTTCACCCACGCGCCGTCCTCGACGTGGATGACGTCGCCCGCGGGAACCGGATGATCGGCGAGGTACTTCTCGACGACGGTCGCACGGTAGCCCTGTGCATTCGCGGTCGACACGAAGTTCGGCACGGCTTCCATGTAGTACGAGTAGCCGCCGCCCCATGCGTTGTCGCCATCGTGCGCGAGGACGACCAGCATCGGCCGCTGCGGATTCGCGAACGGGTCGAGCGCCGTGAGTTCGCCGACGCTCATCGGGTTGTAGCCATCGAGCCAGCCGAGGTGCTGCGAGCACGGCACGACCGTGATGAAGCTCTCGGCGCCCGTCTCCGGGTTCACGTACTTCGCGCGATGCGGCGTGAATGCGAACGGCACGGCCTCCGCCGGCGCGCAGCCGCGCGAGATCGAGATGCGCCGGTAGTTGGTCTGCGCAGGGTTGATCTGGTCGGCCTTGTTCGGCGGATCGCAGTTGATGCCGCCCGATCCGAAGACCACGGGAAAATCAGCGCAGGCGCGCGAGATCTTCTCGCCCGACACGAACGTCCAGTCGATGCCGGCTTCGGCGAGATACGGGATCAACCGCGTCGAGAAGGCCATTTCGCTTGGGAAGAAGCCGCGCGACTGCGCCGGCGTCGTGCCCCACGTCTGCGGATAGATCTCCTTGTAGAGCGCGAGCTCCTTGCGGATCGCATCGCCGTCGATCAGCGGAAGGAGCGCGTGGTGGAACGAGAACTGCACGATGTCCATGCGCGGCTTGTTCGCGCCGGCGGCGCTCGTCTGCCAGTTGCGCGACTCGCGCCACGGACTGAACCAGTTCGTGCCGTATCCCAGCTGGCCGCCGGCTTCCGCGAAGCTCTGGATGTTTGCGATGAGTCCGCCGGAGAAGGACACCTGCGCGCCTGCCTCGCTTGCCCACGAAATCGCCGACACCGTGTCGCGTGGACGGGACTGGTACGCGGCCACGCGGTCGGGAAGGCCGAAGATCCCGCGGAGATCGTTCTCCGGGTTTGTGGCACCCGCATCCTTACGGAGGATTGATTGCCACGCGCGCTCATAGCGGAGCGTCCCCGGCTGCCGGTCGGGCCAGTAGATCGGCTGCTCCATGTGCCAGAGATAGGTGAAGTGCGTCTTCTCCTGCGGGGCGGCCAACGCGGTGGCCGCGATCGAACCTGACATGAGAGCGGGGAGGGCGAGGGAAGAAGCGATCGTGGCGCGGAACATCGGGTCAGAGTGTGACGACGCAGCGAGGACGAATCAAGTGGAAGGACCGACCCTACGCCCATTCGCTACGCTTCCCTGCATGTCTCTGACGCTCATGCTCGCCTCGATGG